>NZ_JAMPOT010000008.1:0-324393 GCF_028480685.1 Providencia sp. PROV174
AAAACAGCAAAAGATAAAGTAACAAAAACGACTAAAGAAAAAACTAATTAGCTTTAGAACAAAACAACAGATCGAAATAGAATAAATAGTGCCACTTAATGTGGCATTATTTTTTAATAGAATGAAAGTAAAAATGAATATTCATTCATTTGGTGAACAAAATGAGTGATAAGATAGATAAATACACTAAATTGCTTTTGGTGATTGAGCAAACAGCTTTATCGTTTCAATTAAAATTAACTTTAAATTTAAGTGGTTATTAAATGAACCTTTAAAAACAAATGGTTAAATTTTTATAGTAAGAGGTTATAATTTATTTAGATTATGATAATGAGTTTTGAGCATAGCTATGTAAAGTTATGTTATTTTTTAGGGTTTTCGCGTTAATGCACTTGAAAAAGTGTGAAAAAACCTTATTTATAAAGTAAATTCTACGTATATTTGTTTTTACCAAGGAATACATAAAAAATGATGAGAATTGCTTTATTCTTACTCACGAACTTAGCGGTTATGTTTGTGTTTGGGATAATCCTAAGCTTAACTGGGATCCGCGGTAGTAGTGTTCAAGGCCTGATGATCATGGCTGGTCTATTTGGTTTTGGTGGTGCTTTCATATCACTATTAATGTCTAAATGGATGGCGCTGAAATCAGTAGGTGGTGAAGTTATCGAAACTCCACGTAACCAAACGGAACAATGGTTAGTCTCAACTGTTGAGCGCCAAGCACAACAAGTTGGCATTCAAATGCCACAAGTGGCTATCTATCATGCGCCTGATATCAACGCGTTTGCAACAGGTGCCCGTCGTGATGCTTCACTTGTCGCGGTGAGTACTGGGTTATTAGAAAATATGAGCCGTGATGAAGCGGAAGCGGTTATTGCTCATGAAATTAGCCATATTGCCAATGGTGACATGGTGACGATGACTTTATTACAAGGTGTCGTGAATACGTTCGTTATCTTTATTTCGCGTATAATTGCACAGGTTGCGGCAGGTTTTATGTCCAACAGTGATAACGAAAGTGAGAGTAGCAATGGTAACCCAATGGTTTATTTCGCGGTTTCTATGGTACTTGAAATTGTCTTCGGTATTTTGGCGAGCATTATCACTATGTGGTTCTCTCGTTATCGTGAGTTCCATGCGGATGCGGGTTCGGCAAAATTAGTCGGTCGTGAAAAGATGATAGCTGCTTTGCAACGGTTAAAAACGAGCTATGAGCCACAAGAAGAAGGCCGTTTAATGGCGTTTTGTATTAATGGTCGTGGTAAAGCATTTAGTGAGTTATTTTTATCACACCCGCCATTAGACAAACGGATTGAAGCATTGCGCTCAGGTGAATACTTAAAGTAGCCGAGATAATGAGTCTAAGTTAGCTTTATATAGACAACTATTTTAGTATCTGCCCAGTAATAGTTTAATTACTGGGCATTTTTATTGACACAATATGCAAATATATTCCCTCAAAATACCTATTCATATCTAACAAACTCAATCTTAATTTCGATTCACAATTAACTGTATTAATAACTGCAAACGATAAACCACAAGTGAGCTTACTCACAATCTTCTACTTTAAATGATGAATTATTGAAATTTAATTCGCTTTTATGTCACTTTTAATCTTTATTGGATTGATAAGAAATTGTTATGAATTTGATTGTTTTGTTAATTAATACGAGTTAATTGGGGGTAGGATGGATTTGATAACTACGTGGTTAAGTGAACTAAATGGAATAGTGTGGGGAGTACCAATGCTTGTTGGGATCTTAGGCGTTGGTATTTATATGCAAATCCGGCTTGCATTCTTACCGATAAGAAAAATTGGAACAGGTTTTAAGTTATTATTTCAAAAGAACGAATCACGCGGTGAGGGACAAATATCACCTTTTAATGCATTAATGACAGCGTTATCGGCAACTATCGGTACGGGGAATATTGCCGGGGTAGCGACGGCAGTTGTCATGGGCGGGCCAGGTGCATTATTCTGGATGTGGATGACGGCATTAGTAGGAATGGCAACAAAATATTCGGAGGCTGTTTTAGCCGTTCGCTTTCGTGAAGTGGATAAATATGGCCAGTATATTGGCGGTCCAATGTACTACATTAAAAATGGATTAGGCCCTAAATGGATTTGGTTGGGAACATTATTTGCCTTTTTTGGTGCATGTGCCAGTTTTGGCATCGGAAATACAGTACAAGCGAACTCAGTGGCAGATGTACTAGAAAGTAACTTTGGTGTGCATAAATGGTTGACTGCAGGGGTTTTAGTTTTATTAGTTGGTGCGGTATTGATTGGTGGGCTGCGACGTATCTCTGATGTTGCAGGAAAACTTGTCCCATTTATGACCGTTGCCTATTTTGGCGCGGGTGTCATTGTACTTGGCATCTATTTTACTGAGATCCCTGCAGCACTTTCACTGGTTGTTACTTCGGCATTTAACCCAGTTGCTGCCCAAGGTGGGTTTGCGGGGGCGGCAGTATGGGCCGCAATCCGCTTTGGGGTTGCTCGAGGCGTATTTTCCAATGAAGCTGGTTTGGGGAGTGCACCTATCGCCCATGCCGCTGCAAAAACACAAAACCCTATTCGCCAAGGACTTATTGCGATGTTAGGGACATTTATTGACACTATCATTGTGTGTTCTGTCACGGGGTTAACTATTATTATAACCGGTGGGTGGTTGACTAGTGAAACAGGAGCGACATTAACCGCATCATCATTCCAAACAGCAATACCAGGTGGAAATTATATTGTTGCTATCGCATTAGCCATATTTGCATTTACCACTATTCTAGGTTGGAGTTTTTATGGCGAAAAATGTGTGCAATATTTATTTGGGTTGCGTGCGATAAAGCCATATAGAGTGTTATGGTTGATTGCTTTACCTATCGGTGCAACGCAATCCCTTGATTTTGTTTGGTTATTGGCGGATACATTAAATGCCATGATGGCGATCCCTAATTTGATAGCCTTGTTGCTGTTAAGCCCCGTTGTTTATCGGTTAACACGTGACCATATAAAAGATGTGAATGCAGACAGCATTGATATGGCAAAACAGTTGTACGACAACAAATCATAAACCAGCGATAATAAGCTTCATTTTAATCGTGAAGCTTATTATTTCATCAGTACTTCCTGTCATTCATCAATATTCTCTATGGATATTATATAAATCGTATGTTTTTATAGGTAAAATCACGGAATTGCGTTAAATGCGCTATGCTTAGAAGGGATAGTGCAGTCCGTGCATATTTTATAAATTAAACAAGGGGATAGAATGGATATTCTGGAGAAAACGTTATTATTTGGTAATGATTTTTTGACAACAACAAATCCCGCTAGGCTAGTTCCGTTTAAATTTGAGATCTATCGTTCTGAGCAAGGTTTTTACCACCGAGTATATAAGCAAGTTGGTATGTCTGGAGCTAACTTTGGGCAAACGTTTCAAGTGTGGGCTTTTGAAGAGCAGAAAAGTTGGGATAAGCAAACCTACGATACAACAGTTGATGAATACATTCAGCATTGCCAAGATATTTATAAACGCAATAATACATAAGCTTTAGAAAAAAAAAAGCCCCCTTCATAGGGTTCTGAAGGGGGAGCTAAATGAATAAAGAATGGTTTAATTCGTGAATAAAGATAGATGATTTTCACGATTAAAACTTAGTTATTTGTGCAGTTTAAACCACTTAATAGTAGGTATATCCTTAAAATAGCATTTATCGCTAAATAATCTATTGGCGATACCCTGTTTTTATCTGTTCTAACGTATTTTTGTAGGTTTCTGCCTGCTTTTCGTCTTCCATTTGTGCAATTTCACGCTGCATCTTAATTAAGATTTTACCTGCATCCGCTTGGCCGATAGCTTTTAGCATATGTGTCAGTAAATTTTTAAGACAAGTCACTTCATCCGCTAAGGTATTAACGTTAGGTTCAGTTGGAAAATGGTTTTTCATTAAAGCGGTCCTTTGAGCATAAAAAATAATAGTGAGATTGTAGCATAGAAAGTAGTGCGATGTGTTTTCATATAACTGAATGTAATAAATATTCAGATAAATGGCTTAAATTTGAACGAATAATTAAATGGAAGAGTTGGGGAAATAAAAATAAGTTGGCAAGATATTTTTCTTGCCAATTTCTTGCCAATTTCTTGCCAATAGGTAAAGAGGACTCTTTATGAGTAATGAAAAATCGTGATACAATTCACAAAAAAGTGTTGTTAGCAATATAGATTGCGCAGTAACGACTCAATCCTGTACTAAATACCAATATCCTTTCGCAGCATTTTTTACACACGGTTAAGCCGTGGGCATCTATTATTTGTGGGAAAGTGAAGGCTAAGAGAAATATGACGCAAGTTTCTAGAAAAACAGCTTGGATCCGTGTAATAGCATTAGCAGTTGCTGCATTTGTTTTTAACACAACAGAGTTTGTGCCTGTTGCATTACTCAGTGATATTGCAAAAAGCTTTGACATGACGGTCGCACATACTGGATTAATGATAACAATCTACGCGTGGGTTGTGGCTTTGATGTCGTTACCTTTGATGCTATTAACCAGTAAAATAGAGCGTCGCAAATTATTAGCTTTCTTATTTGTTATCTTTATCGTTAGTCACATCATTTCAGGGTTTGCATGGAGTTTTGATATTTTAATAGCAGGGCGTATTGGTGTCGCTTTATCTCACGCTGTCTTTTGGTCAATTACGGCATCTTTAGCGATTCGGGTCGCTCCTGCAGGTAAAAAAGCTCAAGCGCTTGGGTTATTAGCGACAGGAACGGCATTGGCAACAGTATTAGGTCTTCCCCTTGGCCGTGTAGTTGGGCAATTCTTAGGTTGGCGAGCGACATTTTTAGGTATTGGTGTTATAGCATTGTTCACTATGGTTGTGTTGATTCGCTTTTTACCACGCTTACCAAGTGAGCATTCAGGCTCACTAAAAAGTGTGCCGATGCTATTCCAACGGCCTGCTCTCGTTGGAATGTTTGCGTTAACTGTTTTGGCAGTTACTGCACATTTTACGGCTTACAGTTATATTGAGCCTTTTGTTCGCGAAGTTGCCTTACAAAGCCAAAACTTTGCCACTTTACTACTACTTATTTTTGGTGGTGCGGGTATTGTTGGAAGTGTAATATTTAGCCGTTATAGCAGTAAATTTTCATTATCATTCTTACCCGCAGCAATCGCATTTATGACGATTTGCTTATTATTATTGATGCCATTAGGTCGAGATGTTTGGTCTTTGATTATGTTATCAGTGTTCTGGGGAATGGCGATGATGTGTATTGGTTTAGGAATGCAAGTTAAGGTCATTGATTTATCTCCAGATGCCACCGACTTGGCTATGTCAATTTTCTCTGGAATTTTTAACATTGGCATTGGTGCTGGCGCACTGTTAGGTAATCAAGTTATTGTTCATATGGGAATGACCCAGATTGGTTATATTGGTGGTGCAATTGGTGTCATAGCCTTCATCTTGTGTGTCTATTTATTCAAGCGTTATAGTGAGTCTCTTAACGATAGAGTAGACGTTGCCGCAAATCACTAACTCGCATTCTCATCATAAAATAGAGGTGAAAGCTCCGTGTTATTTTAATGATAAACAGAGCTTTTTTTATCGTTACCTGAGTAAATAATCAAAAAAATGATAAATTTTATCATTACTAATTCTAATAATAAGGAAATATAATGAAGGGGCTGGTTTTTTTATTAATGTCGATTATTGCCGAAGTCATTGCAACGACAACACTGAAGGCGTCTGATGGTTTTAGTCGTTTTTGGCCATCGTTGATTGTTATTATCGGTTATGCAGTCTCCTTTTGGGGGCTTTCGCAGGTGGTAAAAGTCATGCCATTGGGTATTGCTTATGCAATTTGGTCAGGTTTAGGGATTGTATTGGTTTCCGTCGCTGCAATTTTTATTTACAACCAAAAACTCGATTTACCTGCAATTATTGGTATGCTATTAATTATTATTGGTGTCTTAGTCATCAATCTATATTCAAAAAGCGGCGGGCATTAAGCGGTTATTGCAGAATGTTCAGGCAGCATCTTTGGAGAAGCAGGAAAATGAGGCATAGGGTTAATCAATTTTTTAAACCAGTACTAACAATGTTACTCACTGGGGCTATATCTGTCATGCTATCTGCGTGTGGTAGCTCAAATATAGATAACTCTGTGGAACATTCTGCGAGTCAATATGCCCAACAAGTGGTCAATTTAGGCCCTGGGGCACAAGAGGCCTGTGTTTCAGCGGGTGGGTTACCAGCGCTCACATTAGAATTAAATGGGTCACAAACAGCTGTATGCCAATTTGCGAATGGTAAACGTTGTGCTGTTGATATTATACAATCGGGTGCTTGTATATAACTCTTCTTTTTATGAAGTTAATTAACCTTTTATTAATCATTAATATGAGGTTAATTAACTATATGTATTCATTTAAATTAGTTTTGTTTTAATATTTATCTTTTCATTTATTGAGTTGTATTTTCATTTCTTATTCTTAAGTCGTCTAATTACGAGCATCTATTTAAGTGCTTATTTTAATTATTGATATTTAACGATGATATTACTAATATTAAATAACAAAGAATATTTTAGATAATTATAAAAGCACATATAAAGACATTTACATTTATTAAAGAGTAATGCCAAATGAAAAAGAAAATTGAAGAGTATGATGGCCCCGCTGCCGGTTGGGGTGCTGTAAAAGCAGTTGCAGAAGCATTGCGCGGCCAAATGAAAGTAGGTCATGATATCATTGCGATGTTTGAAATGAATAAGGTGGACGGCTTTGATTGCCCAGGTTGTGCATGGCCAGACCCAGTACATACAGCGTCATTTGATATTTGTGAGAATGGTGCAAAAGCAATTGCTTGGGAAGCAACATCTAAAAAAACAACGCCGGAGTTTTTTTCTAAATATACCGTAACAGAATTACTTGAGTGGGATGACTTTCATTTAGAGGATGAAGGGCGTTTAACTCACCCCATGAAATATAATTCACAAACAGATAAATATGAACCTATCGAATGGGAAGATGCATTTCAACAAATAGGTACGTGTTTACAAAGTTATTCAGACCCAAATACCGTTGAATTTTATACTTCCGGGCGGACTTCAAATGAAGCCGCATTCTTATATCAACTACTTGCTCGTGAATATGGCACAAACAATTTCCCTGATTGTTCAAATATGTGTCATGAGCCAACGAGTGTTGGTCTTGCTGACTCTATTGGTGTCGGTAAGGCGACAGTATTGCTAGACGATTTTGATAAAGCGGATTTAGTTATTTGTATCGGCCATAATCCAGGGACTAACCACCCGAGGATGTTGAGCTCATTGCGTGAGGTTTCTAAACGCGGAGCTAAAATCATTGCCATAAATCCTTTAAGAGAGCGGGGTCTTGAACGTTTTGCCTACCCGCAAGACGTGGTAGAAATGCTCACGTTGGAGTCTACCCCTTTAGCTGGACACTATTATAAAGTTCGTGTTGGCGGAGACACTGCGTTACTTAAAGGTGTGATGAAGTTATTGATTGAAAAACACCAAGCTGCTGTAGATGCAGGAAAAGAACCTATTCTTGATACTGAGTTTATATCAACACATACGCAGGGTTATGAAGCTTTAAAAAATGACTTACTGACAACGAGCTGGAAAGATATTTTAAGGGTTTCTGGCTTACCGCGTGAGTCCATCGAAGAGATTGCGGATCTTTATATTGAGGCAAAAAGTACTATTATTTGTTATGGCATGGGGATCACTCAGCACGAGCATGGTACGCAAAACGTTCAGCAACTCGTTAATTTATTACTATTGAAAGGTAATATTGGTCGAGAAGGTGCGGGTATTTGCCCATTACGTGGTCATTCGAATGTTCAGGGTGATAGAACCGTTGGTATTACAGAAAAACCGTCAAAAAGCTTTTTAGACAAAATTGAACAACGATTTGGTTTTAAACCACCAAGCGAATTTGGTCATGCAGCCGTAGCGAGCATGCAAGCTATTTCTGAAGGAAAAGCGAAGGCTTTAATTTGCATGGGCGGAAACTTAGCTGTTGCCATGCCAGATAAAGACGCTTGTTTTGCAGGTATGAAAAAGCTTGATTTAGCGGTGCATACTGCAACTAAACTAAATCGCTCCCATTTATTAACCGCTAAGCAGACATTTTTATTACCTGTATTAGGACGCAGTGAAATAGACAGGCAAAGCAGTGGTGTACAATGTGTGACCGTAGAAGACTCAATGTCGATGGTTCACGCTTCAAAAGGTTTACTTAAACCGTGCAGCCCTTATCTTAAATCTGAGTGTGCGATTATTGCAGGGATAGCTAAAGCGACAATACCGCAGAGTAAAGTTGAATGGGATGATTTTATCGGCAATTACGATTTAATTCGTGACGCGATGGAAGCAGTATTACCCGGTTTTGATGATTATAATGCACGCATTAAAATACCCGGAGGATTCCATCTGACTAATGCAGCTTCTGAGCGCCGTTGGTTGACGCAATCAGGCAAAGCTAACTTTGTACCGACAGAAGGTGTTATTGAAGACCCGAACTCAGCAGTTAACAGTGAGTTAATTTTGGCAACATTACGTAGCCATGATCAATATAATACAACAATTTATGGATTAAATGATCGATATCGCGGTGTGTTTGGGCAACGCGATGTTGTTTTCATCAGTGGTGCAGAAGCCCAAAAGCAGAAGTTACAAGCGGGAGATAGAGTGAATCTCATCGCATTAGATCGCGAGCAGAAACCAACAAAACGCCGTTTAGATAACCTCACTGTGGTGATTTATGATATGGCAGACCGTAGTGTTGCCACTTATTTCCCTGAAGCTAATAATTTAATTTCGTTGGATAATTTCGACCCGCAATGTGGTATTCCTGCGTATAAAAATATCCCTGTGAAATTAGAACGAGTCATTCAATAGGTTAATTTTATTACTTAGGAACCCCAAATGTTGAATTTAACATTTGGGGTTTAAAGGCTATTTTTTGGCTGGGAAGAACTGGCTGATGATAACAATGATTGCAACTAAGAGATAAGCCGCGAAGATACCAATTAACCATTGTGGCATATCAAGCCCTAAGAATGCCCACTGCCTAACGGCACAGTCACCTGTAGCTTCGAATACTGCGGGTACCCACTCTTGTAATGGTAACCAATCAGGGAAATTAACGAAGAAATCACATGATGCAAATGGTGAAGGATAAAGTTGTAGCATGGTATGTTCCCATGCAAGGTCTAAGCCGCGCCAAGCAGAGTAAATCCAAATAAGAATAGCAACCCAGCGTATGACCATGTTCCGTGGTGCTATCGCCCCAATTAAGCCAGCAACCATAATGCCAAGTAATGCCACGCGTTCATAGATACACATAACACAGGGTTGTAGTTTCATAACATGCTGAAAATATAAAGCCGCGCACTCGAGCATAAAGGCAATAAATGCCATGAGTAGCCAAGCGCCTCTTCCTTGCGAACAGTAGTTAAAAAATCTGAACATACTTAGTATCCTAATTGAGTAATGCGCACATTTTGCCCCTATCGGCCCGATAAAAAAAGTAATTAAAGTGAAATAATGCAATTTTAGAGAGGGTTTTACCTAACATTACAATTAGCCGTATTGGTGTACGGCTAATTATTTAAAGTATAGTTATTGTGCGAACGTAATCAACCCGATGCTTTCCATCCAATGTGTGATGGGAACTAGCCAGAATTCGACCCCTAATAGCCCAACAATGGTCATTACGATGGTATATGGCAGTGCCATCCACACCATACGGCCGTATGATAAACGGATTAGAGGTGATAACGCTGACGTTAATAAAAACAAGAAAGCAGCTTGCCCATTAGGCGTTGCAACAGAAGGTAGGTTAGTCCCTGTGTTAATTGCAACAGCTAATAATTGGTATTGTTCCGTTGATACTAAACCTTCATTTGCCGCTTTTAAGGCTTCAGTAATATAAACCGTCCCTACGAATACGTTATCTGATACGGCAGAAAGTAGGCCATTAAATAGATAGAACAATGATAATTGTGACGATTCAGAGGATTGCAGCACAAACTGAATAAATGGAGTGAATAATTGCTGGTCAATGATAACAGCAACAATGCTAAAGAATACGGTCAGTAATGCGGTAAATGGTAACGCTTCCTCAAAGGCTTTTCCCAGCGCATGCTCTTCTGTGATACCACAAAATGCGGTCGTCAATACGATGACGGATAGGCCAATCAGACCAACTTCCGCTAAATGGAAAGCAAGGGCGACAATTAGCCAAATACCAATTAAGCCCTGAACGACCAACTGTGCGAGATCTTTTTTGGTGCGTTTCGCCGTCAGTTTTTTATCGTGCTCAGTTAGAATCTGACGCACAGAGTCTGGAAGCTCAGCACCGTAGCCAAATAACTTGAATTTCTCAACAACAAAACAGACGACTAAGCCACAAATAAAAACAGGTATAGTGACAGGAGCCATGCGAATATAAAAGGTAATGAAATCCCAATTAACATGTTTAGCAATGATGAGGTTTTGTGGCTCACCTACCATCGTCATGACACCACCTAGCGCGGTACCAATACCAGCATGCATCATTAAGCTACGTAAAAAAGCCCTAAATTGTTCGAGGGTTTGTTTTTGTTCTGCACTTTTAATGAAACCATCATTTTGCAAGTCAGTGTTGCTAGGTTGATTAGAGGCATATTGGTGATAGATAGAATAAAAACCAATTGAAACACTAATGACGACAGCAATAACGGTCAGTGCGTCTAAAAATGCAGATAAAAATGCACTCGCCATACAAAAAGCAAGGGAAAGAATGCGTTTAGAACGCACGTTTATCAACAGTTTGGTGAACACAAACAGCAGCAATTGTTTCATGAAATAGATACCAGCTACCATAAAGATCAGTAACAAGATAACTTCAAGGTTATTGCTAATTTCGTGTGAAATTTGTGCAGGGGTGGTCATGCTGATAATCACGGCTTCTATGGCGAGAAGGCCACCGGGTTGCAATGGGTAACATTTAAGAGCCATTGCTAATGTGAATATAAATTCAACAACTAATAACCAGCCTGCGACGAAGGGACTGATAAAATAGAAGATAATAGGATTAATTATTAAAAATATAATAATTGCTAATTTGTACCAGTCAGGCGAATTTCCCAGAAAATTTTTCAAAAAAGCTGTTTTTAAACTAAAATCCATTATGGTTCGTTATCCTCTTTTATGCGGATGTCGTGTATTGTGCTATACATACTACTCTTATCTTTTACGAATTTTAAGCTTATTTGCTAATTGATAATGTATGAATTATATGGAAATTCTATGATTTGCTTCACTCTTTATTTTTAGTCTAACTATATCAGGCGATGACAATCTGGTATGATTTGCCCAATATCCGTCTAAATGTTTGGAATAATAAAAATATGGTTATTAAAGCTCAAAGTCCGGCTGGTTTCGCGGAAGAGTATATTATTGAGAGCATATGGAACAACCGCTTTCCACCAGGTTCAATTTTACCCGCGGAGCGTGAACTCTCGGAATTAATCGGTGTGACACGAACAACCTTACGTGAAGTGTTACAACGTTTGGCTCGTGACGGCTGGCTAACCATTCAGCATGGTAAACCAACTAAAGTGAATAACTATTGGGAAACGTCCGGCCTTAATATATTGGAGACATTGGCTAGGCTAGATCACGATAGAGTGCCACAGTTAATCGATAATTTATTGGCAGTACGTACCAATATCGCTGCTATTTTTATCCGTACGGCCTTTCGAAATAACCCTGAGAAATCAATAGAGGTGTTAGCTGGACGGGAAAAAGTGGAAGATAATTCAGATGCATTCAGTGATTTGGATTATAACATTTTCCGTGGGCTTGCATTTGCATCCGGCAACCCAATTTATGGCTTGATTATTAACGGTTTAAGGGGGTTGTATACCCGTGTAGGCCGCTATTATTTTTCGAACCCTGAAGCGAGGCGCTTAGCGTTAAACTTCTATCAGCAATTAAGCCATCTTTGTCGTGAGCAAGCCTATGACCGTATTATGGATTGTGTGCGTAATTACGGAAAAGAAAGTGGGATAATCTGGCATAGTATGCAAAGTAATATGCCTTCAGATTTAGCTCAAAGCCGCTAGTTAACAGGCAATTAAATACTCAAGACCAGCATGCTGTGTTATATTGGCACGCTGGTTTTTTATCGTTATTGATTGACTGTTTTTAGTTAAATAGCCATCGAACACTCTAATGAAAAGAAAAACCAGCATTGACTGGTTTGTTGAAATTTAATGCTATTAGATCCCCTCTTTTTAGTTTAATGAAATAAACTAATTCCTATTGCTTACATTAATTGAATCGATAGAAAACTCTGAATTAAAAAATAACTGAATTAATGTTTATTTTATTTCATTGAATTTTATGGAGTAAATTTTTTGTTGATATTTTAATCTGGAATTTAATATCGATATGTAAAGTAAATGTGATTAAATTTAAATTTTTTAACTTTATTGTTAAAAGTGTTAATTCACCACATTGGCAAATGATTTCTAGAATATTATCCTAAAACAAATGGTGCATACTTTTATTTTGTGGGGAAGCTATGAAAATTCTAGTGTTAGGTGCAGGAGTGATTGGTGTAACAACAGCATGGTATTTAGCACAAGAAGGGCACGAAGTGCTGGTGGTGGATAGACAACATGATGTCGCAGAAGAAACAAGTGCCGCAAATGCAGGGCAAGTATCTCCTGGATATGCAACCCCATGGGGAGCTCCCGGGATCCCCCTTAAAGCCGTGAAATGGATGTTTGAAAAACATGCACCTCTGGCGATACGCCCAGATGGAACGTTATTTCAGCTGCGCTGGATGTGGCAGATGTTAAAAAATTGCGATATTCAACATTATGCAATGAATAAAAGTCGTATGGTACGTATCGCAGAATACAGTCGCGATTGTATTCGTCAATTAAGAGCGGATACAGGTATCGAATATGAAGCTCGCCAAGGTGGTACCTTACAGCTTTTTCGTACTACTGAGCAGTTTGATAATGCAGCGAATGACATTGCAGTCTTACAGCAAGAAGGTGTTCCGTACGAACTATTGGCATCAAATGAATTAGTTAAAGCGGAACCTGCGTTAGAATTTGTTAAACACAAGCTCACCGGTGGGCTGCGATTACCCAATGATGAAACAGGGGATTGCCAGCAATTCACCAAAAAACTGGCAAAAATGGCACAAGCTGCTGGAGTTCAATTCAAATTTGGTGGCCATGTAGAACAGATTTTAACAGAAGGAAATAAAGTTAGTGGCGTCAAAATTGATGGTGAAATTTTGCAAGCTGACAGATATGTCGTTGCGATGGGCTCTTATTCTACTTCAATGCTACAAAGCCTAGTTCAAACTCCTGTCTATCCACTCAAAGGCTACTCATTGACTATGCCGATTATCGATGAACAGCGTTCCCCAATGTCCACCATCTTGGATGAAACATATAAAATTGCAGTAACGCGGTTTGATCAGCGCATTCGAGTTGGTGGAATGGCTGAAGTTGTTGGTTTTAATTTGAATATCCTGAAAAAACGCTGCGAAACATTGAAAATGGTGGTACAAGATTTGTATCAAGGCGGTGGTGATATCGCACAAGCACAATTTTGGACGGGCCTGCGTCCAATGACACCAGATGGTACCCCAATAGTTGGGCCGACAGCATACGGTAATTTATATTTAAATACTGGACATGGGACTCTGGGCTGGACAATGGCTTGTGGTGCAGGGAAACTGCTGGCAGATTTAATTTCAGGGAATACACCGGAGATAGCGTCTGATGATTTATCGGTATTTAGGTATCTTGATGGTTTTAATACCAAGCTGACTACTCATGGTGATTTAACGCCAGCACGTTAAGCGTTTGGTATTTTGACATCATTGTAATTTTAGAATTAATTAAATGTATTAAGGAATTAAAATGCCGCGCCCTATAAGTGCTGTCATTCATCTACAGAATTTACAACATAATTTGTCTATCGTACGGCAACATGTTGGAAAATCAAAAATTTGGTCAGTCATGAAAGCAGACGGTTATGGTCACGGCATCAAGCAGATTTGGCCTGCGCTAAAAGAAACGGATGGCTTTGGGGTGTTAGATTTTGATGAGGCCATTTTATTGCGAAAAGAAGGGTGGAATGGGCCAATTCTATTGTTAGAGGGTTTTTTTCAGCCTCAAGATTTACAATTAATTGACCAGTATAATTTAACAACTAGTGTTCATAGTGAGTGGCAATTATTCGCCATTGAAAATGCCCAATTATCATCACCAATTTCAGTCTATATTAAGCTAAACAGTGGGATGAATCGGTTAGGTTTTTCACCGAACGATTATGAAAGTGTCGTACGACGGTTATCTAAAATGCCGAATGTACGTAGTTTAACGCTAATGAGCCACTTTGCTAATTCAGATATCAAAACAGGCGTTATTGAGCCTTTTCAACAAATCCAGCAATTTGAACATTTATCTTTAGAAACCTGTATCGCAAATTCAGGGGCAACACTGTGGCATAAACACACGCAATATGATTGGGTTCGTACGGGTATTTTGCTGTATGGTGCGTCTCCAAGTGGAAAATCTACTGATATCTCTGGGTTGAGCTTGAAGGCAGCGATGACATTACAATCAGAAGTGATTGCTATCCATGAAATTCCAGCAGGTCAATCAATTGGTTATGGTAGCCGTTTTACATCAACTAAACCGATGCGTATTGCGACAGTGGCGTGTGGTTATGCAGATGGTTACCCTCGGCATGCTGCAAATGGAACGCCTGTATGGTGTAAAGGTAAACGTTGTGCGCTATTGGGTGCGGTTTCGATGGATATGCTGACAATTGACATTAGTGATTGTAACGATGTTAAGCTTGGTGAGCGAGTGGAGATGTGGGGGCAAAATTTACCGGTTGATGATGTGGCGCAAGCCGCAGGGACAATAGGTTATGAGCTACTTTGTGCGCTTGCAAAAAGAGTTCCTGTTTCTTATGAAAATAAAGTAGAATAATTATTAATCAATCACGCTAAAAACAGTTAGAATTTAGCTTTAAATGTGATTTTGATTACGAATATTGGGATTATAGCTATATTGATATAACATATAGCGGTGATCTATTTCTCATTATTTTTAGGTTAAATATATGTCTAAAGCAATTAAATTAACGACACTTGCTGTGGCTTTGAGTGTGTTATCTGGGGCTGCGTTTGCTGGAACTTGGTCTGTTGGTGGTTCAGTATTAGCGCAGTCAACACCTTATAAAGGAATTAAGAGCCGTGATTATGTCACGCCAGTGCCTATTGTTAATTATGACAGTGAGAACTTCTATTTTCATACATTAGCAGCCGGTTATTACCTATGGAATGATACGCAAGACCAACTATCATTAGATGCTTTTTATTACCCGCAATTTTTTAAACCTAAAGACAATGATGATAAAGCAATGCGTGAATTAGACCGCCGCCGTGATACGGTGATGACGGGTCTGACTTATCGTCATAACGCTGATTGGGGTACGTTGAGAACGAATATTTCTGGTGATATCCTAGGTATCAGTAATGGTATCCGTGGTGAGTTTGCCTATCTGTATGGTTTTGAGGGTGATAAGTGGTCAATTACCCCAGGTCTTGGTATTAAATGGGATAGCAAGAACCAAAACCGTTATGAATATGGTATTTCTTCAAAAGAATCTCGTAATAGCGGTTTAAAACGTTATAACCCAGGTTCAAGTTGGACACCATACGTTGAAGTGACAGGAAATTATCGCTTTGATGAAAATTGGACGGTATTTGCAATGGGCCGTGTTGACCGCCTACCAAGTGAAGTGAAAGATAGCCCAATGGTGAATAAAGATGTTTCCGCCATTATGTGGACAGGTGTCACTTACACATTCTAAGTTTGTTATCGAAAGTTAAATTATTGAGCCCCTGATATCATTATGTTTATCAGGGGCTCAATTTTATCTATTTAGAAATCTTATACAACTTAGACTGGATAATTAATATTGTGGTTTATTATCGCGGCTGACCATTACTAATGAAAGGCGAGCGGGGTGCTGTGCCTCACTTTTCATTGGGACATTAATCCTTGCCGTTTCTACACAAGCCATTTGTTTGTACCCATTATTTGGCATGTCGTCCATACTGCATGATAACTCTGCCCAAGGGTTCCAACAGACAACATCACTATTATGGTAATGATGAATTTCTATTGTACGAGCCCATCCATCATCACGTAATAGGCTATATTCATCCGGTTCTGAATAAATACGGTCAGTATGTTTATTAAATTTGAGAGGTTCATTGGCATAAACTTCTTTATCTGCGACTTTATCGAAATAGTGACCGCCTAACCCATAGACGGTGGCTTTTTGAATATCACTGATATTGAAATAACTATGCAGTGCAGCAGTCGTTTCGAAATCCCCATAACTTTCTAGTTCAAGTTCACATGTTTCACCGAGTTTCATACGGAGGATCAGAGTGAACTCATGTGGCCATAATTTACGGGTATAGTCGGTATCTGTTAAAGTGAAGGTTAAAATAACACCATCTTCATGCTCATTATGTGCGGTGAATTGCCAAGGTAAAATTCGCGCAAAACCATGGCTAGGACTAGCAACAGGGCCGAACCAAGGCCAACAAATAGGGATGCCACCGCGGATAGCAACACCTTCTTTAAAAGCACTTTCTGAACTTAGCCATAAGCAAGGTTTTTGCCCTGCGGGTTGCCAATCAATAAGTTGAGCACCTTGTAAACTGACGGCCCCACGCACCTTAGGATGCGAGATGACAATGAGTGGAAGCTCGCCGAGTTGGCGTTGAGTGATGTAAGCAGAGACTTGTTTAATGACTGGTAGTGCAAAAAGTTTGTCGTGCATGGTATTAGGCCTGTGTTAATGGAACAGTGTGAATACTCGTCATCTTTCAAACTGCAGCATTGCTGACTGTGTTCATTCACTTGAATTATTTAGAGTATCTATTCGGCATATTTAAAGGCGCGGTGAATAGTATTCATTCTAAAATAAGTCATGTTTATAGCGTATCTAATAGGAGATCAACCATAAGCGATATAGCAGAAAATATGAAGTGTTAATTTGTTATTGGATACGATACAAAAGAGCCGCCAATCGGCGGCTCAGTTAGACAAATTTCGTTACAGCTCTTATTTAGAGATGTGAGCGATCAAGTCTAATACTTTGTTAGAGTAACCAGTTTCGTTGTCATACCAAGAAACTAATTTAACAAAGTTATCGTTCAGTGCGATACCAGCTTTAGCATCAAATACTGAAGTCAGTTTCTCACCGTTGAAGTCAGTTGATACAACGTCATCTTCAGTGTAACCCAGAACGCCTTTCAGCTCGCCTGCTGCTGCTTCTTTGATAGCATCACAGATTTGAGTGTAAGTTGCTGGTTTTTCTAAACGAACAGTTAAGTCAACTACAGAAACGTTAGGAGTAGGTACACGGAAAGACATACCAGTCAGTTTGCCATTCAGTTCTGGAATAACTTTACCTACAGCTTTAGCTGCACCTGTTGATGATGGGATGATGTTTTGAGCAGCACCACGACCACCACGCCAGTCTTTGTGTGAAGGGCCATCAACAGTTTTTTGTGTTGCAGTTGTTGCGTGAACAGTTGTCATCAGGCCTTCAACGATACCGAATTTGTCGTTGATAACTTTAGCCAGTGGAGCTAAGCAGTTAGTTGTGCAAGATGCGTTAGAAACGATTTCTTGACCTGCGTAAGCTTTGTGGTTAACGCCCATAACGAACATAGGAGTATCATCTTTAGAAGGGCCAGTCAGAACAACTTTCTTAGCACCTGCTTGGATGTGTTTACGTGCAGTTTCATCAGTTAAGAATATACCTGTAGCTTCAGCAACGACGTCAACACCGACTTCGTTCCATTTCAGGTTTGCAGGATCTTTTTCTGCTGTTACACGGATTTTTTTGCCGTTTACAACGAGGTGACCATCTTTAACTTCAACAGTACCGTTGAAACGACCATGAGTTGAGTCGTATTTCAGCATGTACGCCATGTATTCTGCATCGAGCAGGTCGTTGATAGCAACGATTTCGATGTCAGAACGCTCTTGTGCAGCACGGAAAACGATACGGCCAATACGACCAAAACCATTAATACCTACTTTGATAGTCATAGTATTTCCACCAGCTATTTATTCGTGAATTAAGTTGTAGTTAAAGTTACCAAAACCTTGCCAGCCGTCAAGCGGAATCGTGTCAATTATTGAAAAAAATCAATTCTGATACCACCAATTGCTTATTTGTCAGCCACTTTAGCGGCAAATACAGCCGCACGTATTATCGGGATTGTGCGGCATAATGAAACCATCTATCAGTGATATATGTGATACGGTTCACAAATCAAAACGGAAAGTAAGATGCTTCTTAGTTTAGAATAGTTTTACAGAAAATGTTGTTAATTTTTTGTTGATTGAAATTGATGTATGATAACCATTGAACATTTTAGTTATTTAAATATTTAGGTGTGACATGTCAAAAAAAGATAACCAACCTATTGATATTTCAGAGTTAAATGAAATGCAACGCTACGTTACACAGCAAGCAGGCACCGAGCCGCCATTCAGTGGTCAATTATTGCATAACCGTAAAGACGGTGTGTACGAATGTTTATGCTGTGGTTCACCTTTATTTATGTCTGAGACCAAATTTGATGCAGGTTGTGGTTGGCCAAGCTTTTATCAACCCGTCAATGAAGAGGCTATCAAATACATTGAGGATTTCTCACATGGAATGCATCGTATTGAGGTTCGCTGTCAACACTGTAATGCGCATTTAGGGCATGTATTTCCCGATGGTCCTCAGCCCACGGGTCAGCGTTACTGTATTAATTCAGCATCATTAAGCTTTATTGATGATGATAGCGGTGAAAAGACCCGTGGATAAAGAGCTGAAGGGTGCTGAAATTTTAATATTAGAATGACAAAAACGATTCAGCTAAAATTAAGAATAATAAAATAACGTGTTAATTGCGTACTTGAAGGAGCCTTACCGTGAGCGTTGAAGTTAATCCAGAGCAACTTGAACAATTATTAGCAGTAATGACACCTGAAATCTATCAGCGCCTAGTAACCGCAGTTGAGCTTGGCAAATGGCCGGATGGGGTGATGTTAACGCCAGAACAAAAAGAGCATAGCTTGCAAATGGTATTATTGTGGCAGTCGCGGCATAACCATGACCCAGAGCATATGACGGTAGGGACTAATGGCGAAATTACGATGAAGAGCAAGCAAGAGCTAAAAACGTTGTTTCAAGGTGAAATGTTGGCAACATTAAAACCGCAAAATAATGATGAGTAACATTGACTTTGTAAAATAGGTTGGTTATTCAATATGGTGCTGCACAGTGACAGCGTCACTAAGACAAGTTTTCTCATCTGACATGAGAAAACTTGTCTACAGAGTATGGGTTAATGCAGGTCAGTTAACGTGATTAACCCCGCACCTTGCTTTTGCATTTCGTCTAAAGCTTCTTGGCTGTCATTGGCTGCAAGATTAACACCTCTACATCCATCTACTAAAACATCTACGCTATAGCCTAATTTTAATGCATCTAATACGGTAAATTTGACACAGTAATCCGTCGCAATTCCCATAATAATTAAATGCGAAATGTGTTGTTCTTGTAACCATGCATGTAGGCGGGTTTGGCTGATTTTATCGTTATCGAAAAAGGCACTATAGCTATCAACCTGCGGGTTTTCCCCTTTGGTGAAAGTTGCACTAATCAGCGATTGGTTTAAATTTGAATGTAATTTAGCGCCGTGCTCACCTTGTACGCAATGAATAGGCCACCAAACTTGTGTAATGCCATTTAACTCACCGACTTCGCCAATTTGAGTATTTGAATTAGCCGCGAAACTAAGATGTGTCGCGGGATGCCAATCTTGGCTTGCAATGATGTCTATCTGTTTTTGTTGGCAAATAGCCATCGCCTTATTAGCAACATCAATAACATGTTCACTTTCATTTACTGCTAATGTGCCACCGGTGCAAAAATCGTTTTGTAAATCGACTAACAGTAATGCTACTTTCATTGTGTCCTCAGTATGTTATCTGTTATTCATCAGCATAGCTCAACTCGCCGCGTAAATTATTCTGCATTAACTCTCGGATTAAAGCTGGGGTATAATTTTGGCTTAGTAAGTAGTGCAATTTACTTAAGGCGGCTTCAAAAGTCATGTCGTATCCACTTATCACACCAGCTTCTGCCAGAGCGTGTCCTGTGGCATAGCCTTCCATATTAACACGGCCAGAAATACATTGTGTCAGGTTCACCACAATAATGCCTCGGTTCGTTGCCTCGCGGAGTATACGTAGTAATTCAGGTTGCTGAGGGGCATTACCGACACCATAAGAGCGCAATATAAGCGCTTTAACAGGTTGTTGGAGAATATTGCGAACAATCTCAACCGAGAGTCCAGGATAAAGTGTAACAACACCGATAGGTTGAGGCGTAATTCGGTGGCTTTTAAATTCACCTATGCCAATAGGTGCAGGGCACGTATTGAATGTGCGAATATTGATACCCGCCTCCATTAAGGGGGAGCAGTTAGGCGAACTGAAAGCATCAAAGCCGTCAGCATGAGCCTTAACGGTGCGGTTACCGCGATATAATTTGTTATTAAAAAATAGCCCAACTTCATTAACTGGATAATTAGCCGCTAAATATAAGGCATTTAATAGATTCGTTTGCCCATCAGAACGTAATGCTTCTAACGGTATTTGTGACCCTGTCACGATTACCGGCTTTTTCAAGTTTTCAAACATGAAAGATAACGCTGAGGCGGTGAAAGCCATGGTATCAGTGCCATGTAATATAACAAAGCCATCATAAAGTGGATAATTTTCCTGAATATCATCAGCGATGAGCTGCCAATCTTCAGGGGTGATATCAGACGAATCAATCAACGGTTGATGCTCACGGATGGTAAACTCAGGCATTTCAGGGCGGTGAAACTCGGGCATTTGAGCTAACTGAGTTTGCAAATGACCAGAAACAGGAACATATCCCTGTGGTGAATGGCGCATGCCAATTGTTCCGCCAGTGTAGACTACATAAATTGATTTCTTCTGCATCTTATTACCTAATTTATCCAACTTATCGAAGGAGAGTGATTATTAGGATTTTGACGTATTTGTTAGCGTATTACTATCGTTAACTTGCGAATAATTAGATTGATATGGGGTTATTGATGGGTTTGTGAGAGAAATCCCCTTCATCAGCGCTGAAGGGGATTGAGCGATTAGTTAATTTCCGCGCAATTTAAGCAAAATGCGTAGCGGTTTTGAGGGTCATTCATTTTTAAGAAGAACTGAGCTTGCTGGCGGATATCCGTTGCGACTGCGGGGGGTAAAAACACCTGTAGTACATCCGGCATCGCGGCTTGAACGCTAGTGGTTAATTCAAGCAACAATTGATCCATAAAGGTCATCTCAGGCTTCATCCAATCTAGCTTAACATCAGTGAGTTTAGCGAGTTCAGCGGCTTTATCTATGGCATTGTCAAAATCACCTAGCTGGTCTACAAGGCCATTTTTAAGCGCGTCTTGCCCGATCCACACACGGCCCTGAGCGATTTTATCTATCTCTGCAGGTGTTTTATGGCGAGCTTTTGCGACTAAGCCTATAAATGTCTCATAACCATTTTCAATCGTAATTTGCATCATATCAGCAAATTGTGGGCTAATCCCTTTAGTCAGAGAAATATCGGCTAATGGTGATGTTGATACTCCATCAGTATACACCCCTATAGAATCTAAAGATTTTTCAAAGGTATTGATCACACCAAATATACCAATTGAACCAGTCAGCGTGTTTGGGCTGGCAATAATATAGTCAGCTGGAGTCGATACCCAATACCCCCCAGATGCTGCCATTCCCCCCATAGAAACCACCACGGGTTTACCGGCAGCATGGGCCGAAGCCAGCTCACTGCGAATCAAATCAGAAGCGCTTACGCTTCCCCCCGGGCTATTAACGCGTAACACAATTGCTTTAATATTATCATCAAGGCGAGCATCTCGAATTTGTGCTGCGATGGTATCGCCTCCTGCAATCCCAGCCGTTTGCGGGCCATCCATGATAGCACCTTGAACAACAATCACGGCGATATTGCCACTTTGATTCGCATTGGTATCTGTTATTTTAGCGGAGTAATCATAGATACTAATATTATTGAATTGCTTATCATCTTTATTCCAGCCAAAGTGTTTACTGAGTAAATCTTCAACTTGTTCGTTTGTATAAAGTTTATCAACCAATTTTTGTTTTAAAGCATATTGTGCGCTATCGCCTTTCACAGAACGTAATTGTTCTAAAATAGCATCAGCCTCAGGGAAAATTTGCGTGCTGGTTGTATTGCGGTTTTTGGCGATCTCTTCTAGGTAATTATTCCACAGAGCATCCAACCATTGTTTATTGGCCAAACGTGCTTCAGGGGACATTTCATCACGCATTAATGGCTCAACCGCTGATTTATAGGTACCAACACGGAAAATATGGCTGCTAACTTTGAGTTTTTCTAGTAGTGACTTGTAATACAAACTATTAGTTGCAAAACCATATACCCCAACAGCGCCTTGCGGTGTGAGGTAGATATCATCAGCGTAACTGGCGAGATAGTATTGTGATTGGCTATAACTGCTACCGATGGCGTAAACCTGTTTCCCTGAACTTTTAAATTCATTGATTGCTTTACCGATATAAGCCAGAGAGGGTTGGTCGGCACCAACTAAATCATCTAGGCGTAATACCATCCCTGTAATACGGTCATCATTTGCGGCGGTACGAATGGTGTCAACGATGTCGAATAATGAATTTTCTTGCATGCGGCTATTTGAAGTACCAAGCAGTTCACGGCTCATACGACCAAAGGGGTCCGGAGCAGAAACTTGGTCTACGATAACGCCTTGCAAATCAACATACAAAGCACCAAAATAATTTTTTTCGGGTTGAGTCTCTGTTTGGTAAAGGGCAATTGACCCAATAACGACAAAGAATAACACTAAGAAAATGGCGTTAAAAACGAATTCCCTAATAAAATTTAGTGCTCGCCAGCTAATTCTAAAGATGGTAGCGATGATGTCCCAAAGTTGACGCATGTTTTCTCCTATCCTGTATATTTTGCACCATACGGGTGTTGGCTTCACTGGTTTGCCGTTGGCTTATGGCACAAACTATTTTTGGATATCACATAAATATTTCTTTCTACAGTTGGGTTATTTCCGCCTGTAGCACGAATTTACGACAGTATACTCAAAAGCAAATCTGTTACCCGGTCATCACATCGAACTGTTGATGTCTTAGTTGTATCAATACAATTAGTTGCAACTGCAGGCTATTTTTATGCATAACAAAATTATGATACGCAAGGTACAATGCTTCAATGATATTTTTCACGTGTGACAAATGATACAATTCAATGAATTTATAACGTAATTTTACCTAGCGAATAACCGTTATTATTGTATTAGTGTAAGCGATTTTCCTTTAAGCTTAAACAATAGATAGCGTGGGTATCATTATCTAATTGAATGATTATCATATCAGTTTACTCTTAAACGGAGACAAATATGGATGCTTTAACCCTTTTGTTGAACCGCCGTTCAGCTTCAAGACTCACATCACCAGCACCGCAAGGTGAAGAACTTAACAATATACTTGCAGCGGGGATGAGAGCACCTGATCACGGTGCGTTGAAGCCGTGGCATTTTGTTGTTATGCAAAATGAAGGTATTAACCGCTTCAGTGAGCTATTAGAAAAAGCGGCAATTGAAGGGCAATTAGGTGCTGAAGTAGAAGAAAAAGCACGTAACGCGCCTTTTCGTGCTCCACTCATTATTACTGTAATTGCAAAATTAAAAGACCATCCGAAAATACCACAATGGGAACAATTAGTTGCTGCGAGTTGCACTGTTCAAGCAATGCAAATGGCTGCGGTTGCTCAAGGGTTTGGCGGTATATGGCGCTCAGGAGCATGGACAGAAGATGCTGTGGTTCGTGCGGGATTAGGTTGTGGAGATAACGACCGTATTGTTGGGTTTCTTTATTTAGGAACGCCAGAGCTTAAAGCACCAGCAAAAGTACAATCTCCTGATATGACAGGCTTTGTATCTTACTTCTAAAGAGAATAATAATGACTGAAAAAATTAGATTAACACAATATAGTCATGGTGCAGGCTGCGGCTGTAAAATTGCACCTAAAGTATTAGAGCAAATTTTACACACGGAACAAGCAAAATTTCATGACCCACATTTGTTAGTTGGAAATGAAACGAAAGATGATGCGGCGGTTTATGATCTCGGTAACGGGATTGGTATCATCAGCACGACAGATTTTTTTATGCCGATCGTTGACTCTCCGTTTGAGTTTGGCCGTATTGCCGCAACTAATGCGATTAGCGATATCTTTGCTATGGGCGGAAAACCGATTATGGCAATCGCTATTTTAGGCTGGCCAATTGCTAAGTTACCACCAGAAGTGGCTCGTGAAGTGATTGAGGGTGGACGTGCCGCTTGTGCGGATGCTGGCATATCATTGGCTGGAGGGCACTCTATTGATGCACCGGAACCTATTTTTGGTTTGGCAGTTACAGGTGTTGTGAATACGGAATATGTGAAGAAAAATAGTGCCGCAACAGCGGATTGCGAATTGTTCTTGACTAAACCGCTTGGAATCGGTGTTTTGACAACCGCTGAGAAAAAAGGGGTACTTGCGCCGGAACATCAACACTTAGCGGCAGAAACCATGTGCCAAATGAATAAGTTAGGGGCGGTGGTTGCACCTTTAGAGGGTGTGACGGCTATGACGGATGTAACTGGTTTTGGTTTATTGGGGCATTTAAGTGAGATTTGCGAAGGGTCTAAAGTTCGCGCTGAAATTTCCTTTAGTAAAGTTCCTAAATTAGCTAACGTCGAAAAATATATTGAAGCAGGTTGTGTTCCTGGCGGAACAACCCGTAACTTCGACAGTTATGGTCATCTTATTGGCCCAATGAGTGATATGCAACGTCAGTTATTGTGTGACCCGCAAACCTCTGGTGGCTTACTCATTGCAGTAAAACCTTCCGAAGTCTCTAAAATTAAAGAGATTGCACAGCAGCAAGGTGTTTTGTTACAGTCTATCGGTAAATTATTACCCCATCAGGATAATGTTCCTTTAGTTGAAGTGATAGATTAATTTATGCGTTTGTTTATTGCGGAAAAACCGAGCCTTGCAAGGGCCATTGCAGATGTATTACCCAAACCCCATAAACGAGGTGATGGTTTTATTCAATGTGGTGATGGCCAAACCGTAACATGGTGTATTGGCCACCTTTTAGAGCAGGCGGAACCCGATGCTTATGAACCTCGGTATGCACGTTGGAATCTTCAGGATTTGCCAATTATCCCAGATAAGTGGCAATTGAAGCCCCGTCCCGCAGTAACGAAACAGTTAAAAACCATTGAAACATTACTGAAGCAAGCTTCAATAGTCGTCCATGCAGGAGACCCCGATAGAGAAGGTCAACTGCTAGTGGACGAAGTGCTTGATTTTTTAAAGCTCGACCCTGAGAAACGCAAAACCGTAAAGCGTTGTTTGATCAATGACCTTAACCCACAAGCCGTTGAGCGGGCAATTGACCGCTTAAGAGAAAATCGTGAGTTTATCCCTCTTTGTGTCTCAGCCTTAGCGAGAGCAAGGGCGGATTGGCTTTATGGTATCAATATGACTCGTGCTTATACGCTATTAGGGCAACGAGGTGGATATCAAGGTGTTCTTTCTGTTGGGCGAGTACAAACACCAGTTTTGGGCCTCGTTGTTAGGCGTGATGAAGAAATAGAAAATTTTATCCCTAAAGACTATTTCGAGGTGAAAGCCCATATTGTTACGCCAAAAGATGAGCGTTTTGTGGCGATATGGCAGCCAAGTGACTCCTGCATAGATTACCAAGACGAAGAAGGGCGTTTGTTCCACCGGCCGCTTGCAGATCATGTGGTATCGCGAATTGAGGGCAAGCCTGCCATCGTGACGCAATATCAGGACAAGCGCGAGTCTGAAATTGCACCATTGCCTTTCTCTTTGTCGTCTTTACAGATTGAAGCCGCTAAAAAGTATGCGTTGAGTGCACAAGAAGTGTTGGATATATGCCAACGCTTGTATGAAACACATAAGTTAATTACTTATCCACGTTCAGATAGTCGCTATATACCTGATGAACATTTTGCAGGGCGACATAGTGTATTGAATGCGATTGCTGTGCATCAGCCTGATCTCACTGAATTTGAACTGCCAGAGTTAGATAAGAAGAATCGTTGTTGGGATGATAAAAAAGTGGATGCCCACCATGCAATTATTCCAACAGCAAAAACGGCAGCAGTCAAATTAACGGAAAATGAAAGTAAAATTTACCAACTGATTGCACGCCAATATATTATCCAGTTTATGGCAGATGCGGTATACCGTAAGTGTACAATTGATCTCGAAATTGAAAAGGGTAAATTTATTGCAAAAGCTCGTTTTCTTGCTGAAGCGGGTTGGCGAGTTGTATTAGGCAATAAAGAACGTGATGCCGAAAACGATGGCATGCCTTTGCCGGTTGTGAGCAAAAATGATGAGTTGTTATGTGAGAAAGGGGAAGTTGTCGAACGGCAAACACAGCCTCCGCGCCCTTTTACGGATGCAACGTTATTATCAGCAATGACTGGGATCGCGCGGTTTGTGCAAGATAAAGCATTAAAAAAAGTATTGCGAGAAACGGATGGCCTTGGTACGGAAGCGACTAGGGCGGGCATCATTGACTTACTATTCAAGCGCCAATTTCTCTACAAGAAAGGGCGTTACATTCATTCCTCTCCGGCGGGAAGGGCTCTAATTCATGTTCTACCCGATATGGCAACATTACCGGACATGACCGCTCATTGGGAATCAGTGTTAACTCAAATTAGTGAAAAACAATCACGTTATGATGACTTTATGCACCCGCTAGGTCAAACGTTGATGCAATTAATTCACCATGCACGCCAATTTTCAAATTTGAGGGCATTTCGAGAATTACCAGCCCCATCAGCAAAAGCAGGGAAAAAATCAGCAAAAACGGGTAAGAAAACGAAAAAGAATTAGCTGAGTCTGGTAAACCAATAAAAGGCGCTTTAAGCGCCTTTTTGCATTATAACCAGTGAGGAAAATTATTTTGTTAGGTCAAACTCAGACCACACCGGTGCATGGTCTGATGGTTTTTCCATTCCGCGAATATCATAATCAATGCCCGTTGCAATACAACGTTCAGCAAGGTTATTTGAGGCTAGTAATAAATCAATACGTAAACCGCGGTTATCATCAAAACCCTTAGAACGGTAGTCAAACCATGAGTAGCAATCAGCAACATCAGGATTTTTAGCTCGGTATGTATCGACCAAGCCCCAGCCTAACAATTTAGCCAACCATTCACGTTCTTCAGGTAAAAAAGAACATTTTCCGGTTTTTAACCAACGTTTGCGGTTTGCATCACCAATACCGATATCCAGATCGGTTGGGCTAATATTCATATCACCCATAATGAGTAATTGAGATTCAGCCGTTTGTGTTGATGTAATGTAATTCTGTAAATCTTGATAAAATTTTTCTTTTGCTGGAAATTTTGTTGGGTGGTCGCGGCTTTCCCCTTGAGGAAAATAACCATTAACAACAGTCAATGGGCCACGCCCTGTTTGGATGTCAGCCATGATAATACGGCGCTGTGCGTCATCATCGTCAGTTGGAAAGCCTTTACGGACAGCAAGAGGCTCATTTTTTGTTAAAAGAGCCACGCCATAATGGGCTTTTTGGCCGTGATAAAAAACATGATAGCCGAGCTGGCTAACCTCTTCATAAGGGAACATATCATCATGGACTTTTGTTTCTTGTAAACCAATAACCTCAGGTTGATGTTTTTCGATGATTGCAGCGAGTTGGTGAGGACGAGCTCGAAGGCCATTGATATTGAACGATATGAATTTCATGGTTTTTTATCACCTAGTTTTATGATTATTATGCTTATTCTACCAGATGGTAGCAATACTGTAACCCCGCGTAGCATGTTTCAACGATTAGGTTGTTTTATAGTTAATAACGATTATGATAAAAATGGTCATTACATAACTCATTCTTGGTATAATATCAAAATTTAGCGCTTAATATAAAAATTATAATAAATTTAGTTAATCAAAAAATATTATGATTAATTAAATTTATTATGGGTGCTAGAATTTAATTTCCGATTAAAATTAAATTAATAATTTCAATATTAACTAGTTTTAATTTCATTTAAAGTCAATTGGTTATTTATATTTTAATGTGATTTAATAGTGGAGGCATAAAAAATAATTAATCGAAACAGTATAATATATTGCTTTGTAATGATGGAAATTATAAAAATACTTTTATGAAATATTGTTAATCATTCAATAAAAAATCAACTTTGACTTTTTATTTTTTGGATTAATTTATGGGCTAATCAATATAATTATTAATGAGAAAGTTAAGTATGTTGATTAACATTTTAATAAATGGAATGGGGTCATAGATATGTTCTTTTCAAGAAAATTAGAGGCGTTTATGGCGGTTGTTGAGAATGGCTCGTTAAGCAAAGCGGCAAGAGTGATGAACCGTACGACACCTCCCATCGCAAAGTCAATCAAAGACTTTGAGACAAGCCTAGGTAAACGGCTTTTTAAACGAGAAAAATTTGGAATGACATTAACTAAGGATGGCCAAGAACTTTATAACGATCTAAGAGATCTTTATTTACAGGAGAAGGAAATAACGAAAAAACATTTTTCAGGTTATATAATCAATGAGGCTAATATTTATTATGACTGGGGTAAGGAAAATCATTTAATTAATTTATATCAATCAGCACATCAAAATAATGTACAAGTAAATATATTAAGGTTTAATTATGATGAAGTAGATGAAATTGTCGATTATGATGGAAATACACTTATTCTTAGTTCAGAGCAGGTTGTCAGTGAGCGATTTTCATTACAAAAAATAATAGAAAATTCACCATTAGGTATTTATTGTCGGAAAGAACTGTATGAGAAATTTCATTATGATCTTGTTACATTATTACAAAAAAGTACCTGGCTATGTGACCCAGCATTTTATAAAAGTTCATTGATGAGCGATTTATTAGCAAAAATTGAAACGGTTGATAATAAAACGAGCGTGAGGCAAATGGATAATATTGGCTGTTGCCAAAGTTTTATTCAAGATGGTGACTTTATAGGCATTATAGACCACTATCCAGAAGAAGAATTAATCGATAAATCATTAATTTATATACCATTAAACAAGATTTTGGGGAAAAGTGTTTGTTACATTTATAAATCGAAATCACACTCTAGTGTACTAAATCGTTTTATGGGTGTTGTTGATAAATTAGGGGGGGATGTTAATTAAATGGTGGTGGGAGAAGGATTCGAACCTTCGAAGTCTGTGACGGCAGATTTACAGTCTGCTCCCTTTGGCCGCTTGGGTATCCCACCAGATTTTGAGTTGCTGTAATCATTGACAGCGGGCGGCATCATATCAAATGACGCGCCGCTGTAAAGCATTAATTTTCAATAAAATGGTTGTTTGCTGTTTTTTTATTCTTAATGCGTGTTAAATCAACAAAGTGTTGCTAAAGAAGCCACAGTGTTGGCTTATAAAATAATGGTGCGATTACCATATACAAATACACGTTGAGCTAAAACCCAGTAAAGAGCATGGCTTAGTACATTTTTTTCAACATCACGTCCAGCACGCATCATATCATCCGCTGTGAATGTATGGTCTACATTAATCACGTTCTGTGTAATGATTGGTCCTTCATCAAGGCTGTCATTAACAAAATGCGCAGTAGCACCAATAATTTTTACGCCACGCTCATAAGCTTGGTGATACGGGCGGGCACCAATAAAGGCAGGTAAAAACGAATGGTGAATATTGATAATCTGGTTTGGGTAATGCTGAACAAATGCAGGCGTTAATACGCGCATATATTTAGCCAACACAACATAGTCAGGCTGATACTGGTCAATCTGTGCTGTCATTTTTTCGTCATGTTGTTCGCGAGTTAAGCCTTCATGACTAATATGGTGGAACGGGATGCCAAATTGTTCGACTAAGTTCTTTAGTGTATCGTGGTTTCCAATAACCGCAGCAATTTCAACATCCAAGCCATCATAAGCACTTTTCATGAGTAGGTCGCCCAGACAATGCGCTTCTTTGGTTACCATGACGACAATACGACGTCGACCTGCAGTATTTAATTCACGTTGAGACCCGACAGGTAATGCATCATCGAGATCCGCTAATAATGTTTCATCGTTGAAAATACCTTCTAGCTCAGTTCTCATGAAGAAACGGCCAGTGTGATGATCAACAAATTCATTATTTTGTACAATGTTGAGTTGGTGTTTATAGCAAATATTGGTGATTTTCGCGATTAATCCTTTCGCGTCAGGGCAAATTGTCCTGAGAATTTTCTTTTGTACAATTTTGTGTTGCATGAAACAGCCTAATCCTTAACTAACAAAGCGATATAAAAATGACGGATTGAGTATTAAATGTGTCTTGTTGACAGGTATTAAATAAAGGGTAATTAGTCTGGGTGCCCACACTTTTTATATTTTTGGCCAGAGCCACAAGGACATAAATCATTACGACCGATTTTTGGGGTAATACCGTCTATATAATACCAACACGAATCCATCTTAATAAAACGCGAACGTTCATGAATAAGCTGCTTATGATCAGCTTTTTCATCAATAAAGCAAGCCGAAAATTCGACATAAGCTTCATCGTGATTTTTAGCATAAGAAGAACTAATAACACGAAGACCACACCAGCGTGTCTTCGAAAAACTATTTACAATTTCTTGGTGCCATTCTTGAGCATGGCAATCCGGGTGCCATGTTTTAATCAGATAATCGGCATTTTGGTGTACATAAGCGCTATATCTGGAGCGCATAAGCTGTTCAGGCGTCTGTGGAATAGATTTCCCTTGTAAAAAAGGGGCGCAGCATTGTTCAAATTGTGCTTCGTTGCCACAGCAACACCTATCTTCTACTTGTGATTTCATAACACTCTCTATAAAAATAAGTATAAGATTGAAAAGTCACTATACTTAAATGATGGCGAATAAATGATTTTATCGTATGAATAATTGTATTGTTAATTAAACCAGGCTTTTGCAGTAGGTATCTTATGAAAAATAGAAAAGTACTCATAATAGAAGACGAAATCACCTTCTGTACAATTTTAAAAAATTACCTCGAAACGCTGGGTATTGAGATCTATACCGCAGATAATGGTCAATTAGCAATAGAGATGTTAACAATAGACGGTATCAACCCTGATATCATTCTATGTGACCTTAATATGCCGATAATGAATGGTGAAGCGTTTATGCGAGAGCTGATCGCTCGTAATATTGATATTCCAGTCATTGTGATTACAGCAACAACCGATTTTACCCAGTTAGATAGAATGTTTCGTTTAGGGGCAAAAGATGCTTTGCTTAAGCCAATAAAAAATTTAGATGAAGTTAAAGTGACCCTCCTTTCTGCACTGTATCCTGAGAAAAATAATCTAACAGAGCTAATGGGGGAGGAAATTCATCAAATTTCTACATTAATGCAAGATCATACTCAAGATATGTTGACAGTGTTGAAGCAGTTACAACCGCCGGTACACCAAATTATAAATAATTACCGAATTAACTATCGCCAACTTAATGAGGCTAACCGCTTTGGCTTATTATTAGATTTAGCCGCTATTTCAGACAGTCAAATAGGATTTTACTGCATTGACACTGAGCGCTCTCCCCAGGAAGGTATTATGGCTGCTTTTTTGATTCGTGTTGTGTTCAATGACCTATTAAAAAGTGCGGTAAGCTACCCAGAAAAAAAATTACCGAATATTGATAGGATTATTAATCAAATAAACTATTTACTAGAGGACTCGGGGTTTAGTGGGCAATTCCCTCTCTTATTGGGGTATTTTAATACACAGAATAAAGCAATTATAATGGCGAGTGCAGGCTTAGAAGCGGAAATAACGACAGAAAATACGCATGTTAAGTTACCAAGAAGTCTTCCTTTAGGCACACTTAAATTTTATCAATCTAATCATTTAGAGGTAAAAGGGACTGCTTGGCAGTGTTTAATTCGTAATGATAGCCAGAAAATAAAACTTATGTTTAACTCGGAGACATAACTAATGCCTAAAATACATGCATATGTCATCTAAATAACTCTATTCAGACTCGTCGCTATTTATTCATAAATATTTCCTGATATACTTTTGCGCACTTAAAATGCCTCTTGATACTTTAGTGAAATTCGAGAGACAAGGATGATATCTGGAGTGATAAAAATGACACAGCGCAAGGTGCGTAAAGCGGTAATCCCCGTTGCGGGCTTAGGGACACGTATGCTTCCTGCAACAAAAGCGATTCCAAAAGAAATGTTGCCAATAGTCGATAAGCCACTTATTCAATATGTTGTTAATGAGTGTATTGCTGCGGGGATCAATGAAATTGTTTTAGTAACACATTCATCAAAAAATTCCATTGAGAACCACTTTGACACAAGCTTTGAGTTAGAAGCTATTTTAGAAGCGCGTGTTAAGCGCCAGTTATTGGATGAGGTTCAATCTATTTGTCCAAGCCATGTAACGATTATGCAAACGCGACAAGGAATAGCAAAAGGATTAGGGCATGCAATTTTGTGTGCTAAACCGTTAGTCGGTGAAGAACCTTTTGCGGTTATTTTACCTGATGTCATTTTAGACCGTTACAGTACAGATTTAACCAAGTTTAACTTGCGTGAAATGCTCGAACAATATGAATCAACAGGTGCAAGTCAAATTTTAGTTGAACCAGTCCCTGAAGAAGATGTATCTAGCTATGGTATTGTGGATTGCAGTGGAGAAACACTAGCGCCTGGGGATAGCAAAAGAATTGTTCGTATGGTTGAAAAACCAAAACGTGAAGAAGCTCCATCTAATTTATCTATTGTTGGTCGCTATGTTTTATCTGAAAAGATTTGGGATGCATTAGCTAAAACAGCCCCCGGTGCTGGTGATGAAATACAATTAACTGATGCTATTGCATTAATGATGGAAAATAATGAGCCTGTAGAGGCCTACCACTTATGTGGTAAAAGTCATGACTGTGGAAATAAATTAGGTTATATGAAAGCATTTGTTGAATATGGAATGCAGCATGATGCGTTGGGTGAAGAGTTTACTCAGTGGCTGACGAAATTATCAATGTCATTGAATTCAACAAAATAAAATTTCACAATAAATTTTTATTAAAGGCTAACTTAATTTGTTAGCCTTTTTTATGCGTAAAAAAATAAATTATTAACAATAAACATCAGGTATTAAGGCGTATCGCTCTGATTTAGACTGTTTAGTTGCTACTCATTATAAGTGAGAGGTGTACAAAAATTAACATATAACCCCATTATATAAATAAAATCACTGAACAATATTTAAGTTTATCTAATTAAGCTTACATATCTTTACTACTCTTTTTTATTTATCATGATTATTTGATTGGTAGTGTAATACAGCGCAAAGGCTTAAACAGAACAGTTAAATGAAGTGGGGCGGTAGTTATGCGGCTTTAGTGCTAAAAAAGGGGGGTATAATAGCTAAGCGCTTTTTCTTAGTAGAGGTTAATATAAAATAATATATAAAGGTTTAAACAAAAACACCCTTATAAAAGGGTGTTTAGAATACATGTTGAGGCTATTAGATTAAGAAATCATCTAAAGATTTGCCTTGTTCTTCAATGGCAACCTTGATTACCGCTGGAGTACGGCCTTGGCCTGTCCAAGTTTTAGTTTCGCCATTTTCATCAACATATTTATATTTAGCTGGACGTGCAGCACGTTTAGCACGGGTGCTAGTGCTTTTACCTGAGTCCATGGTTTGCAGAAGGTCATTTAAATCGACGCCTTGCTCAAGAATCATTTCACGAACTTTTTCCAATTTACGGTTACGTTCTTCTAATTCCGCGCGAGCTTGGCTCTCTTCATCACGACGTTCTTCAACAACGACGGTTAATTTTTCCAGCATTTCTTCTAAAGATTCTAAAGTTACTTCGCGAGCTTGAGCACGAAGAGTACGGATGTTATTTAACGCTTTTAATGATTCGCTCATTTTCCTGGTCTCAAATTATTTGTTGGCATGTGTACAGTAATAATAGAATGCTATTTTAAATTCTGCAATAGCTAAATTACTTCCTTAGTTTAAAAGTAATCTTTAACGAATGCAATTTTTTTACAAAAGAAAAATAAACTTTTCGTAGATATATATATAGCTATTATCAATAACTGAACTAAACGAAAAATAGGAATAAGCCAAAATCTTAGTGATTAAATAATTCAAAAAAGAAGAGGCGTGTCTCATTTTACTTTTACTCGGAATGAATTGAAGGGAAGGTCTGGCTTAAATTTTCTTTTTTTGATGATGTTTTTTAGCGGAATGTGCTTTAGTTGAAACTGTTTATAGTTAATATCAAATTGATTTTTATTGCATACGAGCTAAGCAATTATTTGCAATAAGGTGTAAGTTGAGCCTAAAAAAAAGTTAAATTTTCAATAAGTAAAGGACATCTACACCAATATTGTTAATCCTGAAGTATGTTTTATGGTAAAATTATTATGTATATTAATTTTGAGGGAACAGCCAAATGGCTCAGCTTTACTTTTATTATTCAGCAATGAACGCGGGAAAATCAACGTCATTATTGCAATCATCGTATAACTATAATGAAAGAGGAATGCGTACGGTTATTTTTACGGCAGAGATAGATAACCGTTTTGAACAAGGAAAAGTCTCATCGCGAATAGGTTTATCTGCAGAAGCGTTACTATACTCAACGACAACAAATATGGCCGAGTTAATCAAAAAAGAAAATAGTGAACAAAAAGTACATTGTGTTCTTATTGATGAATGTCAGTTTCTAACAAAAAAGCAAGTTGAAGAATTATGTGACATAGTCGATAACGAGGATATTCCGGTTTTATGTTATGGATTGCGTACCGACTTTGCAGGACAATTATTTGAGGGTAGTCAATATTTGCTTGCTTGGGCTGATAAATTAGTTGAGCTAAAAACGGTTTGCTATTGCGGGCGTAAGGCGAGCAAGGTATTACGTATAGGAAGTGATGGGGTGCCTGTATATGAAGGCTTACAAGTTGATATAGGTGGTAATGAAAAGTATATCTCTGTTTGTCGTAAGCACTATTCAGAAGCAATAAAACAAGCTCAGTTGATGAATGAGGGCGTTATACCTAAGCAGCCACTTCATTTTCGATGAGCAGAAATATTTTGGTGTAGGGACTAAAATAGGCTTCGGTTATCGGATTATTACGGCAGTTAATGAAATCAACTCAGTGGGTTAAATTATTTTATATAATATTGATTTTATGTATTCTTGCTGTCATCCATTTCAAATAGTGAAACAAAAGGCACTACAATAATTGTAGTGCCTTTATTTTAAATAATGTTTAACACATTATTTCTTAGCGTTTTTCTTTTCTACTTCTTTTTTTACGGCTGTTTTTTTCTGAGGCGCTTTTTTTTCCTCTTTATCAATCACAGGCGTATCTTGATGCTCAACAAACTCACGACCATAATAAGAATCCAGTAATAACTGTTTAATTTCAGAGATTAAAGGATAGCGGGGGTTTGCTCCTGTACATTGGTCATCAAATGCATCTTCAGAAAGTTTATCTACACGGGCTAAGAAGTCGGCTTCAGTTACACCAGTCTCACGAATAGATTTAGGAATGCCTAAATCAGCTTTCATTTCCTCCAACCATGCGAGTAATTTTTCAATTTTCTCAGCAGTCCGATCTCCAACTTTAGTGAGCCCTAAATGATCTGCAATTTCTGCATATTGGCGACGTGCATGAGGTCGATCGTATTGGCTAAACGCAGTTTGTTTTGTTGGGTTATCATTAGCATTAAAACGGATAACATTACAAATTAATAATGCGTTCGCAAGGCCATGAGGAATATGGAACTCTGAACCAAGTTTGTGAGCCATTGAGTGACAGACACCTAAGAATGCGTTTGCAAATGCAATACCCGCAAGTGTCGCTCCGTTATGAACACGTTCTCTTGCAACAGGGTTTTTAGCGCCTTCGTGGTAACTGGCTGGTAAATAATCTTTTAACAAACTCAGGGCTTTAAGTGCTTGTCCGTCAGTAAATTCATTAGCTAAAACAGAAACATAAGCTTCCAATGCATGAGTGACAGCATCTAAACCACCAAAAGCAGTTAACGATTTAGGCATATTCATGACTAAGTTCGCGTCAACAATTGCCATATTTGGTGTTAATGCATAATCCGCTAATGGATATTTTTGGCCTGTTTTATCATCAGTCACTACGGCAAATGGAGTCACTTCTGAACCTGTACCAGAAGTCGTTGTGATAGCAACTAATTTAGCCTTAACGCCCATTTTAGGGAAACGGTGGATACGTTTACGTATATCCATGAAACGTAATGCTAGTTCCTCAAAATGAGTTTCGGGGTGCTCATACATAACCCACATGATTTTAGCCGCATCCATTGGTGAACCACCACCTAATGCAATAATGACATCAGGTTGGAATGCTTGCATTTGTGCAGCACCTTTACGGACAACCGTTAATGTCGGGTCTGCCTCAACTTCAAAGAAAACATCAGTTTCAATGTGATGTTTTTTGAGAACGCTAACGACTTCATCAACATAACCATTATTGAATAGATAGCCATCGGTTACGATAAAGGCGCGTTTTGCACCGTCAGTTGCAATCTCTTCAAGGGCGATAGGTAGACAACCACGGCGGAAGTAGATTGAGTTCGGAAGTTTATGCCACAACATATTTTCAGCTCTCTTCGCCACAGTTTTGGTATTGATAAGGTGTTTTGGACCGACGTTTTCAGAGATGGAGTTCCCCCCCCAAGAACCGCAACCTAGTGTAAGAGAAGGCGCTAATTTAAAGTTGTACAGGTCACCAATACCGCCTTGTGACGCTGGCGTATTGATTAAAATGCGCGCAGTTTTCATTTTTTGGCCAAAATAGTTAACTCGTTCATGTTGGTTATCTTGGTCAGTATATAGGCAAGAGGTATGGCCAATTCCTCCCATTTCAACTAATTGTTCCGCTTTTGCAACTGCATCTTCAAAATTCTTACCACGATACATGGCTAATAATGGAGACAGTTTTTCATGAGCGAACGGTTCTAATTCATCAATGGCTTTTACTTCACCAATTAAGATTTTAGTTGTTTTTGGCACGCTAATACCGGCCATTTCGGCAATTTTATAGGCAGGTTGACCAACAATAGCAGCGTTCAGGTTGCCATTTTTTAAGATGATATCTTGAACTGCTTTGAGTTCTTTTCCTTGTAGCAGGTAGCCACCATGGCTGGAAAAACGCTCACGAACTTGGCTGTAGATTTCATCCACGACCACAACGGATTGTTCAGATGCACAAATAACCCCGTTGTCGAATGTTTTTGACATCAAAATAGATGCGACAGCGCGCTTAATATCTGCCGTTTCATCGATCACCACAGGGGTGTTACCAGCACCAACTCCGATTGCGGGTTTGCCTGAGCTATAAGCGGCTTTCACCATGCCTGGTCCACCTGTTGCTAAAATCAGGTTTATATCAGGATGGTGCATTAAGGCATTGGATAGCTCAACAGAAGGGGAGTCAATCCAACCAATAATGTCTTTTGGTGCACCCGCTGCAATAGCAGCATCAAGCACGATTTGTGCAGCACGGTTAGTGGCAATTTTGGCGCGAGGGTGCGGAGAAAAGATAATCGCGTTACGCGTTTTTAAGCTAATGAGTGATTTGAAAATGGCGGTTGAAGTTGGGTTAGTTGTTGGCACAATACCACAGATAATGCCAATCGGCTCAGCTATCGTAATTGTCCCAAATGTTGGGTCTTCAGATAGCGTACCGCAGGTTTTTTCGTCTTTATAAGCATTGTAAATATACTCTGAAGCAAAGTGGTTTTTGATCACTTTATCTTCAACAATACCCATTCCAGATTCTTCGACAGCAAGTTTTGCTAGGGGGATACGTGCGTCAGCAGCAGCGAGGGCAGCAGCTCTAAAGATTTCATCAACTTTTTCTTGGGAGAAAGTAGCGAATTCACGTTGAGCTTTTTTGACACGAGCAACGAGTTCATTGAGTTCGGTAACGTTAGTTACGGACATATAGATTACTCCTGATAAATGTTAAACTTTTTAAGCCAATGAGCAATGCATCCATAGAGCGAAGAAATGCTTAAAGATGAAAGTATAGATGTAATCTATAATAACGCTGCTCATCATCGCTTATTGGCTTAAAAACCTTATTCAATATTGAGTTAATATCCTAATTAGCTCTGTCTATCAGTTAAGAGTAGATTAACAAAACGGTAATTAAATAAAGTGATCTAAATCACGAAAACGTCAAGCTGACTCCTTTCAGCACGTGTATTTATGCACAAGTTGAATAAATGTTGTTCATCTATTACTTAATTTAATATTATCAAAACAATTCGTGCGGATAATCTATGTCTATCTAACTAAATATTAAATAAATTTAGCAAGTTAAAGAAAATATTGTTTTGCTCAAGGAAATTAATAACATCGGTGGTAAAATTATGAAAGGTATCAATGAATCTCTAAAGAGAACTGCTTAAGGAAATGAATGGGTGAGTAGCGCATTACTTGATTTATCGGGTTATATTAAATTTTTTATTGGTTTGTTTGCACTTGTAAACCCAGTTGGCATATTACCTGTGTTTATTAGTATGACAAACTATCAAAGTAATGCTGGGCGAAATAAGACTAACACCATTGCAAATACCTCAGTTGCGATCATTTTATGTACTTCATTATTAATTGGCGACTCAATACTGCAATTATTTGGCATTTCAATTGATTCCTTCCGTATTGCTGGGGGAATTTTGATCGTCACAATCGCGATGTCAATGATTAGCGGTAAAATTGGTGAAGACAAACAAAACAAGCAAGAAAAAACAGAAACTGCGGTTAGGGATAGCATCGGTGTTGTACCTTTAGCTTTACCTTTAATGGCGGGGCCTGGTGCAATAAGTTCTTGTATTGTATGGTCATCTCGTTGGCATGGTTGGCAAAACTTTTTAGGCCTAGCATTGACGAGTATCGCTTTTGCCTTTTGTTGTTGGTTACTATTTCGTTCAGCGTCTTTATTGGTTCGTTACTTAGGTCAAACAGGGATCAACGTAGTAACCCGTATCATGGGGTTATTATTGATGTCGCTGGGAATCGAGTTTATTGTGACGGGTGTTAAGGCCATATTCCCAGGCTTATTGTAATTTCATTTCTTTTTATGGCTGCAAATCGACCCTATTTGCAGCCATACCTATTGTTAATTTACCTCGTATCACACATATCAGTTTTGCTATTCAGATAGCATATTTCTCTTTTTTTAATTGACTGGCTAAAATTTTAGCTATCAATAATCACGTCTAAAAAAATGATACCTGTAATTATATGTGGCATTTATTGCTAAAACAGGGATAAAAAGTAAGGAATTGTGAGCTACGTAAATTTATTCACTATTCTAATTGGTGTTTGTTAATGATATGTTTGGAAATGTGCTTGGGGGCTATCTTATTGCATATAACCAATATTTAATTAACTAATTGTAATGCAAGTGAATTATAACAATGGCTCCTGTTTTTTTTAAAACTTACTTAAAATTTTTAACTGACTAATGTTAATTAATTGTTTTAATTATTTGAGTTCATTAAGTGGATTGCCCATAAGGAAATAGCGGTACTAGGGCTTAAATATCAGCGTAAAGAAGGTGGCTAGTGAGGTTATAGCACCATCAATGAATCATGAGGGATAGGATGTTCAAATCAACACTTGGTTTTGGTGTACTCTCGTTATTATTTGTTACGTTACAGGCAAGTGCCACGGAAAAAGTAAAACAGGTTATTACAATTAACAATGGCTCAGAAGTGACTTCACTTGACCCCCACAAAGTGGAAGGGGTGCCAGAAGGCAATGTGATATTAAACTTATTAGAAGGTCTAGTGTATACCGATATAGACGGTAAGTCGGTTCCTGGCGTTGCTAAAAGTTGGAGTAATGAAAATTTCACCACGTGGGTTTTTACTTTACGAGATGATGCAATGTGGAGTGATGGTTCGCCAGTAACCGCTGAAGATTTTGTGTATAGCTGGCAACGCTTGTCTGACCCAAATACCGGCTCGCCTTACTCCAGTTACTTACAAAATGCATATATTTTAAATGCAGATGCAATTTTAGCAGGGAAAATGCCAGCAACAGCGCTGGGAGTAAAGGCGCTTGACCCGCAACATTTGCAAGTGACGCTTAGCCACCCTGTGCCTTATTTTGTAGATATGCTTTCCCATACATCTATGAAACCCGTGAATAAATCTGCGATTCAACGACATGGCGATAAATGGACCCAGCCTCAAAATTTTATTGGAAACGGGGCATACGTATTGGATAGCTGGGTGGTAAATGAACGTATTGTTGTCAAACGAAATCCATTTTACTGGAATAACCAAAATAGCCGTATTGAGCAAGCAACCTTTTTAGCGATTAGTTCCGAAGTGAGTGATATTAATCGTTATCGTAGCGGTGAAATTGACATTTCTAATTCAACAATCCCACCTGTTTTATATAAAAAAATGCAGCAAGAAAGGCCCAATGAGTTATATGTTCGGCCTTATTTATGTACGTTCTATTACGAAATTAATAATCAAAAAGCGCCGTTTAATGACCCGAGAGTGCGTGAAGCAATAAAACTAGGGTTAGATAGAGAAACAATCACCAACAAAATTATTGCTCAAGGACAAAAAGTCGCTTATGGCTTTACGCCAACCTTTATTAATAATGGCAATTTTACATTACCTAATTGGGCAAATTTATCGGCGGAGCAACGTTACCAACGAGCAAAAGATTTGCTTTCACAGGCAGGCTATAACAAAGAAAACCCATTGAAATTTGCTTTACTGTACAACACTTCAGATCAAAATAAGCAGCAAGCTATCGTTGCGGCATCCATGTGGCAGAAAAATATTGGCGCACAAGTTACGTTGCAAAACCAAGAATGGAAAACATCATTACAAAGTCGCCATGAAGGAAACTACGATGTTGCTAGGGCGACATGGTGTGCAGATTACAATGAACCAACCGCCTTTTTGAACATGATGCTGTCTCAAAACAGTAATAATACCTCTTTTTATAATAATCCGGACTTTGATGCCTTACTTGAGAAAGCGTTAATTGCACCAGATCCTTCATCTCGTCATGCGATATACCAACAAGCTGAAGCTTTGCTAGACAAGGATTCGGCGATTGTTCCTGTTTATTATCGTGTCAGTGCTCGAATGATAAAACCGAGTGTTAGTGGATTTAAAGGTAATGACCCTCTTGATTATACGGATATTAAACGGTTATATATAAATGAACCTAATTAATAATATCTAAATAATTATAAAAAGTGTTCATCATCGTAGATGAACATGTATCAACACACAATCATAATAATATATATGGGAGTAACCGATAAGATGAGTAAATCAATCAATAAATCGATTATTGCACTTAGCGTAATGACTGGGTTAGCAATGGGCTCTATAGCAACAAGTTTTGCTGCAACGGTTCCTGCTGGAGTTGAACTGGCAGAAAAACAGGTAATGGTTCGAAATAATGGTTCAGAACCTCAATCTTTGGACCCACATAAAATTGAAGGGGTGCCTGAATCCGCTTTAGCAAGAGATCTTTTCGAAGGGATCACGATAGTGGGGCCTGATGGTGAAATTTTACCTGGTTCGGCAACCAGCTGGGAAAACAAAGATTTTACAGAGTGGACATTTAAAATTCGTGATGGCGCTAAGTGGTCTAATGGTGACCCTGTCACGGCAGAAGATTTTGTGTATAGTTGGCGACGATTGGCTGACCCTGATACCGCATCACCTTATGCAAGTTATTTGCAATATGCTCACATCCAGAATATTGATGATGTTATCGCAGGTAAGAAAAAACCGGAAGAACTTGGTATTAAAGCCCTTGATGACAAAACCCTAGTTATTACACTGAGTGAAGCTGTTCCTTATATTCCTAAATTATTAGCGCACTCATCTATGTCGCCAGTCAATAAAAAAGTCATTGAACAATATGGTGCTAAATGGACGCAACCACAGAATTTTGTCGGGAATGGAGCATATAAATTAAAAGATTGGACGGTAAACGAGCGCATTGTATTAGAACGTAGCCCAAGCTATTGGGATAATGCGAATACGGTTATTGATCAAGTTACGTTTTTACCTATTTCTTCAGAAGTCACGGATGTTAACCGCTATCGAAGTGGTGAAATTGATATGACATACAGTAACTTACCTATCGAGCAGTTTAAAAGCTTACAACAAAATATGCCGAATGAGTTACGTGTAAACCCGTATCTCTGTATTTACTATTATGAAATTAACAATGAAAAACCACCATTTAATGATCCTCGTGTTCGTGAAGCGTTAAAGCTATCTATGGATAGAGATACGATTACCTATAAGGTCAAAGCGCAAGGGGATATTCCTGCGTATGGTTTCACACCACCATTTACCAGCGGTATGAAAACAGAAAAACCGGATTGGTATGCGAATATGACCCAAGAGCAGCGTAATGAAAAAGCGAAACAGTTGCTAGAAGAAGCGGGATATAACAAGGCCAATCCATTAAAATTCAACCTATTGTATAATACTTCAGACTTACATAAGCGTATTGCCATCGCAGCTTCTTCTATGTGGAAGAAAAATATTGGCGCGGAAGTGAAACTAGAAAACCAAGAATGGAAAACCTTCTTAGACAGCCGACATCAAGGTAACTATGATGTCGCACGTGCAGGCTGGTGTGCTGACTACAACGAGCCGTCCTCCTTCCTGAATATGTTACTTTCCTACAGCAGTAATAATACGGTTCATTATAAAAATACAGATTTTGATGCGGTGATGAAAAAAACATTACAAGTCAAAACAGATGATGAACGTGCAGAACTCTATCAACAAGCTGAAAAATTACTTGATAAAGACTCCGGTATTGTTCCTCTTTACTACTATGTTAATACGCGTTTAGTGAAACCTTATGTCGGCGGTTATAGTGGCAAAGACCCATTAGATAACCTGCATACTAAAGATTTATACATTATTAAACACTAATACAGTTGCACTGGCTCCATTCATTGGGGCCAGATATTCGCCTATTTAGGCAATAGAAGTAGGAAAGAGCGATGTTGAAATTTATTTTTCGTCGGTTGTTAGAAGCCATCCCGACTCTTTTGGTTCTGATTACCATTTCATTTTTTATGATGCGATTAGCCCCAGGGAGTCCGTTCACTGGCGAGCGGAAATTGCCACCGGAAGTGATGGCAAATATTGAAGCTAAATATCATTTAAATGACCCAATGTATAAGCAGTATTTTAATTATTTAATTCAGCTTTCTAAAGGTGACTTTGGTCCATCATTTAAATACAAGGATTACAGTGTTAATGATTTAGTTGCTAAAGCATTTCCGGTCTCAGCAAAATTAGGGGCAACGGCATTTATTGTTGCTGTTTTATTTGGGGTATCCGCAGGGGTGATAGCCGCACTAAACCAAAATACCAAATGGGACTTTACAGTCATGGGGTTTGCCATGACGGGGGTTGTTATCCCAAGCTTTGTTGTCGCACCGTTATTGGTGCTGATTTTTGCCATTCATTTGAAATGGTTTCCTGGCGGTGGCTGGGATGGCGGAAATCTAAAACACATGGTGCTCCCCATGGTTGCGCTTTCATTAGCTTATATCGCCAGTATTTCCCGTATTACACGCGGTTCGATGATCGAAATTATGCATTCTAATTTTATTCGTACTGCTCGTGCAAAAGGGTTACCGCTAAGAACTATCATTTTACGCCATGCACTCAAACCAGCGTTGCTTCCCGTGCTCTCATACATGGGGCCTGCCTTTGTGGGGATTATTACCGGGTCAATGGTAATTGAAACTATTTTTGGGTTACCAGGGATCGGCCAACTCTTTGTTAATGGTGCACTTAATCGTGATTATTCACTGGTATTGAGCTTAACGATTTTAGTTGGGGTACTGACAATTACATTTAATGCAATTGTCGATGTTTTGTATGCAGTTATTGACCCTAAAATTCGTTACTAAGCCGGAGAAACACGATGCTATCGAATCAAAAAAATAGTGAAGCTCTGGCGAATTTTTCAGAGCAGCTCGATATTGAAGGGCGCAGTTTATGGCAAGACGCAAGGCGCCGTTTTATGCACAACCGTGCGGCAATTTTTAGCTTATGTGTCTTATTTTTAATTACTCTGTTTGTTATTTTTGCTCCCATGCTATCGCCTTTTTTATACGATGACACCGACTGGGAAATGATGTCAATGCCACCTGATATGGCAACTGGACATTATTTTGGCACAGATGCTTCAGGCCGAGATCTATTAGTGCGTGTCGCGATTGGTGGGCGTATTTCCTTGATGGTGGGAGTCGCAGCTGCGCTAGTTGCCGTGGTGGTAGGAACGTTATACGGTTCATTAGCTGGGTATGTGGGGGGAAAAGTGGATTCCATCATGATGAGGATATTAGAAATTTTAAACTCCTTCCCATTTATGTTTTTTGTGATCCTCCTAGTCACATTGTTTGGTACCAATATCTTACTGATCTTTGTGGCGATTGGGATGGTATCGTGGTTGGATATGGCGCGTATTGTTCGCGGGCAAACACTTGGATTAAAGCGCAAAGAATTCATTGAGGCAGCGCTGGTTTGTGGTGTTAGTACACGGCAGATTATTTTACGTCATATTGTTCCTAACGTTTTAGGTGTCGTCGTGGTGTATGCCTCATTATTAGTTCCAAGTATGATTTTATTTGAGTCATTTTTGAGCTTTTTAGGTTTAGGTACACAAGAGCCATTAAGTAGTTGGGGGGCTTTATTAAGTGATGGGGCGAACTCAATGGAAGTCACTCCGTGGTTATTACTGATCCCAGCAGGTTTCTTAGTCATTACGCTATTTTGTTTTAACTTCATCGGTGACGGGCTGCGTGACGCGCTCGACCCGAAAGATCGCTAGAGGGAACAATATGTCAAATAACTCAATGAAAAGCCCTCTGTTATCCGTGAAAGATCTCAGTGTGACATTCGCGACCCAAGATGGTGACGTTACCGCCGTAAATAAATTGAACTTTGAATTAAGTGCGGGGGAAACGCTAGGAATTGTTGGTGAATCCGGTTCAGGAAAATCACAAACAGCTTTCGCTCTGATGGGCTTGCTTGCCAAAAATGGCAAGATTAATGGCTCTGCCATATTTAACGGCCGTGAGATCTTGAATTTAAGAGAAAAAGAATTAAACCGGATGCGAGCGGAAGAGATTTCAATGATCTTCCAAGACCCAATGACATCATTGAATCCTTATTTGAAAATTGGTACGCAACTGTCGGAAGTTCTCATGTTACATAAAGGCATGAGTAAAAGGGAGGCTTTCGAAGAATCGGTTCGTATGTTAGATGCAGTTAAAATGCCTGAAGCACGTAAGCGGATGAGTATGTATCCACATGAATTTTCAGGAGGAATGAGACAACGAGTCATGATTGCAATGGCATTATTGTGTCAACCCAAGTTGTTGATTGCTGATGAACCTACGACGGCACTTGATGTGACAGTACAAGCGCAAATTATGACTTTGCTCAATGAGTTAAAACAGGAATTTGATACTGCGATTATTTTGATTACTCACGACCTTGGGGTCGTCGCTGGGGTATGTGATAAAGTTCTCGTAATGTATGCGGGGCGCACGATGGAGTATGGTACCGCTAAGGATATTTTTTATCAGCCATCTCATCCATATTCACTTGGCTTGTTAGCTGCTGTTCCTCGCCTTGATGGAGATGACGAGAGTTTAGCGACCATTCCCGGTAACCCACCTAATTTACTACGTTTACCTAAAGGTTGCCCATTTTCACCTCGTTGCCAATACGCCGTTCAGCAATGTGTTGAACAAGAACCTGCATTAACCACTTTTGGTCAAACGCGGTTACGAGCCTGCTTTAAGCCGCTGGAGGAGTTGGTATGAGTACCCATGAAAATAGGCCTGTATTGTTAGAAGTGAATGATCTTAAAGTCCATTTTGAGATTAGAGATAAAAAACAGTGGTTTTGGCAGCCAAACAAAAGCCTCAAAGCTGTCGACGGCGTCACTCTGCGTTTATATGAAGGTGAAACATTAGGTGTGGTTGGGGAATCGGGGTGCGGAAAATCCACTTTTGCTAGAGCACTCATTGGGTTAGTGAAAGCGACGGATGGCACTGTAAGTTGGCTTGGGCAGAACTTATTAGGTAAAACCGATAAAGAGTGGCGCAGCGTTCGCAGTGATATCCAAATGATTTTTCAAGATCCATTGGCTTCTCTTAATCCGCGAATGACCATTGGCGATATTATCGCCGAACCATTAAAAACATATCATCCTAAAATGCCACCATCACAAATCACCGAAAAAGTGAAAAAAATGATGATGCGGGTTGGTTTATTACCAAACTTAATTAACCGTTATCCCCATGAGTTTTCTGGAGGGCAATGCCAGCGTATTGGTATCGCAAGAGCATTGATTTTGGAACCTAAGCTTGTGATTTGCGATGAGCCCGTTTCGGCATTAGATGTGTCAATTCAAGCACAAGTTGTTAATTTATTGCAAGAATTACAACGTGAAATGAAATTATCCCTCATATTTATCGCACACGATTTGGCAGTCGTTAAGCATATTTCTGACCGTGTGTTAGTGATGTATTTGGGCCATGCCGTGGAGCTTGGTACCTATGATGAGGTATATAATAACCCATTGCATCCTTATACACGTGCTTTGATGTCTGCGGTGCCAGTTCCTGATCCCGATAAAGAAAAAAATAAGGTGATAGAGCTTTTAGAAGGTGAATTGCCATCTCCAATTAATCCGCCTTCAGGTTGTGTATTTAGAACCCGTTGCCCATTAGCAGATGAAGAATGCGCAAAAACCAGGCCATTATTAGAAGGGAGTTTCAAACATGCGGTGTCTTGTTTGAAAATTGACCCTCTTTAGTCCGTTATAGATGCCCAGTAAGTTAAAAACAGAGCCAAGTGCTCTGTTTTTTTATCGAATAATCTGAATAGTGATATTCCTATTTTTTCCACAGGATATGGTGAAACGGTTTAGAAGGGTGGCGGCTAATTAATACGCGGGCAAAGACATCGTCTAGCTCGGCATCAGGGCTTTGAGCTAACCCGATAACCACTTCACTTAATTGTGCTAATTCAATGTCATCATTAATAATATTTTGCCAGTTATGACTAAAAGGGACAATTTCTGCAGCACCTAACTCTTCAAACTGCAACGCAAAAATTAATTGGTCAGCCGGCTCTAAATTATCCATTGCCCCTTCAAGAAAAAGGTCATAAGCGATTTCAATTATATCATCTTCATCGATTAACGGTGTATTTTGTATTTCAGTCATGACCTTTCCTAATAAACTTAATTTATAACAATGGACTAAAGAAGTAGCAAATGCGTTCAACGACACGGTTCCAGAAAGGGCGTTGTTCCCACTCTTCGATTTCTAAACGAGTTGAACGCGCAATATAATCATACTGAACTAACGTGAGATCGCTACCAAAACTTTTATCATCAATGACCACGGTGATTTCAAAATTGAGCCATAAACTGCGCATATCAAGATTGACTGAGCCAACTAGGCTGAGCTCGCCATCAACTAATACGCTCTTGGTGTGCAATAAGCCATCTTCGAATTGGTAAATCTTAACGCCAGCTGCTAATAATTCACTGTAAAATGAACGGCTTGCCCAGCGGACAAGGAATGAGTCATTCTGCCTTGGCATAATAATACTGACATCAACACCCCGCATTGCTGCCGTGCAAATTGCATGTAAAAGGTCATCGCTAGGTACAAAATAAGGAGTCGTCATGATCAGTTGTTTGCGCGCAGAGAACATGGCGGTCATTAGCGATTGTTGAATCAGCTCATCTGGGAAGCCTGGGCCGGAGGCGATAATTTGTGTTGTATGGCCATTCGCTTGCTCAAAAGGCATAATATTACTATCAGGCGGTGGTGGAAGTACGCGTTGGCCAGTTTCCATCTCCCAGTCAAAAGCATATACAATACCTAATGTGGTACTCACTGGGCCTTCCATACGCACTAGAATGTCAACCCATTCACCAACCCCTGAATCTTGTTTAAAATAACGAGGGTCAACCATATTCATACTACCTGTATATGAAATATAGTTATCGATAACGACTATTTTACGATGTTGACGTAAATCCATCCGACGCAAGAAGAAACGCATCAAATTAACTTTTAGTGATTCTATAAACTCAATGCCTGCAGCGCGCATTTTTTCGGGGTAATCACTACGGAAAAAGTGCCAGCTTCCCGCAGAGTCCACCATAATACGGCATTTAACGCCCCGTTTTGCAGCGTTGAGTAATGCTTCGGTAACACCGTCAACTAAACCACCCGGTTGCCAAATATAGAAGACCATTTCAATCGAGTGCTGAGCATTATTGATATCATTGACTATTGCTTTTAATGAATCTTCACAAGTGGTTAAAAGTTGAATTCTATTACCTTTAACCCCAGCAATACCTTGGCGTTTTTCAACTAATTGAAATAATGGCTCAGCGACGGGGCTGTTATCAGTGGCAAAGATATGCTTTGAATTTCGTAGATTTTCTAACCATGTTGCGACAGAAGGCCACATATCATGAGCTTTATCGACTCGACGTTTACCGAGGTGAAGTTCACCGAAGGCGACATACGCAATAATACCGACTAATGGCAGAATATAAATGATCAGGAGCCATGTCATGGCTGAGGTGACCGGCCTTCTTTTGACTAAGATGCGGACTGTAATTGCTGCAATAATTAGCCAATATAGGAAGAACAAAAGCCAACTCATAAGTGTATAGACGGTTGCCATAACGGGTCACATGCCTCACTGATAAGAAAAAAGGTTCAAAAAAAGATAGTTTAGCTAAAAAAACTGTTAGCAAAATATCAACTTAATAGAATTTAGCAAAATTCTGCAGTAAAAGCTTCGTGAAATAGAGTAATTCATAAGGAAAAAACGGTTGTGTAAGGTGATATTATCAATGTGAAATCAAATATTGTGCTCTAAGCGCACATAAAAAGTTCCTCTTGGTTCTTTTTTTCAAAGGAATATAATATTTTTTTCTAATAATTTTTAGACGATAAAAGGACACAATTAAATGAGACGTAGTAGGCATGAAGTAGGGCGTTGGCGTATGTTGAGACAATCCCTACGTCGCCGCAGACGCTGGCTAGAAGGGCATTCAAGGCGAAACATGCGCATCTATGCAATGCGTAAAATTGATATTTACCATCGTCGACATTCCCTACTTTTTACCCAATGGATTGAGTAAGGTTATTACAGCGTACACTCACATTTTTCACTTTGTATGACAAACCTTATTGAATATGATTGCTATTTGCATTTAAACTATCAGTCATATTCTTTTTGGTAGACAGGTGTAGGGTAGAAATTGCATATGCGTTGGATGCGTTGGACTTTAATTATCGTCATTTCATTATCTATTCATGCGGGCCTTGCAATGGCATGGATTTTTAATCAACCTAATTTGGCCAGAGACCCTGAGCCATTGACGATTGCTATGGTTGCTTTTGCTGCCCCTGAACCAGCTTCTGAACCTGTTGAGCAGGTTGAAACACCGGTAGAGCCAGAGCCTGAACCCGTTATTGAGCCAGAGCCCGAACCTGTGGTTGAACCCGTTATTGCATTACCTAAGAAAAAGCCTGAGGTAAAGAAAAAACCTAAGCCAAAACAAGAAGAAAAGAAAAAGGTTAAAGAAGATGTGAAGCCGGTTGAAAAGCAATTGGCTATGAATAACCTAAAATCAGATGTTACTGCACCGAAAACGAATAACAACCCAATAAAAACAGCTAACAATGCTGGGGCAAGTAATAGTCAATCAACTAAAAAGGGTGGCCCTAGGGCTCTGCATAAACAGGCACCTTCCTATCCTGAACGTGCACGTCGTTTAGGTAAAGAAGGTTATGTGAAAGTCCGTTATGATATTGATGATGGTGGGCGAGTGACGAATATTGAATTTGTTGAAGCTTCACCTAAAGGGTTATTCGAGCGGGATGTTAAACGTGCTATGAACCGCTGGACTTTTGAAAAGCAACCTGCAAAAGGCTATGTGACCGAAATTTATTTCAAATTGGATGGAACCGTTAGCCAAGTATAAGTGTTCTTTTCTAGCAAGATAAAAAAGCACCTTTAATTAATGAGGTGCTTTTTGTTTTATCTATATCTTAAGATAGGTATTAAAGTTTAGTCTGCGTGTTGCTCAGAACTGGCTAATTGAAAATGCTGCTTTTCTTTGGGTAATGAACGAGAGGTGCTATCGTCATTAACGGCAACATAGGTAAATACGGCATCGGTTGCACGATAGCGGTGACCAACGGGCTCGGTTGCTACTTTTTTTACCCAAACTTCAATATTAATTGTAATTGAGCTTTTCCCCGTTTTTAGGCAGCGTGCGTAGCAACAAACAACATCACCTACGGCAACCGGCTTTTGAAATTTAATCCCATTTACCGCCACAGTAACTACTCGTCCTAGCGCAATTTCTTTCGCTAAAATAGCCCCACCTATATCCATTTGTGACATCAACCAGCCACCAAAAATATCACCATTCGCATTCGTATCCGCGGGCATGGCTAATGTACGTAAAACCAACTCACCGTTCGGCAATTGCATATCAGACTCTTATTAAAAGGGTTATTACTTTTGATTTTGCATTTATAACAAATTACATAGGTAATAGTAAACCTGAACCTCGTAGTTATTGATTGATAATGACTATTTGAGTGAATTGCTGCAAAAATAAGACAAATATGATACCTATTATTAATAAACGACTGCTAAATATGATAAAAAGATCAACTTTTGCAAAGAAAAAGCAAGAAGTGTTTTTTATATTTAGCCAACTGATTGAATTAGCTATACTCAGTAATATGAATTTTATTGATTAATTTAGAGGTATGAAATGAGATTGTTATTGGCAATATTATTACCTTGGTTGCAGTTTTTTACGATAGGGCGCCCCTTTGCTGGGATCATTTGCTTAATTTTGCAGATCACTCTGATTGGTTGGTTACCCGCCGCTATTTGGTCGGTATATGCATTATCACAGTACAATACAGATAAAAAAATTGAAAAAGCATTTGGTGACAAGCGCTATTAACATATAAAAAAACCTGCTAAGCAAGATGCAATTAGCAGGTTTTTAACTTTATTTATAAATTATTCTTCGTGTTTTTCTACAGGCTCTTTAACCATATTTTTAAAGATATAGACCACACTCAGTACAGTAAATATTAATGTTCCTGCTGTCAGACCAAAGACTTTGAAGTTAACCCAGATATCTTGAGCCATCCAGAAAGCAACATAAATATTCAGAAGTGCACAGAAAATAAAGAAAATAGCCCATGCACTATTAAGTTTATTCCAATAACTATCTGCAAGTTTTATTTCTTGGTTACTGCCTAACATGCGCTGAATGAGTGGTTTTTCAGTAAACCATTGGCTAAAGAGTAATGCACCAGCAAATGCAGCATAGATAATAGTGACTTTCCATTTAATAAATGCATCACTATGGAAAATAAGAGTTAAAGCCGCAAAACCCATTACGATTGCACAGGTAATTTTTGCAACTTTTTCAACTTTCTTATAAATAAGATAAGTTGCTAATAACGCTAAAGGAGTGGCCACCATTAATGCGCCACTCGCATAGAAAATATCGTATCTTTTATAGACAATAAAAAAGATTATCAAAGGAATAAAATCAATAAGTTGTTTCATAACAGTGAATACAGCGCCTCAACGTAAAGATAATGGAGTAGTTTAACCGATTTTGGCTTTAATTGTTAAAAGTTTGCACCTTTTTACCAATAAACATGCTTTGTTACCAATCATATTTGCACTATTTTACGATTATTTGACTTACTTCTAGATAAACTTTATTAGTTCGGATATATATAGTATATAAAATAATTTAACTTGCTAATTTATAGGTACTTTTCCCCGATGATAAAGGCAAAGCTATTTGTCTGGATGCCAGGTTTAAAAACGTTATTTAACTATCAACGTTCAGATTTAGGACCTGATGTTAAAGCTGGGCTGTCTGTTGCTGCAGTTGCCTTGCCCGTTGCTATTGCCTATGCCGAGTTAATGGGGGTAAATGCGATTGTCGGGCTGTACTCGTGTATTTTACCGATGTTTTTTTATGCATTATTTGGCACATCGAAACAATTGATTATCGGTCCTGATGCCGCTACATGTGCTGTAATTGCAGCCGCAGTCGCACCTCTTGCCATGGGGGATGAAACTGTTCGTTGGCAGCTGATTATTGTCATGAGTTTTATGACTGGGGTTTGGTGTTTGATTGCAGCGAAATTTCGCTTAGGGACTTTTGCCGATTTTTTATCCAGACCGATATTACAGGGCTTATTAAATGGGGTTGCTCTCACTATTATCGTCAGCCAAATCAGTAAAGTATTTGGTATCAGTACGTTACCTTCAGGGTTTATTGAACGCTTAATAGCATTACCATTAGCGGTAGTGGAAACTCATATTCCGACATTATTAGTTGCCATTGCAACATTGGTCATTACTCTATTGATTAAGCGAGTGCGTAGTAAATGGCCATCGTTATTAATTGCAATGGTGTTGGCAACAGCGGCAAGTATCCTATTTAATCTCGAGCAATATGGTATTAGCACGGTTGGGGATTTAGGTGAAGGACTTCCATATATCCCAATGCCAGATTTTCCGCCTGGCTTACTTCGAGACCTTGTCATTCCATCATTAAACTTGGCTGTGATCAGTTTTGTTAGCTTTATGATGACAGCTCGTAGTTTTGCGAGCAAGAACGGTTATACCGTTGATGCAGACCAAGAACTAAAAGCGCTAGGAATGGCAAATATTGCTTCTGCTTTTGGTCAGGGTTTTGCTGTTAGTGCTGCGAGTAGCCGTACTGCGGTGAATGATATGATGGGGGGGGAAACGCAATTAGTTTCCCTTGTTGCCGCAATAACCATCTTAGCAGTTTTACTTTTTTCTATGAATTTATTGGAATATATCCCAATGCCTGCTTTAGGGATAGTTTTGATTATTTCAACGTATTCATTACTCAGTTTTCGCAGTATTTTATCAATGCGAAAACGCAATAGAGAAGCTTTTTTCTTATGTATTTTCACGCTATGTGCAGTGCTGGTGGTTGGCTTGATTAGTGGTGTAGGTTTAGCTGTTCTATTAGGTTTGTTGCAGTTTATCCGAATTATATTTAGACCTACAGATCAACTACTCGGTGTTGATGAGCATGGTATGTTGCACTCGATGACATCAGAAAATGATATTCAAGAAGTTGATGGCGTATTGATTTATCGTTTCAATTCTCCACTTACCTATTTCAATGTTAATTACTTTAAAGAACGTTTAAATAAACATTTAGATAATCAACGAAAGAGGCCTGCTTGGGTGATTGTGGATGCTGCGGTCAGCTTCACACACAATGATGTGAGCGTATTTTCCACCTTGAATGATATTGTGACATCTTTGAAGGCGAAAGGGGTAACTTTAGTATTAGCAGGGCGCAGAACGTCGCTTAATCGTTGGCTAGAACAAAATAAAATCAATCGTTCAGATGATGACTTATTAGTGGTACCGGATATCTATTTTGCAATCCGTTTAATTCAAAGTAAGCAACAAATTCAAATGAAATGCGTTGAAGAAAGAAAAGCACAAGAGTGCCAAAAGGATTTCGGTATATTGGAACATGATTGTGAAAGTCGAATTACACCGATGGATATTCGCTCAGATAATGCTTAAAAAATAATGTAAATAAAAAGGTATCTTTCGATACTTGAAGTTGTTGCCAAAGCGAGATAAAGCGCTGTTTTTCCCGCTTTGGGTTATCAGCTGAAAATCAATAAATCAATTTTTAGTGATTAGCATATATAAACGATAAAAGTAAATTAAAGCGAATGCTGCTACAACATTATTGAGTAAAAACGAGATGCCATTAATAACAATGTGATTCATATTAAGGTTACCCAATAGAACACTAATAAGCATTTGAGCTGCCATCCAAATTAAAATTATCGGTAAGGCAACACGCCAATTTGCATAAGCCATTTTCCAGCTTTTTCCCATCGCACTGAAAGGGTTGGTACGTTCTGTTATTAAAATCGCTGGTGCTAAGGAAAAACCAATAGCTAACACAATACCAGGTAGAACCATAATTGTGATGCCTAACTGGATAAGCAGAGAACAGACGACCAATAGAAGAAACATAGAAGGTGCTTTGTTCAGTGATGAAGTTATTGCCTGTAGCCCTGTCATATCTTCACCGCGTGACATACCAGAGATATAGGACAATGTGCCACAAATAAGGAACAAACTTCCAAAAGTGACGGAGAGGATCAACCCGAAAGAAACACGCAAAATACTACTTTTTTCTTCTTCAGATAGACCTAAAATCCAGTCTTGTAACCCCGAATTACCAGATTCAATCATCTGACTTTGTGCTTGTGCCAGAACGCCTATCATCTGTTCACTTGGGATCATCACCGCATAGATAACGAGGCTCACTACGGTGGCTAAAAGCACGATGGTGAAGAGGCCACTCAATTGATTTTTAAAGAAATTGATACTATCACTAATGAGTGAGTTGGCCGAAATGGACATGACACTGCTCCTATCTACAAACGGGATCAAAAATTTATGCCAATTGTAACCGAGTATCACGCCTAGAGGTAGAGAAAGATAATAAAATTCGGGAGGTTAAGACAAATATAATGGACATAATGATTGAATTTAATTAACCAAATAAATGAAATTATATAAGTTGCATTTTTAATATATGTTTAAATTTCGAAATAAATATATATATTTCGAAATCAAATTTTTATTTTGTTAGTTATCTTCCAAAAATTGATTTAAATCAAAATTAAAAAAATAATAAATGAAATAATAAATCCATATTTATTGGTTTACCTCTAAATTAGTAAAAGATGTGATCTTGATTTGAACATCAATTTAAATAATGCGGTATATTTTCCTAAAATAAAAACACAGGAATGGGATTGATAATGAAAAAACTCACTGCGCTTGTATTAGCTGCTGCAACTTTAGCTCCAGCAGTTTCTATTGCTCATGAAGCTGGCGACTTTATTTTCCGTACAGGTACTGCAACAGTACGCCCAAATGCAGGTTCTGAAAATGTATTAGGTTTAGGTTCATTTGATGTTAATAACAATACTCAATTAGGTTTAACGTTTGGGTATATGATCACTGATAATATCGGTGTGGAATTATTAGCAGCAACTCCGTTTGAACACAAAGTTGGCGTAGGGCCTTTAGGTACAATTGCAACTGTTAAACATTTACCACCAACTTTAATGGCGCAATATTATTTTGGTAGTAAAGAAGATAAATTACGCCCTTATTTAGGCGCAGGTGTTAACTACACCTTCTTCTTTGATGAGAAATTTAACTCAACAGGGAAAACTAACGGTTTATCAGATCTAGACTTATCAAGCTCTTGGGGCTTTGCAGCTCAAGCTGGTATGGATTACATGCTGACTGATAACTGGATGTTAAACGCCTCTGTTTGGTGGATGAATATTGAAACGGATGTGAAATTTAAAGCAGGTGGCGAACAGTATAAAGTTGATACTCGTTTAGACCCATTTGTATTTATGTTCGGTGCGGGTTACCGTTTCTAAGAATTTGATAGGATGCAATACAGGTAATACCTGAATTCTGATGGATTAGAGTGAAGTAGGAAATCCGAGAATATTCGTATTCTCGGATTTTTCAATTTCCATGAACTACAAACATATATTTAACAACCTGGCAGTAAAATAATAACCATAAAGATTGATGATGGTATAATATATTAATTGGTGTATAGCGTGATAATAAAGTAAATACACTTATTGGTTATCTTATTTTATTAAGATAAATAAGATTGAATAACAAAATATCGGCATTATCTACATAAAAATAAAAAGCCGAATATAGGAGTGATATTCAGCTTTAAGGTATGATTAAATTTTAAGATATTAACTTACCAAAACCATTGCACATTTAACCCCGCATTGACGCTACTAGTTTCATATTCATCAGGTTTATAAAGTGGTGCGCCTAAAAATAAGTCATAGCTGAATATATTAACATTACCTCTCATACCAATAGCCGTTCCTAATAGTTGGTCATCAGAATAGAGACCTAGCGGATAAACCCCCCCAAGTATTCGACCATAGTCAATAGCGTAATAGGGATAAAAGGAAAAGCCAGGAATATAAAAGTTAAACTCATTACGCAGGTAAAAACCCTTATCACCGATCAGTGAAAACTCTTCATCGAAACCACGAACAGTCCAACGGCTACCTAACGAAAATTGATCTTGAATAGTTAAACGGTCTCGTGAATATTGCACAAACAGTTGTGGGTTATAACTCATAATAAAATTGTCAAATGAGAAGGGGAAGATACCCGAAATATCGGCAGTATAAACACGGCTCATGGTGCTGACATCACCATATTTCATATCCCAGCTTTCTTCGGCACCAAACCAGGGTACGTTGCGCTGATGGTATAATGATGCATCAATGGTAGAATTGTTGATATTCTGGCGGTGGCTAACACCCAGTTTAAGGCTGGTAAGGTCTCGTTGTTGGGAAAGTAGGGTGACATCCTCCAACTTATATTTTGATTTTCTTTTAATCAATTGGATTGACGCTGTATCTTTAAACGTTTGACCGCGCAAAAAGACATTACTGGCCGTAGCGTTATAATATTTACTGTCACCATAATACTTATAGCTGAGTACAGAGTCATTAATAGTTTGTTTATAGTCACTTTTACTTGCGTACAATGAGAAAAGCCAATAATTATAGGGAACAGCATAATAAATAGAAGCATTACTGGTGCTATTTCGTGCTTGGTTTTTTGCATTTTTTCCTGCAGATACATATATTGTATCGTTTAAACTCGTTAGGTTATTAGCATACAAAGTCACTCCAACTTGGTCTTTACCTGTTTGGCGACTTCCTGAGTTATTGTAATATCCACCTGCATTAAAGTGAGATGATTTTTCTCTTTGTATTGAAATATCAGAGGTGGAAAACTCTTTACCTGGTGCAAGTTCAATATTGACCTTTGCACCAGGGATCCGTTCAAGGTTTTCTAAACCTTGTTCAATGTCACGGATATTCAGAATGTCTCCTTCTTTAGCAGGCATAATTGCCCCTAAAGTAATATAAGTATCACTACCTTCGGCAAGTTTAACATTCGCAACTTTACCTGGAATAATTTGGAGCGTTAAAGTCCCTTCACTGATGTTTTGTTCTGGAATATTAACGCGTGTTGTGACGTAGCCTGATTTAATTATTTTATCTTGTAAGCCTTTTGCTAAGGTTTCAACTCCATTGATACCGATACAAACTCCGACAACTTGGCTTGCATAAGCTTCTAAAGGTCTCATTGAGGGGAGTTTAGGTTCTGAAAGTAAGACTACTTGTTTCATTTCAAAACAATCTTTCTCATCATCAAAAATTAAAATATTATTTGAGGGTTCTCTGGTTTTACCTAAGGCATCTTTAGCTTCAAGTTGAGTCTGTTGTTGGCGAGAGCGATCTTGGCTAGCTTGATTATTGATTTGTTGGTCAATAATTTGTGCGGTATTAGCTGATACAGCTAAAGGTAATAGCGTTGACAATAAAAAAATAAATCGAAAATTCATGTGCACCACATTAATTTTTAAAAATATTAAAGTTATTTTTATGTTAGGAAATATAATAAAGAAAATTGCTAATGAACAATATTTTATCAGAACTATCTTATTAACTTGCCATCAGGGCTTTATTTTGAAAAGGTTTTCATTTATATCCCTATAATAAAAATATTATTAAGTTGTTTTTTCTTTTCGTATTTTTAATTATGCTTTAAATGCATTGAAAATAAAAATTAATTAAATTGATTGAGTTAGTGTAAATACTTTTGGAGATTGTTACTGGAAATGCAAATAATACGATTTATTCTATGGGTGTTTTATTTATCCCCAATAAAATCAATGGGTAATGAATACTCTATATTAGATTAAATAGGTTTTTTTACTTAGGCTTGGAACGATTCTATTTACTGTTAATATGAGTAATAATTAGAGGGGCTTAAGGGACATTTATGGTGCTAAAATAATTTTATTTATTATATTGTTAATACTCTGGCTTGGAGTAAATAATAAGGAGGCAAATAGCCTCCTTGTTTTACCTAATTAGTAATAATTAGGTGTATTTAAAATAATCATTGAACCTAGAATTTGTCCATAAGGGCTATTATAAATTACAGGACTGGTAATTTTAGTCGTTCCCATTGAACTTAAACGACCATTATTATTATCTACACGAGTAAAGGCATCGATAGTTAAATCTTTACCAGCGTCAACAGTACCAGAGTAAGTATTATTTAACTTATTTACATCTAATGTGACATTATTTGCACCTTGGATTTTACCATAACGGTTATCTAGGTCATTTCTTAATTTTATATCAATGTTACCTTTGGTTGGCGCTTTTTGTGCTTGGTTAGCAGCAATAACACCCGAGTAGTTATTCAAGCTGTCGGCTTTGATGGTCACTGAACCATCTTTTGCATAGATCCCACCTGTTTGGCCAGCAACACCAAATTTACTCGCGTAACTATTAAACCCGCTGGCGTAGCTATTATCAGCACTTGTTGCATTAATAACCACATTTGAATCTGCAGTGATTAAGCCTCTCCCATTACCTAAATGGGTGGTTTTAATGTCTAAATTATTTGCTTTGATAAATCCATACTGATTATTAAGAGAATAAATATCAAATTTTGATTTGCCCGCACCAGAAACGAGTGAACCTTGGTTGTAAATGATGTTAGCTTTGATATTCAATGCCTTTCCACTATCGATTGCAGCATAACCGTTATTTATTAGGTTACTTGATAGGGTGATATTGGTCTGTCCATTAGTGGATTTAATCAGTGAGTTATTGTTTTGTAACGTAACAGAATCGATATCGATTTTTCTTTTAGCTAGAATCTGCGAGCTATTATCATTCGCGGCAGTATTACGGGCATTTATTGTGATATCACGGCCTGATAACGTAGAGTTATTATTTGCAAGTGTTGTCGTATCAATTGATAAATCACCGCCTGCTCGAATTCCTCGTTCGTCTACATTAATGACGTTATTACGTAGGGTATAGTTATTATCAATCTTACCTGTCGCACGAATTGCAATATTTCCACGATTAGTTTTAATTGAACCGTTAGTGTTAACAATATTTGCAGTCGCGATGTTCATGTCTTGCTGAGCATGAATAATACCACTTCGGTTATCAACACTCGTAGCTGAAGCCAGTTTGAGATTGCCACCATTAGACTTAATCTGTCCATTCACATTACTCAGAACTGAGTTTTGTGCATTAATATCAACATCACCATTCGCTACAATAGTCGCTGTATTATATAACCCATTGGATTTTATATTGATATTACCATTTGCATTCATTTTTCCAACTTGGTTATACACTAAGCCAGTTGAGTCAATGTTAATTCCACCAGTTCCCGCAATTAAGTTTCCGTTATTAGAAACACCAGTTCCACTTTCCGTGGAAACTAGCGTAATTTTATCGGCATACATCCCCCCCATAGCCGCGACATCAACACCAATTCGCGTGGCAGACCCAACGCCTTGTACCTTAGTAATGTAATTACCTTTTGCATCAACAAAGTTATTGCCTGCTACAACATTAATTTCTTTGGCGTGAATGTCTCCACGGATCACTGCAGAGCGAGCGATAATATCAGTAGGGGAATCTGACTGTAAGCGGCTATTAATAATAATCTGACCTTTTTCAACGTTATAGCCAAGAACTTCACCACCAGCAACAATTGGCTTACCTGTTGTTAAAGTCACCCGATCGGTATTAATAAAACCACAGTTATTACATGTGATGCCTGATGCGTTAGCAACAATAACTTGCGCTTTATCACCAGCGACTTCAATCATACCGCCTAAAGTACTTGCTTTATTTGAATTAACTTCATTTAAAATAACTTTTGCAGGGCCATTACCATTATTTAAATTTAAGTTGCCATTAATTTGTCCCCCTAAAGTGGTATTCGTGTTGGTTGTACTGTTATTTAAAATAACCCCTTTTTGGTCAACATCAAATTGGCTATAAATGTTGTGTGAAACACCTTTGTCACTTGCGCCTTTAATATGAACGATAGTAGGACCATTACTTTGATTTATTACGCCAGCACCATTGGTATTAACAACTGCACCGTGAGCAATAGATATCGATCCTAAAATAACAGACACACTTAAAAAGAGTGGCTTAACTCTCATCATAGGATGAGTGATAGAATGATTGGTAGAAAGTTTCATAAATATCCCTAAAATAGACTATAGATAAAATTAAAAATAGCTAATTAAAATTCCATTAAAGCATAAGGATTATGCGTTATATTAATTTTCATTAAAATTTAATTGTATTTAAGTTGAGTCAAAGAAATATAGGGAGAGTAATACTCCCATATTATACTATAAATAGTGTTTTATATATTTAGCGCGTAAAATGCTAATGCAATCAAATGGTAACACTTACTCTGCTACGGATATGATAAGAGAAAATACTAGTGTAATAACACGTATCTGTTAATTTTAATATTGGTGGTTTATATTAATAAATATTATGATTAGTTATTTTGAACTATTTGAGGGATTTTAAACTGAAAAATACTGAATATATTTAAATAATATTTCTAAAAATAACCTTAAAAGGATTAAAAATCGCCCAGACAAAATTTAATTATATGATTTAAGTAATCAAGCCAATAAACTTAAGTATGACTTGATTACTATTTATTGTTTAGCCTATTTCTGTGTTGCTGCTTTCATTTTTGCAACAAACTCAGTTAATGATGTAAGCATAACATCAGGGCGATTTAAGTTGTTTTCGATGATTTTAACCACGGCTGAACCAGAAATTGCACCTGCTGCACCATTTTTAATCGCTTCTTTGACTTGCTCAGGTTCAGATATCCCAAAACCTTGTAGGGCAGGAGCCGCGTTATACTGATTTAATTGACTCAATAAATGAGCTAATGGCGTTTCAGCGCGTTTTTCTGTGCCTGTTACGCCTGCACGTGATAACAAATAAGTATAACCTTGGCTATATTTCCCAATTTGTTGTAGTAATTCATCATTGGCATTGGGCGGGCAAATAAAAATGGGAGCAATGTTGTGTGCCAATGCAGCTTCACGAAATGGCTTTGATTCGGACATCGGAACATCTGCAACTAATACGGAATCAACACCTGCTTTTTCGCAGCGAATATAAAAATTTTCAATACCATTGGTAAAGACTAAATTTGCATACACTAATAAACCAATCGGAATAGTAGGGTGTTTTTCTCTAATACGACTTAGTAACTCGAAACAAATTGTCGGGGTGATTTCACTTTTAAATGCGCGTAAATTCGCATTTTGGATAGTCGGGCCATCGGCCAATGGGTCAGAAAATGGAATACCAATTTCTAATGCATCAGCGCCACCAGCAATTAAGGCATCAACAATGTTCAATGATAATTCAGCATCAGGGTCACCTAATGTGACAAATGGAACAAATGCCCCTTGGTTATCGTGAGTTAAACGTTTAAAAAGTTGGGTATAACGTTCCATTAAATTTCTCCTCTGCTGGCTAAAATATCATGCACTGTAAAAATATCTTTATCACCACGGCCAGACAAATTGACGATTAATAATTGTTCTTTATTGGGTTCTTGCTCTGCCATTTTTAATGCATAAGCGAGGGCATGAGAAGATTCTAATGCTGGAATAATCCCTTCTTTACGTGATAACAATTTAAAAGCATTCAAGGCTTCGTCATCGGTAATTGAAACATATTCTGCGCGACCAATACTATTTAAGTGAGCATGTTGAGGCCCGACAGAAGGAAAATCTAATCCTGCAGAGATGGAATATGACTCTTCAATTTGGCCTTCACTGGTTTGCATCATCGGTGATTTCATACCGAAATAAATTCCAACACGACCATGCTTTAATGGCGCACCATGTTGGCCTGATTCAATACCTAACCCAGCAGGTTCAACACCAATTAGTTTCACATTTTCTTCTGGAATAAAAGAGGCAAATAAACCGATTGCATTTGAACCACCACCAATACAGGCAACGACAGCATCGGGTAAACGACCTTCTTTTTCAAGAACTTGTTGTTTGGCTTCATCACCAATCATACGTTGGAATTCACGTACAATTGTTGGATAAGGATGTGGACCCGCCGCAGTTCCTAATAAATAGTGGGCTTTATCATAACTGCCAGACCAGTCCCTTAATGCTTCATTACACGCGTCTTTCAAGGTTGCCGAACCGCTATGAACAGGAATAACTTCAGCACCCATTAATTTCATACGAAATACATTGGGAGACTGTCGTTCAACATCTTTAGCGCCCATATAGATACGGCATTTCATATTCAATAATGCGCAAGCCAGTGCGGTAGCAACTCCATGTTGCCCAGCACCTGTTTCTGCAATAATTTCGTTTTTTCCCATTCGCTTAGCCAGTAGCGCTTGGCCTAATACTTGGTTGGTTTTATGTGCGCCGCCGTGCAGTAAATCTTCACGTTTCAAATAGAGTTTTGTTTTTGTACCGGCAGTTAAGTTTTTACATAATGTTAGTGCAGTAGGGCGACCTGCATAGTTTTTTAGTAAGTCGTGAAATTCACGAATAAATTCAGCATCATTTTGTGCGTCGATAAACGCGTCTTCTAATTGATTTAATGCAGGGATCAGAATTTCTGGGACATATTGCCCACCAAACTCGCCAAAATACGGATCTAATTTACTCATTATTTATTGTCCATTTTAACAGTTACATTAATTGGTGTTGGAGTTTTATCTTTTCGTTGTGTATTAGTGAGCCGTTGATTCGGCTAACAACGCTGACAACACCAAATTTATTTTTTGTTCACTTTTTATACCAGGTTCAATTTCAACCCCTGAATTAAAGTCTAATCCGTTGCACAGTAACTTTGCAGCGTCTAGGCAGTTATCAGGTGTAAGTCCCCCCGCAATCATTATTTTTTGTGTGGCAGATGAAGGGATTTCTGACCAATTGAAGGTTTTACCTGTGCCACCTTGTCCGTTATCCAGTAGTAACACATCAATGTCTTGTGTGTCATAGTCATTTAAAGTTGTTCTTGACATATCAAGCGCTTTCCAAACTTCACAGTAGTTTGGTAAAAATGTTTTTAACATATTGATATAAGAAGGATCTTCTTCACCATGTAGTTGCACCGCAGATAACGCAAGCTGTTTGGCAATATGGGCAACAAAATCGGCGGACTGATTGCGAAAAACACCGACATATTTTAACGGCGCAGCATGGATGATAGTTTGCGCCTGTGACAACGTCACTTTTCTCGGGGAGGTTTCAGCAAAAATTAATCCACCGTAGTGTGCTCCTGCTTTAAATGCAGCTTTTGCATCTTGTTCGCGGGTTAAACCACAGACTTTATGTTCCCCAACTAACAGGCTGCGAATGGCTTTATCTAAGTCAGCTTGCTCCATTAGTGCACTACCAATTAAAAAACCATTTGCAAACTGTCTCAGTGACTGAATATGTTGATGTTGATGAATGCCTGACTCGCTGATCACTATCGTTTCTTCTGCTAAGCGAGGCGCGAGCTCACGAGTCCGATTTAAATCAATAGAAAGGTCGCGTAAATCTCGGTTATTGATGCCAACCACTTTGGCTTTTAACCGAATTGCTCGCTCTAATTCTTCTTCATTGCTGACTTCCGTTAATATCCCCATACTCAGTTGATGAGCAACTTCAGCCAACGCGATATATTCATCATCATTTAAGACAGATAACATCAATAAAATGGCATCCGCTTGGTAGTAACGTGCAAGGTAGATTTGGTATGGGTCAATGATAAAATCTTTGCATAATACAGGTTGCTTTACGGTGTTACTGACTATCGTTAAGTAATCCATATTACCTTGAAAATATTTTTCATCAGTGAGAACGGAAATAGCACTCGCATATGGTGCATATGTCTTGGCTATCATTGCAGGGTCGAAGTCAGCACGGATCAAGCCCTTTGAAGGAGACGCTTTTTTGCACTCCAAAATAAAAACAGGGCGTTTGGCGCTTAGTGCGTTATAGAAACTACGCTGGCTAGGCTGAACCTCAGCAATAAAGCTTTCTAACGGTTGCTGGGCTTTGCGTTCAATTAAATAGTCAACTTTATCATCAACAATTTTTTGTAAGACTGTCGCTTTCATTTTATTGGTTCCTTGCCGCGAGTGCTGTAACGCGGTCAAATGCTTTACCGCTACGAATAATTGCAAGTGCGTGTTCGCTGTTTTGTTTTAAATCTTCATGGCCATTAATACGCATCAGCATGGCAACATTGGCCGCTACAGCCGCTTCGTGAGCCGCTTGGCCATGGCCTTGAAGTAAATGGCTAAGCAATACGCGGTTTTCATCAGGTGTACCGCCTTCTAAGTCGCGTAATTGATATGGCGCCAGTCCAAAATCATCAGCAGTTAATTGATAATGTTGTACTTTGCCATCTTTTAATTCAGCAACTTGAGTGACCGCATGTAATGAAACTTCATCCATCCCCCCACTGTGTACCACAGCTGCACGGGTAAAACCAAGCATCTGCAGTGTTTCAGATACCGGTTTTACCAATGATTCTTGGTAAACACCGATAAGGGCAATCGGTGGGCGAGCCGGATTAATTAATGGCCCCAATACATTAAATAACGTTCGAGTTTTTAGTTGTGTACGTACAGGGGCGGCATGGCGAAACCCACTGTGGTACTGCGGTGCAAATAAAAAACAAACACCAAGCTCATCTAATGCGTCACGAGCACTTTGCGCACTGAGGTCTAAGGCGATACCAAAGGCGGCAAGTAAATCCGAAGAACCTGAACGGCTCGAAACACTGCGATTACCGTGTTTAGCCACTTTAATCCCACATTCAGCAGCAACGAATGCGCTTGCTGTGGAAATATTGATACTATTTGCACCATCTCCCCCGGTGCCAACGATGTCGCTGAATGGGTAGTCAGGGCGGGGAAATGGCTGTGCATTCTCCAAACAAGCCAACGCGGCTCCAGCAATTTCTTGTGGTTGTTCACCTCGCATTTTCATACTGATTAACACAGCAGCTAATTGAGGTTCTGTTAATTCGCCTTGAATAATGGCATTAAACAAGTACTGGCTTTCTTGTTGAGTCAGTGGTTGCGCTTTAAATAACTTATCATAAATATTTTGCATAATTGGCTCTTTAGTATTCCGTTAGTGCGAATGAGTAGGTTCGGTTGCATTGGGAGTAGAAAGAGCCCATGCCACAGTGTTTTCTAGCAACTGTTTACCTTGCGTTGTTAAAATGGATTCGGGATGAAATTGGAATCCACAAACTCTATCGCTATCATTACGTACAGCCATGACCATGCCATTTGATTGGGCACAAATGGTTAAGCTTTCCGGAATTTGGCTACCAACAAGAGAGTGGTAACGCGCCACTGATATTGGGTTTTCAAGATGATTAAACATAGCTAAACCATCATGTGTGGCAATCGAAGATTTACCATGCAAAATTTCACCTGCTGCTGAAACCGTTCCGCCATAAGCTTCAACGATGGCTTGGTGACCTAAGCAAATACCAATAACAGGGATTTTGCCTTTTACTCGCATTAATACTTCTGGCATTGAACCTGCTTCGCTTGGTTTACCGGGGCCGGGTGATAAGACTAATATCGGTGAAATCATTTGATTTAATACAGATAAAATATGTTCTACATTGACTGTATTGCGATAAATAACCACGTTATGGCCACCTGCACGCAGTTGGTCTACTAGGTTATAAGTAAAGGAGTCAACGTTATCGAGTAGTAAAATGTTCGCCATTAGAATAACTCCTTAACTTGATGTGCTTGGGCAATTGCACGGATCACTGCACGTGCCTTATTACGGGTTTCATCGGCTTCAGCTTGAGGTACGGAATCTAGAACGACACCACCTCCCGCTTGTACAGTGGCAATGCCATTTTCTACGTATGCAGAACGGATAACGATGCAGGTATCAAAATCACCATTTCCTTGGAAATACCCTACAGCTCCCCCGTATGAACCTCGGCGCTCTTGCTCATATTGGGCAATCAGTTGCATGGCTTTTACCTTTGGTGCACCCGTTAAAGTCCCCATATTCATGCAAGCTTGGTATGCATGAAAAACATCTAAATCTTGGCGCAATGTTCCCACAACATGAGAAACTAAGTGCATCACGAAAGAGTAGCGGTCAACCTTAGTTAGGTTGGCAACATAACGGCTACCCGCTTCACAAATACGGGCTAAATCGTTGCGCGCTAAGTCAACTAGCATGATGTGTTCAGCGAGTTCTTTTTCATCTGAGCGCATGGAAAGTTCAATTCGGCTGTCTAAGTCGAGATCTAATTCACCCTGTGCGTTACGGCCACGAGGGCGGGTCCCCGCGATTGGATAAATTTCCACTTTACGATTTGCTGTTGCATATTTGAGTGCGCTTTCAGGCGACGCACCAAAGAGAGTGAATGCTTCATCTTGCATGTAGAACATATAAGGGCTTGGGTTTTGTGCTTTGAGCTTTTGATATGCAATTAAAGGATGTGAGCACGGCATCGTAAATTTACGAGAAGGCACAACCTGAAAAATATCACCACGGTATATGGCTTCTTTTAATGAGGTGACAATTTCCCCATATTGCTGGTCATTTTTGTTTATCGAAACCGCAAAATCAGGTGCTGTTGCTAAAGGAAGTGCGGGTAAGAATGGGCGGCACGAAGCGATAATTTGTGCGTGACGTTGTGTCACCGTTTCAGCATCTTGCGCATTTTGCGTAAATAGGCAACTTTTGAGCCGAGCAGCCTGATTTTGGTGGTCGATCACTAAATAATGTTCAGCCACAAAAAAACAATAGTCAGGGCAGTGATTAACGGTATTCACATTGGGTAAATCTTCAAAACTGGCGACTAAATCATAAGCAAACAAACCACCCACAAACAGGTTTTCAGGTTTTGTTGAATAGGCTTGCGCGAGAGCCGGCAGAGCACGTAAAACGTCTAAACAAGATGCGGCCTTCAGACGACTGTCTTCGTCTAAATCTTTTGCCGGCGAGCTGAACGTTACCGTTAAGCTATTTTCTTGCATGCTATGATGTGTGATTAAATGGGTTAACTGTGCTAACAGCTTTGGTAATAATGCTTGGCCATTTGGCGTCAACGCTTCTATTTCAACTTGTTGACCAAAAGCACGAATACGTAGCGCGCTGTTGACAACCAGCAAGCTTTGTAAGTTGGCCTTATTATTAATTTCAGCAGATTCCAACAACATTGTTGATGGAACTTGATGGCACAGATGATTAAATAATAATGTAGGATCAGGCTGATAATTAATTGGGCTATCCAGATACTTAAAATGTGCTAATGTGGTGTTTTGTTCGTTCATTATGTTGCCTTACGCTAATTTTTGACATAAAAAACCCGCCGATGAAGGGCGGGTTTGGCACTGAGACATACAATAACTATGCGTGTGCGGCTTCCGCCCAATTTGGGAAGTCACGCCACCAACGATTTGATAAGTTAAATAAATTCATTGTATGCCTCACTGGATAAACTGATGATTTTTAGCCTTAGCTATCTTGTGTACTAGTTAACTGGATCGCGTTGTTTATGTCAAGAACTTTGTTACTTTATTAGGAAATATAGTTGTACATGGAAATTAGAGAAGATATCAATTTGTCGACTGCCTCGCCGCCATTAGTGACTCGCTACGACTTACATAGCCATACAAATGCTTCGGATGGTGATCTTACTCCAGCAGAGTTAATCGAACGTGCGATTGAAAAAGGGGTTAATATTTTAGCGATCACCGATCACGATACCTGTGAAGGTGTATTTGAGGCTCGTCGCTATCTTACTGAAAATGAAAGGCCAATTGAGTTAGTCAATGGTGTTGAAATTTCGACACTGTGGGAAAACATTGAAATACATATTGTGGGGTTAAATTTTTCGCCTTCACACCCCGCTATGGCTCAATTGTTGAAAGCACAATCTGAACGTCGCTTCGAGCGTGGTATTGAGATGGGCAGGCGATTACAAAAATCGGGGATTGATGACGCATGGGAAAATGCGCAACATATTTCTGGTGGTGGGCAGGTAACGCGGGCTCATTTTGCACAGTATATTGTGAAAATAGGTAAAGAAAAAACCATTAATAACGTATTTAAGCGTTATTTATCAAAAGGAAAAATAGGATACGTTCCTGCGAAGTGGTGCTCAATTAAGGATTCTATCGACGCAATCCATGCGGCCGGTGGTATTGCGGTATTAGCTCATCCTGCGAAATATCAATTATCCAATAAATGGTTAAAACGGTTGGTTGCGTATTTTAAACAGTGTGAAGGTGATGCCATGGAAGTTTCTCATTGCCAGCAGCCGCCACATGAAAAGCAGTATTTAGCAGAATTAGCCAATAATGCAAATTTACATACATCGGTGGGTTCAGATTTTCATCGGCCATGTTCTTGGATAGAGCTTGGCCGAAATTTATGGTTACCTAATGATGATAATGCAGTCTGGACGCTTTGGAATGCGGTAAAAAGCAGCTAATTAATTGATGTATTAATAATGCGGTGTAAAATAATTATTATAAGTGATGATTTATTTCTGAGTAGGTCATCTCATGGAATTAAGAGATAGTAGCATTTATAGGTATTTTTGCCGGGTGATGCTGTCGATACCCAAAAATTAGAGGTATGTATGAGCCAGTTTTTTTATGTCCATCCGGATAATCCTCAAGCAAGACTTATTAGCCAGAGTGTTGAAATTCTAAATAAAGGCGGTGTCATTGTTTACCCTACGGATTCAGGGTACGCCATTGGATGTCGTTTAGAAGAAAAAGATGCTTTGCAACGTATTTGTCGTATCCGTCAGCTTGATGCTAACCATAATTTCACTTTAATGTGTCGAGATCTCTCTGAGCTATCGAATTACGCGCATGTTGATAACACCGTTTTCCGTTTAATAAAAAACAATACGCCAGGTAATTACACCTTTATTTTACGGGCAACGAAAGAAGTTCCACGGCGTTTAATGAATGAAAAACGTAAAACCATTGGCTTACGTGTGCCATCAAACCCGATTGCTCGAGATTTACTCGAAGCTGTTGGTGAACCTTTGATGTCAACGAGTTTGATTATGCCTGGTGATGATTTCACTCAATCAGATCCTGAAGAAATTCGCGACTTACTTGATAAACAAGTCGATTTAGTCATACACGGTGGTTATATCGGGCAAAAACCAACAACTGTGATTGACTTTACTGATGATACACCTGTTGTGGCACGTGTCGGAACAGGGGACCCAACGCCTTTTGAATAAATGCAAATACCTAAAAGCCTAAGATTTAGCGCAAAATTAAATAAAATCGTATTGAAAGTGCGATATTCAGATAAGTTATAGGGGTTCAGGACAAACCTGTGTATAATGCGCGGGTTTTCAAATTCATTACTTTTTGGTACGGCAACAAGATGACGCGCCAAAAAGATATTTGACGCCTGTGAAGGCGACAGCAGAGGGTTACATGAGCGTAAAACCGCAAAAAACTGAAAAATTACAGAAAATCCTTGCTCGTTCAGGGCATGGTTCTCGTCGAGAAATCGAAACATTCCTGCAAGCGGGTCGTATTAGTGTTGATGGCAAAATTGCGACACTCGGAGACCGTGTTGAAGTCACACCTGCAACAAAAATTCGTTTAGATGGTCGTTTATTAGCTACCAAAGAACCTGAAAAGGAAATTTGCCGTGTAATGGCTTATTACAAGCCAGAAGGTGAATTATGTACACGCCATGATCCAGAAGGGCGCCCAACTGTTTTTAACCGTTTACCACGTTTAACGGGAGCGCGATGGATTGCTGTTGGCCGCTTAGATGTTAACACCAGCGGTTTATTGTTATTTACGACTGATGGTGAGCTAGCTAATCGTTTAATGCACCCAAGCCGTGAAGTTGAGCGTGAATATGCTGTACGTGTGTTTGGTGAAATCAATGAAGCAAAAATTCGTCAATTAACACAAGGCGTACAGTTGGAAGATGGTCCAGCTTCTTTTAAAACGGTTTCTTACCGTGGCGGAGAAGGGATGAATCAATGGTTTAACGTCACTTTAACTGAAGGGCGTAACCGCGAGGTCCGTCGCCTTTGGGAATCGGTTGGTGTTCAAGTAAGCCGTTTAATCCGTGTGCGTTATGGTGATATTGATTTACCAAAAGGTTTACCACGTGGAGGATGGACGGAATTGGGTTTAGAACAAACCAATTATCTCCGTGAGCTGGTCGAATTACCAGTAGAAACTGAAAGCAAAGTTGCCGTTGAGCGTGACCAACGTCGTATTAAAGCAAACCAAATTCGCCGTGCGGTAAAACGCCATACGCAAGTTGCATCACGTCCTGCATCAAAACGTCAATCTTCAAGACCAACGGCGAAACGTCGTACTCGCATCTAGATTAATTGCAATTCTCGAATAGTAAAAAAGCTGAGGCTCCACCCTCAGCTTTTTTTGATGTATGGAAGTGATTCTCATATATCAACGTAATGATTTTATTGAATATAACCTTGTTAATAATAAGAAAATTAATGTTCTAGTTCACATTATTATGAAAGCTATCAGTAAGAGATGATATTTATGAGATATCCATCTCATTTTAATGTAATTAAAAGTCTTAGTATGACCCTTCTTGTGGGATGTATCTCACAAAATATTGGGTTGCTACTGATAATAAAGACAAATTTACAGATAAACCTATTACTTACCCAGTTTATCCAGATAAATAAAGAATGGTTTAAGTGGATAAACCTGAATAAGGACAAAACATGAAAAAAATAACACTGACTTTGAGTGCGATTGCATTGGTATTAAGTTTTACAGCAACGTCTCAAGCAAAAATTCCAATGCCAGAAACCGTAAGCCCTGGGGTTACCGTTGTTGAACTTGCTCAACAACAGCCTATTCATTGGGTTTCCATCGAACAAATTAAACAAAGCCTAGAAGGCAAAGCGCCAATGGCTGTTGGGTTTGATATCGATGATACGGTGTTATTTTCGAGTCCAGGTTTTTACCGTGGCAAACTAGAGTTCTCACCTAACGATTTTAGCTACCTAAAAAATCAACAATTTTGGGAAAAAATGAATAATGAGTGGGACAAATTCAGTATGCCAAAACAAGTGGGTATTGATTTAGTCAAAATGCACTTAGATCGCGGTGATACTGTCTATTTCATTACAGGCCGTACGAAAACGAAAACAGAAACAGTGACTAAATACGTTCAAGAAGGCTTAGCAATACCTGCAGATAAAATGCAACCTGTTATTTTTGCAGGCGATGAACCAGGGCAAAATAATAAAGTGAGCTGGATGCATGATCACAAATTAACCATCTATTATGGTGATGCTGATGCAGATATCGCGGCAGCCCATGAGTTAGGTATTCGTGGTGTCCGTATTTTACGTGCAGCTAATTCATCTTATCAACCATTACCAAAGGCAGGGCGTTTTGGTGAAGAGGTGGTGATTAATTCAGAATATTAATTCTGTAATGAGCCATAATAAAAAGGCAGTCATTTAAAAATGACCGCCTTTTTTGAACGTAAACTAGTTTAGTTAGTTACAACAGCATCAATAATCACACGATTACCTGAGATGCTTCCTGTTGTTCCATTAGTGACGATAGGGCTGGTGATCTTAGTGGTATTAGTCGAACGTAAAGCCCCATATTGATTATTAACTCGATTTTTGGAATCAATAGTTAGGTTTTTCCCAGCAGTCACTTTTCCTGCGTAGTTTTCTAATGTGCCGACATCAAGTCTTTGGTTATTAACAGTGGTAATTTGTCCATAATTATTATTGAGTGTCGCTTTGAGCTTAATATCAATATCGTTACGTGCAGCGACATTATTATCTACATTAGCAGTAATTGAACCATACAAGTTACTCAGAGTATCTCCTTTAACTTTAATCGTACCATTATTGGTTTGTAGGCCGCCATTTTGGTCCGTTAGCCCAAATTTGGTATTAACGAGTTTAAAATCACTACTGTAATTGTTGTTCAAATGACTGGTTTCAATCTCAAGACTATTTTCTGCATTAATTAAGCCTGATTGGTTATCAATATTATGGGCTTTGATTGTAAGGTTTTTCCCTTTGATATAACCAGAACGGTTGTTCATTGAATTCGTATTAATGACGGATTTACCGTTATTTGAAATAATCGCACCGGAGTTAATGAGTTGGTTTGTGTTGATATTCATCACGCGGCCACTATGAATGGTGGATGATCCCGCATTGGTGAGTGATACTGATGCATCCAAATCCATACGGCCATTAGCGGCATTTATTTCAGAATTAGATTGCGTCAAGTACATCGTACTGATATCTGTATGGCGTTGTGCAATGATTTTGCTATTGGATGTATTTTCAATACTAGATTGCGCGCTGATCTTGCTATCTCGTCCCGCAGTGATATTGGAATTTTCATTCACAACACGAACGGCATTGATAGTTAAATCACGTCCGGCATTGAACCCTTTTCCTGGGTCATTTGGGTTAGCGAGATTGTCTCGGTTATAAATTGTATTCATAGAATGAACATCTATGTCACCTTTAGTAGATTGAACTATACCATTATCATTTATAAAGGAATCAGAGAGTGTACTGACATTCTGTTGGGCAACAATTGAACCTCGGTTGTTACTCAGTGTTCCTAACGTGGTTAAGTTAATATCATTGTTATAAGAGGTGATAATCCCATTATCATTATTAATCGCCCCAGTACCTGCAACTGCGATATTGACCTGTTTATTACCTGCAATACGACCATTATTCGTAATACCCGCAGCATTAATCTTAATGTCACCAGCTGCATTCATATTGCCATTGGTATTGTTCACTGTTCCTGCTGTATCAATGGAAATAGCGCCATTATGTGTGCCAATATCCCCTAAATTACTTACGCCAACACCTGTTTCAGTGGCAATTAATGAAATTTTATTGGCATACATACCGCCAATTGAAGAAACATCAATCCCGACAATAGGTTTTGTGCCGATTGCAGTAGCAGTGCCCGTCACATTCCCTGCCGAATTGACATGATTGTTTCCAGCTACCACATTGAGACGCTGAGCTTCAACAACGCCATTGATGGCAATAGAACGGGCAATTAAATCTGTTGGCGAATTTGAATCTAATCTTCCATTGACGGCAATTTTACCTTGCTGCACATTATAGTTAGCAATAGAACCATCATTGGCTAACTCTACTTTACCCGTCGTTAACGTTGTGCGGCTGGTATTGATAAAACCACAGTTGTTACATGTAATACCCGAAGCGTTAGCAACAATGACTTGTGCTTTACCGCCTGCGACTTCAACCATGCCATTTAAGGTTGTTGCCGTATTTGAGTTTATTTCATTTAAAATAATTTTTGCTCGCCCACCAGCAACGTTGGTATTTCCACCAATTTTACCACCAATAACCGTATTAGTATTACCTGCGCTGTTATTTAATATCACACCTTTTTGGTCAACATCGAATTGACTATAGGTATTATGGGAAACACCGGCTTGGCTTGGTTTATTAATATAAACGACAGTAGGGCCATTACTTTGATTCAATACGCCTGCACCGTTGGTTGGCGTAATTGCAGCTTGGGCAACGGTGGTTGTACCAACGATTATTGAAACACATAAAAAGAGTGGGTTAAATTTTAATGTGGTAAAATTTAAATGAGTATTTAAAACATTTTTCATATATATCCCTTTAAATAAAATAGAAGAATCTAAAATAACTAACAATCCATTATTGCTATTTAATTATGCTTAAATAGCAAATTAAATAAAATTAATAATGTTAACATGGATAAATACATTGTTATTAGTTGATAAATAACCAAAACTGCTTAAAAGCGGGTTAATATCAGTTGTTTTAAAATAATTTATTATTTATCAAATGGTTGCATTTTTATGTTTTTGTCTAACAAGGAGGATTTTACTGACGTAGCTATACGTATCCAGTTTAATGGAAAAGATGAATAACAACGAATAGCATTAATTATTTTTATGTTTTATTTTAATTGTTATAAATTAATTGTGATATTTGATGTGCTGAAGTTATTAAAAGTAATTTATATTATCTGAAATATTTTTTATTTTTAAACTCACACTAAATTGGTGTGATAAACGAATAAGAATAAATGACTTTTTTATAGATTGACTGATGGAGTAGTTAGATAAAAATAGATTAAAAGTGCAATAATTGAAAAAATCGTATTATTGCACTTTCTTAGTGGTTAATTACCAATCAATCCCTTTTTGAGCTTTAATTCCAACATCAAATGCATGTTTCACTGGGCGCATTTCTGTTACCGTATCAGCTAATTCGATCAAATCTCGGTGGCAACCTCTACCCGTGATCACGACAGACTGATTGGCAGGACGGCTTTGTAATGCTTGAACCACCTCTGCTAATTCGAGGTAATGATAACTCACCATATAAGTGAGCTCATCTAAAATGACTAAATCGTACTGTGGGTCACTTAATAATTGTTTGGCGTACTGCCAAGTTTCCATACAAGCAAGGGTATCGGTCTCTTTATTTTGAGTTTCCCACGTGAAGCCTGTTGACATAACATAGAAGGGAACGCCTTGTGGTTCAAGTAGTTCGCGTTCGCCATTATCCCAACCCCCTTTAATAAATTGAACAACAGCAGCTTTCTTACCATGACCTACTGTACGGCATACAGTTCCAAATGCAGCTGTGGTTTTGCCTTTCCCATTTCCAGTAAAGACAATAACGATCCCTCGTTCAATTTGTGCAGCTTCAATACGCGCATCTACCTTTTCTTTTAGACGCTGTTGACGTTCTTCGTGTCGACTTTGAGACATCGTTTTTACTCCGCAGCACCAGGTTTACGTCCAGGTTGTGCATCATAACTACTCCCCGTTTTACGCAGGCTATCATCACCCATCAAATAGATATATATAGGCATGATATCAGCAGGGGTTTTTAATTTAAGTGGATTTTCATCAGGAAATGCACTTGCTCGCATTGAGGTTCGAGTGCCGCCTGGGTTAATACAATTTACCCGAAGATTGCTCTGCTTATATTCTTCGGCTAGCACTTGCATTAAACCTTCAGTCGCAAATTTGGAGACAGAATAGGCACCCCAACCGGCGCGACCTTGTTTACCTACGCTTGAACTGGTAAAAATTAACGAGGCATTAGGTGCTTTGAGTAATAGAGGAAGTAAAGCTTGAGTTAGCATAAACGTGGCATTGACATTGACTTGCATGACATCATGCCATAGGTCGCTGGGTTGCTCAGAGATAGGGGCAACGACACCAAGTATTCCTGCATTGTGTAATACGCCATCTAAATAAGGAGTTATGGAGGCGATTTGTGTGGCAAGCGTATAACAGTCATCAATAGTTGCAGTTAATAAGTCTAATATAAAGCAAGGTGAATTATTTCCACCTAAAGCGGCAATTTCATCACTAACTGATTGTAATTTATGCTGTGTTCTACCAACAAGGATAAGGGATGCACCATAGCGCGCGTAAGTGAGAGCGGCTTCACGGCCAATGCCATCACCGGCACCGGTTACAAGAATCGTTTTACCTTTCAATAGGTCTTGTCTAGGTTGATATTGGAGCATATTCTTTCCTACTATTGTGATTAGCATGTACGGTTATCATCGCACTGATTATGATAATTGGCTAATCTAACATAGTTATTAACGAAGTTTGTGTGCTAACTCTGTTTTTTTCTGGTTGTTTGCACGTAATCGTGAGATTATTTTTGTATTGAAGATAAACATCAAAAGGATCAGATTGTGGAGTATTTCTCATTGTATGGGCTATTTTTAGCAAAAGTCGTTACTATTTTGGTGGCGGTGGTTTTGCTAGCTGTCTTTGTGTTTGGCGTAGGTATGCGCCGGCAAGGGGCTAAAGGTGCTTTAAAAATCACAGATTTAGGTGAAAGTTATCGTGAGCGCCAACGCCAAATGCAACAAATTAAAATGAATGAACCAGAACATAAAGCGTGGTTGAAAGCATTTAAAAAGCAGCAAAAAGCGAAATCAAAAAGTGAGAAAACAGGGGCGAAATTAGGCCAAACAGGGGTTAAAAAACCTTGTTTATATGTCGTAGACTTTAAAGGTAGCATGGATGCCCGTGAAGTTGCCTCTTTACGTGAAGAGATCAGTGCAATTCTTGCTGTTGCCGACCAACAAGATGAAGTTTTGCTAAGACTTGAAAGCCCTGGAGGAATGGTTCATGGTTACGGTTTAGCAGCTTCACAATTATTAAGAATCAAAGAAAAAAATATCCCACTTACCATTGCGGTTGATAAAGTTGCAGCGAGTGGCGGATACATGATGGCATGCATTGCAGATAAAATTATTGCTGCACCATTTGCCATTATTGGTTCGATTGGTGTGGTTGCTCAAATTCCAAATATTCATCGGTTATTAAAAAAGCATGATGTTGATGTTGAACTTCATACCGCAGGTGAATACAAGCGTACATTGACCATGTTAGGTGAAAACACAGAACAAGGTCGTAAGAAATTTGTTGAAGATTTAAATTCAACCCATGAATTGTTTAAACAATTTGTTCATCAAAATCGCCCATCTTTAGATATTGACGCAGTTGCGACAGGGGAGTATTGGTATGGCTCACAGGCACTTGATAAAGGGCTAGTGGATAATATTGGTGTAAGTGACGATTTTATTATTAATGCGATTGATACTAAGGAAATAGTTAGTATTCGTTATGTGTTAAGTAAAAAAATGATGGATAAGTTTATGGGAAGCGCGGCAAAGAGCGTGGATAACTTATTATTGCGCTGGTGGCAACGCGGACAAAAGCCACTTTTGTAATTTTGAATTTCGCCTAGCGAATAAGCGTTTTTAAATCTACTATTAATTTACCGGCGTTAAAGCCGGTAAATTTTATACAAAAAGCATACGTGTTAATTAGTTATTATCACTTAATTGGTATTGTTCTGACAGTACATGAGCGAGGTGTTTGTACATATTAAAAGCAGCTGTACTTTTTAAAGTAGGGATATTGTTCTCATCTAAGAAGAACTCCCCTTTAAATACCAATGTACCCCGATGCTGCTCAACGGTGTCAACAAACATACCATGAATATAATCATCATGTTTCTTTATGATATCATTAGCTTTTTCAAGTAACTCTTTTTTTGTGATGAACGGTAAATTATCTTGCATAGCTTGGCTTCCTTGAAAAAATAATTGGTTGCTTCTAGCATTTTATCAGGTAGAGTGTGTGGTTTTCAATTGTGACTAAACATCTTTATGTGGTTAAAATCAGTCAACTAGAAGACACTTTGTGCTTTTTAGAATAACGTGATTGAGTTTATAAGTTTTGTTTCAACACAAATAATTGTTTAAAAATATATTGATATATTGTGATTGTGTCGCAATATAAAAAAGAGATTCTCATTTTGCGCATTTTAATGTAGAAATGCGCCATTGTTGATATTTAGGTAAAGGTAAATATGGGTAAAGCTCTTGTTATAGTGGAGTCCCCGGCAAAGGCCAAAACGATTAATAAGTATCTTGGCAGTGGCTACGTTGTAAAAAGCAGCGTTGGCCACATTCGTGATCTGCCGAAAAGCGGCTCTGGTTCACAAACCGGCTCACAAAAGAGTACAGGCTCATCTACCGACAAAACAAAGAAAGTAAAAAAAGATCCGCGTGATGCGTTAGTTAAGCGCATGGGGATCGACCCTTACCATGGTTGGAAAGCGAATTATCAAATTCTACCGGGTAAAGAAAAAGTGGTTTCTGAACTTAAATCACTGGCGGAGGATGCCGAACACATCTACCTCGCAACGGACTTGGACCGTGAAGGGGAAGCTATTGCGTGGCATTTACGCGAAGTGATTGGTGGAGACGATTCTCGTTTTAGTCGTGTTGTATTTAATGAGATCACCAAAAATGCGATCACTCAGGCATTTGATAGCCCTGGGGAATTAAACATAGATAGAGTTAACGCACAACAAGCGCGTCGTTTTATGGACCGAGTTGTGGGTTATATGGTTTCTCCGCTGCTGTGGAAAAAAGTCGCTCGTGGCTTATCGGCTGGTCGTGTTCAGTCAGTTGCAGTGAAACTCATTGTTGAACGTGAGCGAGAAATTAAAGCTTTCGTCCCTGAAGAATATTGGGAACTGCATGCCGATTTAGCCGATAAAGATATCGCTAACTTGCGTATGGAAGTCACTTCACAGGGTGGTAAGGCATTTAAGCCAGTCAATAAAGCGCAAACAGAGGCAGCAGTTAAGCTGCTTGAAAAAGCCCGTTTTGCAGTTGTTGATCGTGAAGATAGGCCGACATCAAGTAAGCCGAGCGCACCGTATATCACGTCAACGTTGCAACAAGCTGCCAGTACCCGCTTAGGTTTTGGCGTGAAAAAAACCATGATGATGGCTCAGCGTCTTTATGAAGCAGGGTATATCACCTATATGCGTACTGACTCAACAAACTTGAGCCAAGATGCATTGGATATGGTTCGTGGCTACATTAATGATAATTTTGGCGCTAAATACCTGCCAAAAGATGCGAATGTTTATAGCAGTAAAGATAATTCGCAAGAGGCGCACGAAGCCATTCGTCCTTCTAGTGTCGATGTTTTACCTGAATCACTAAAAGACATGGAGAACGATGCGAAAAGGTTGTATCAATTAATTTGGAATCAGTTTGTGGCCTGTCAAATGACGCCAGCTAAATATGATTCAACAACCTTGACAGTCAAAGCAGGGGATTTTGAACTAAAAGCCAAAGGGCGTACGTTACGTTTTGATGGTTGGACGAAAGTCATGCCTGCACTGCGTAAAAATGATGAAGATAAAACATTGCCACCAATACAAGTTGGTGCTGAGTTATCTTTAATTGAGCTATTACCTAGCCAGCACTTTACGAAGCCACCAGCTCGTTTTAGTGAAGCATCTTTAGTTAAAGAACTCGAAAAACGTGGTATTGGTCGCCCTTCGACGTATGCAGCGATTATTTCGACGATCCAAGACAGAGGTTATGTCAAAGTTGAAAATCGTCGTTTCTATGCAGAGAAAATGGGTGAAATTGTCACGGATCGTTTAGAGGAAAACTTTAACGACCTGATGAACTACGATTTTACTGCGCGTATGGAAGACCAACTGGACCATGTTGCAAACCATGATGCTGAGTGGAAAGCCGTATTAGATGAATTCTTCTCTGACTTTAGTAAGCAACTAGATGTTGCTGAAAAAGAACCAGAGGAAGGGGGAATGCGCACTAACCCAATGGTGATCACCTCAATCATTTGCCCTGATTGTGAACGCCATATGGGGATCCGTACCGCATCAACCGGGGTATTTTTAGGTTGTTCTGGTTACGCACTACCACCAAAAGAACGTTGTAAGAAAACAATAAACCTTATCCCTGAAGACGAAGTCTTGAATGTGCTTGAAGGGGATGATGCGGAAACTAATGCGTTAAGAGCAAAACGTCGTTGTCCAAAATGTGGCACCGCGATGGACAGCTATTTGATTGATAATGGCCGTAAATTACATGTATGTGGTAATAACCCTGCATGCGAAGGTTATGAAATCGAAGAAGGCGAATTTCGTATTAAGGGTTATGACGGCCCAGTCATTGAATGTGACAAGTGTGGATCAGAAATGCACCTGAAAATGGGGCGTTTTGGTAAGTACATGGGTTGTACTAACGAAGAGTGTAAAAATACGCGTAAAATCTTACGAAGTGGTGAAGTCGCACCACCGAAAGAAGACCCGGTTCCATTACCGGAACTTCCATGTGAAAAATCTGATGCGTATTTTGTGTTACGTGATGGAGCTGCTGGGGTTTTCCTTGCGGCAAATACATTCCCAAAATCACGAGAAACGCGTGCACCATTAGTTGCTGAATTACAGCGCTTTAAAGACCGTTTACCTGAAAAACTGGCTTATTTGGCTGAAGCACCAGCTGAAGATGGCGAAGGTAATCCAACTGTCGTCCGTTTTAGTCGTAAAACAAAGCAGCAATATGTTTCTTCAGAAAAAAATGGTAAAGCGACGGGTTGGAGTGCGTTCTACGTTGATGGTAAATGGGAAGTGAAAGAGAAATAATAGTTCTCTTTTATTTTCAAGCAAAAAAGCCAATCATTTAATTTGATTGGCTTTTTTATTAACTAGTAAAATACGCTGTAATGAAATAAGTTGACTTAGTATGAGTTACCTTACATTATGTTCTGATAGTATTATCTTTGTTTTTATAGTGAATTGATTTAATAGAGGTTATAAAAATGGGTCACGCATTACAAAAGCCTAATCGCTTATTGATACCTGCTCGTGACAAAAGTAAAATTGCTGCGCCTAAACCAGCAATTAGCGAGCAATGTTCACATGAAGTCCAAGTCAAAAATGCTTTTGATTTTGGTTTCATTCGCTATGAAAAAGCAATGGAAAAACTTGCTAAGGTATAGTGAGAGTGATACGCATCCAAGGGGAGTTTGTTGAAGGTATTAATTATTTATCTGTTGATGATTTGGTAAATATTAATAGGGTATTGATAGAACGACAAACTCCTAATGAGCCTATAGAAATCCTCAATTTTAATAATCTCAATTCCTCCCAGTCTAGACCCAGCCAAGTTAGGTACTATCAACAGACTGATGATATGTTTGTTTTATCTTCTGTGTTAATTGAAAGTCTTATCCAAAACCATTCTTTTGCAAATGCGAATAAACGGACAGCAATGATGGCAGGTTATATTTTTTTATTATTAAATGGGTATGAATTAACCGCACCAGAAGATGATATTGTAAACATGGCTTCGGGTTTAGCGATAAAAGATTATTCACTTGAAGATCTTGAAAATTGGCTATGTTATTGGTCGAGAGAGTTTGATTCAAGGCAACTGTGTCAACCCAACGGACTTGTCAATTTCATATCAATGCCTATCGGTGAATAACCCGCTGTTATATTGTCATTTCCTTTATTTCTTATCGCTCACTGTGATATAGCTGCCAATTTTTAACTAAACTCAAATGTAGCACCAAAGTGATAACTAATTTGTGTTAACTTAAGATAGAGTCTTTGTCGTTATCAATAGATAGTAATAGTTCTTACCTTGTTAAGGTCTTTAGGTAAGTCGATGGAATGATAGATAAAAGTTATCCACCGGAGGCAAAATGAAGTTAAAAATGTGTTTACTGGCTGCATTATTGACAGCGGGGACAGCATACGCTGCTCAATCTACTGTTGTACTAAAAGAAGCAACCCCAACAGGTGATGGTAAAGCAATAGGTGAGGTTGTTATCTCAGAAACAGAATATGGATTACTATTTACGCCTAAATTAACGGGCCTACAAGCAGGCATTCATGGGTTTCATGTTCATGAGAACCCAAGCTGCGAACCCGCAGAGAAAGATGGCAAATCGGTACCTGCATTAAAAGCCGGTGGCCATTTAGACCCCGCTAAAACAGGTGTCCACAAAGGCCCTTATGATAACACAGGGCATTTAGGTGATTTACCCGGCCTAGTTGCTGATAGCCAAGGTAACGCTGATTATGCGGTACTAGCACCACGATTAAAATCACTAAAAGATGTTCAAGACCGTGCATTGATGGTGCATGTGGGTGGTGATAACTATTCTGATAATCCAGAAGCGTTAGGCGGTGGTGGGGCTAGAATGGCCTGCGGCGTCATCAAATAATACGCGTCATATTTCAAGCTGTGGCGTTGTTAGCTGCGCTTGCTAACCCTAGTCACATACTGATGTATGCTCCTAGGGCTTAGCGCCGCTTGCTGCCTAGCCACAACTTGAACTATTTAGCGTATTGTACTGATTATAAAGTAATTTAAACGACAGTATTGCATTAATTAGAAAGTGATTTAAACAACAGAATTGTTATTTGAGCTTACTGATTTTAGTTACATACTGATGTATGCTCCTAGGGCTTAGCGCCGCTTGCTGCCTAGCTATAACGTGAACTATTTAGCGTATTGGATTGATTTGAAAACAATTTAATTTTGCTAGTCATAAAAAGAAGGCTCAAGTTAAATCTCGAGCCTTCTTTTTTCATTATAAACTACCAAATACGAATACGTTGCTCCGGCGCCAAATACAGTGTGTTATTTTTATCAACACCAAATGTTTGGTACCAGTCATCAATATTGCGTACCACGCCATTAGCACGGAATTGGTTAGGGCTATGAGGGTCTGTCATAATCTTATTCCGCTCAGATTCTTTATTTGACAGTTCTTGCCAAGTACGAGCCCAAGCAATGAAGAAACGTTGTAACCCAGTTGTTCCGTCAATAATTGGGGGCTCACCATTTGGATAATTTTCTTTGGCAAATTGTTTATAAGCACTCAAGGCGATATTTAACCCACCGAGATCACCAATGTTTTCACCTAATGTAAGCTCACCATTCACATTTAAACCATCAACAGCAAATGCGTTATACTGCTCGACAAGCTTGGCTGTTTTCTCTTTAAAGTGAGTTTTCGCACTCTCACTCCACCAGTTACGTAATTGCCCCGTACCATCGTATAAACTACCTTGGTCATCAAAGCCATGTCCCATTTCGTGGCCAATTACAGCACCAATTGCACCATAGTTATAGGCTGGGTCAACATTAGGATCAAAGAAAGGTGCTTGTAAAATTGCTGCTGGGAACACAATTTCGTTTTGAACAGGATTGAAATAAGCATTGACTGTTTGTGGCGTCATGCCCCATTCCCATTGACGGACAGGTTGGCCAATTTTGCCAATCATATCATCATATGACCAGGCTAAAACTTGCTTATAATTATCTAACAATGAGTCAGGTTTGAGGTTAATCGTACTAAAGTCATTCCATTGATCTGGATACCCCACTTTAACAGTGAATTGTTCTAATTTTTTAAGGGCTTCTTGGCGAGTCGGCTCATCCATCCAGTCATTGACTTTTAGGCGTGAATTAAATGTACCTCTCACATAACTGACCAAGTCTTTAATTTTTTCTTTAGCTTGAGGGTCGAAGTATTGTTCGACATAAATTTGCCCTAATGGCTCACCTTGGAGTGAATTAACTGTCTGCAATGCACGTTCTTGGCGAGTGCGTTGCTTTTCAATTCCATTGAGTTTTTTCGAATAAAAATCAAATTGAGCATCTGCGATAGTTTGGTTTAAATAACGTGCGTGTTCACTAATATATTGGAAGGTTAGGTAATCTTTTAGTGTCGAAACAGGGGTATCAGCAAAAATTTTTGCGGTTTGTTCCACTGCGCTATCTGTTTCAACGATGATTTTCTCAAGTTGTTTATCTGTTAGTTTACGACTGGTAATAAAACTAGTCCAATCAAAACCTTGAGTATAATTTTTCATTTCAGCTAGGGACATTGCATGGTAATTTTTGATAGTGTCACGGCGTGCTTCTGGGCTCCAATGCACCGTTGCAATCGCTTTTTCCAAATCAAAAATTTTCTGTGCTTTTGGTTGTACATCTTTTTCACCCGCCAGTTCTAGCATGGTAGCGATATAAGCGATATAACTTTTTCGAATATCTTCCATTTGAGGGGTGTCATCGAGGTAATAAGTACGGTTCGGTAGCCCTAAACCACCTTGACCGATATAAAGCACATAGGTATCAGGTTCTTTGGCATCTAAATCTACCCAATAAGAAATCAGCGATTTATAGTCAGGCTGTGTCATTAACTGGCTAATATCATGATGATTTTTAGCTTTTGCAATGGCATCTAAATCGGATTTTATTGGGCTAATACCAGCTTGCTCGATAGCTTCTTCATTCAGGTAGCTGAGATATAAATTTCGAATATTTCGTTGGTTATGCGTGAGCTTGTTTTCAGGGCTCTGTTGTAGTTGGTCAATAATCGATTGAATGTGTTTTTCTGTGTTTAAGTATAATTCCACAAAAGAGTTAATGCGTGGCATACCGGTGGGGATTTTCGCTTTATTTATCCAATCTTCATTAACATAACGGTAAAAATCATTTCCGGGTTCAATCGTGTCAGACAAAACAATTTTTTGTTGTCCATAAGCCACTTCTTTCGCCAAGAGCGCAGGGGCAAAAGAAATCGTCGACATACCAATAATTAAAGCCAAAACATTTAAACGCATGTAACCACCTCTCTTCGTTGAGAATTTTGATATCCAATCTGATACGTTAAATTTTACAGTGAGGATCCTGCAAAATTCATTTTACTTATTGAACCACATAATGAAATAAAGTTAATCCGTCTTTGCACTATCTTACGGCCTTTCATCAGTGTAGTGGTATTTAGATGAAATTTTATCATCATACTGTTTATTCTTCTGTGAATGATGTTATATTGGTTATATCAAATAAGTTCATTATAACTTTTGGTTATATTTAATATTTTTTAGCTATACCAAAAGCACATTATTCATGTATGAGGTAGACTGAAATATGAAATTGCAGCAATTACGTTATATTGTTGAAGTGGTTAACCATGACTTGAATGTCTCCTCAACCGCAGAGGGGCTTTTTACTTCACAGCCCGGTATCAGTAAACAAGTGCGGATGCTTGAAGATGAGCTTGGGATCCAAATTTTTGCACGTAGTGGTAAACACTTAACGCATGTTACCCCTGCAGGGGAAGAAGTTGTGCGGATCTCCCGAGAAGTGCTATCAAAAATTGAAGCGATCCGTTCGGTTGCTGGGGAGCACACTTATCCGGATCGAGGGAGCTTAAGTATTGCGACGACACACACACAAGCTCGTTATGCTTTACCTCCGACCATAAAAGGCTTTATTGAACGTTACCCTCATGTTTCATTGCACATGCAGCAAGGGTCACCAACACAAATAGCTGAAGAAGTTTGCAAAGGTAATAGTGACTTTGCGATAGCAACAGAAGCACTACACCTGTATAACGATTTGATTATGTTGCCATGCTACCATTGGAACCGCTGTGTCGTTGTGCAGAAAGACCATCCGCTCGCGACGAAAAAAAATGTCACTATTGAAGATATCGCGGAATATCAAATTGTAACTTATACCCATGGGTTTACTGGTCGTTCAGAATTAGATGTGGCATTTCAGAAGATTGGCCTTGAGCCCAAAATTATTTTTACCGCAACCGATGCAGACGTGATCAAAACCTACGTCAGATTAGGGTTAGGGATCGGTATCATCGCGAGTATGGCAGTTGACCCAGTGAGTGATAGCGATTTAGTTGTAATTGATATGCGTGATAAGTTCAGCTATAGCACAACTAAGATTGGTTTTAAGCGCACCAGTTTCTTACGTAGCTATATGTACGATTTTATGTGGCGCTTCGCACCGCATCTAACTCGTGATGTAGTCGATAAAGCGGTAGCTATTCGTAATAATGAAGAAATTGAAGAATTTTTTAAAGATATGAAATTGCCTATCATTTAATTTCTTTATATTTCTGTACTACCCAATAAAAACCCTAGTGACTGTATTTCTAGGGTTTTTATTATCAATACTTCGCCGGTGTACCAAGCTATTTTCTGACTTATTTCCCTTCTTATCTTAAATTTCCTATTATTAATAAAGAAACATTCAATATTTGGCACAAAATCTATAAATCAAATTTCTAGAGCAACTATGATTACAATTGGTTAACAAAAAATAATGGCGGTAAATACACATATTGCCATAGCCATAAAAACCAAGGAGGAGTTATGTCGTTGAGTCTAAAAACAACGAGTGCCTCGACACTCAATGTTGGAAACAAGCAGTATAATTACTTCAGTTTAGCGCTAGCTGAAAAAAAGCTCGGTGAGGGGACTAAATTACCTAAGTCATTAAAAGTTTTACTCGAAAATTTATTACGTCATATTGATGGCACCTCAGTTGTCGAACAAGATTTACAAGCAATAATTGACTGGCAAAAAAATGCGCATGCAGATAGAGAAATTGCTTATCGCCCAGCGCGTGTTCTCATGCAAGATTTCACGGGTGTTCCTGCTGTTGTTGACCTTGCCGCGATGCGTGAAGCAGTTAAATCCCTTGGCGGCAATGTTGAGCAAGTAAACCCGTTGTCACCTGTTGATTTAGTGATTGACCACTCAGTGATGGTGGATGAGTTTGCAACCGAATCAGCATTTGGCGATAACGTTGAAATTGAAATGGCGCGTAACCATGAACGTTATTTATTTCTACGTTGGGGGCAAAAAGCATTTAACCGTTTTCAAGTGGTACCGCCTGGTACGGGTATCTGCCATCAAGTCAATTTAGAATACCTTGGTAAGGCGGTATGGTATGAAGAAATTGACGGTAAATTATATGCTTATCCAGATACTTTAGTGGGCACTGACTCCCATACAACAATGATCAATGGGTTAGGCGTATTAGGTTGGGGGGTTGGTGGTATTGAAGCGGAAGCTGCGATGTTAGGCCAACCGGTATCAATGCTAATCCCTGATGTTGTTGGTTTTAAATTAACGGGTAAATTATCTGAAGGGATCACGGCAACTGACCTTGTGTTGACGGTAACACAAATGCTACGTCAACATGGTGTAGTGGGTAAGTTTGTTGAATTCTATGGTGACGGCTTGGCCGATTTACCATTAGCAGACCGAGCAACAATTGCGAATATGTCCCCTGAATATGGCGCAACGTGTGGCTTTTTCCCTGTTGATGAAGTAACACTGTCTTATATGCGCTTAACTGGGCGCAGTGATGATGAAATTGCACTGGTGGAAGCTTATAGTAAAGAGCAGGGTTTATGGCGTTATGCGGGCGATGAACCGATTTTTACCAGTACACTTGAGTTAGACATGTCGACAGTCGAATCCAGTTTAGCGGGGCCTAAACGTCCACAAGACAGAGTTGAACTTAGCCAAGTACCAAAAGCATTTCGTGGCGCAGTCGAGTTAGAAGTCAATAAAAAGATCCAATCGAGCTATCCTTCTGTTAAATATCAAAATAAAACCTTTGAGTTAACCGATGGCGCGGTCGTTATTGCGGCAATTACCTCTTGTACAAACACCTCGAACCCAAGTGTATTAATGGCGGCAGGGCTATTAGCGAAAAAAGCCGTCGAAAAAGGGTTAGTTCGCCAACCGTGGGTTAAATCATCATTAGCACCGGGTTCTAAAGTGGTGACAGATTATCTTGCCGTTGCGGGTTTAACACCGTATTTAGATAAGCTTGGATTTAACCTTGTTGGGTATGGATGTACAACCTGTATTGGTAACTCAGGGCCATTACCAGAACCAATAGAAGAAGCGATTAAACAAACGGATCTTACCGTTGGTGCCGTGCTGTCAGGTAACCGTAACTTTGAAGGGCGAATTCACCCACTGGTGAAAACCAACTGGTTAGCTTCTCCGCCGCTTGTTGTTGCCTATGCACTGGCGGGCAATATGAATATCAACTTGAAAACCGATCCTATCGGGGTTGATAAATCAGGTAATGATGTTTATTTGAAAGATATTTGGCCATCAAGTGCTGAAATTGCGCAAGCTGTACAGCAAGTTAAAACAGATATGTTCCGTAAGGAATATAACGCGGTCTTTGAAGGTGATGATGCTTGGAGAGCATTAAAAGTTGAAAGCTCTTCAACTTATCACTGGCAAGCAGACTCGACCTATATCCGCCATCCACCTTTCTTTGAAGGAATGCAATCTCAGCCAGTACCTGTTAAAGATATTCATGGCGCAAATATTTTAGCGATCCTCGGTGACTCCGTTACCACTGACCATATTTCTCCAGCGGGAAATATCAAAAAAGAGAGCCCAGCAGGGCGATATCTGCAAGAACATGGTGTTGCAGTCGCAGATTTCAACTCTTATGGTTCACGTCGTGGTAACCATGAAGTGATGATGCGAGGGACATTTGCAAATATTCGTATTCGTAATGAAATGGTGCCAGGTGTGGAGGGCGGTTATACCTTACATATACCGACAGGTAAACAAATGGCGATTTATGATGCAGCGATGCTGTATCAACAAGAAAATCGCCCATTGGCCATCATCGCGGGTAAAGAATATGGTTCAGGTTCTAGCCGAGATTGGGCTGCGAAAGGCACGAATTTATTAGGTGTGAGGGTCGTCATTACTGAGTCATATGAGCGTATTCACCGTTCCAATTTGATTGGTATGGGGGTTATACCTTTAGAGTTTAAAGATGGGGTATCCCGTAAAACACTCGGTTTAAAAGGCGATGAACGCATTGATGTCACCGGGTTACAGTCAATTACTCCTGGGCAGGATATTACAGTGAAAATCACGTATGGTAATGGTGATATAAAGGAAATCATAACCCGCTGTCGTATTGATACTGCAACGGAGATGGATTATTACCGCCATGGTGGTATTTTACATTATGTTATAAGACAGATGCTGCATTAATCATTCAATTGTGTTACTGAAACGCCTGTAAGATTGTTATCCTACGGGCGTTTTTATTTTTTAATATTTAATCTTATTTATCAATTTTGTTTTTTCTCAATATTTTTGATGGCAATCTACGTTATGGTGTTAAATAGACGGTAGATTAAAGGAGAAAATAGTCGCTACTAGGCTAAATGAAAATAGGGTGAAGTTCGCCATAAATAAGTTTCTTTGTGCAAATTAATTGAATGTAATAGCTTTAGCACAGGTCACCATATAACTGAGCTTATCGAAAACACTATAAAGGAAATGAGTATGGCAGATATCAATGAAACCGATTTCTATAAAGGGGCATTGTGGGCAGCAGATATCTTATTAACCACATCCCATTTTGATGGTGCGAACGAAGAGGTTCGTGACATTTTGGAGCACATACCTAACTTATATTCTATTGTGATGAGAACACCTGAAACGGAAGTCCATGATTTGCGTTTATATGCAGACAAAGAATTTCCACTCGGCTTAAATGCAGATTACACCACCATTACCATTGCACCATTACAAGACTATTTTGATATTTTGCCTATGCCCGATCAAAACCCTGAGAGTATTACGGTTGAAGTTGATTACTGGGGAGTGGTTGCAACAACATCTGAGGGTAAACAAGATTTATTAATTGCCGGTTTAGCAACGGCAGAGCAAGCACAGCATTATGTGCAAACATTAACTCAACAACTTGAATTGCAAAGAGCAAAATAGCGAAGTGGCGATAAATTAGGCGATTTGAGTACCATTATTCAACAAAAATGGCAAAAAACCGCAATACTGTATTTATGTACAGTGATGCGGTTTTTTTTAACTGAATGAGATTATAACGCGTTGGCTTCGGCTAACTGTAAAGCAAAATAAGTGAAAATAAGGTCAGCGCCTGCGCGTTTAATTGACCCTAGTGTTTCAAGAGCTACACGCGTTTCATCAATTGCACCCGCTTGAGCAGCAAATTTAATTTGTGCATATTCGCCACTGACTTGATAAGCACCGATAGGTAATTGGGTATGCTCGCGTAAATCACGAATAATATCCAAATAAGCCCCAGCAGGTTTAATCATTAGTGCGTCAGCACCTTCACGTTCATCAATTAGTGATTCATGTAGTGCTTCACGGCGGTTCATTGGGTTCATCTGATAGGTTTTTCTATCCCCTTTAAGGCATGAACCCGCTGCATCTCGGAATGGGCCATACAGTGCGGATGCAAATTTTGTGGAGTAAGACATAATAGCGGTGTCTGTAAAACCAGCTTCATCAAGTGCATGACGAATTGCGGCAACTTGGCCATCCATTGCGGCAGAAGGGGCAATGAAATCAGCGCCTGCACGTGCCGCGGCAACTGCTTGTAAACCTAGGTTATGGATAGTTGCATCGTTGTCAACGACATGACCGTGCATAACGCCACAGTGACCATGCGAGGTGTATTCACAGAAACAGGTGTCAGACATCACTATCATTTCAGGAACGGTTTCTTTGCAGATACGTGACATGCGTGCCACTAAACCATTTTCTTGCCATGCATCACTACCATTATCATCAAGATGATGGGAAACCCCAAAGGTCATCACTGATTTTATTCCTGCATTTGCGATACGCTCAATTTCATAGGCAAGGCGTTTTTCAGGAATACGCATAACACCCGGCATGCTATTGATTGGCATATAGTCGTCGAGTTCTTCTTCAACAAAAATTGGCAAGCAAAGGTCATTAACGGAAAGATGGGTTTCTTGGAATAAAGTGCGGAGTTTTTCGGTCTTACGCAATCTTCTCATGCGTTGAATGGAATGCAGGTTGTTCACAGTATCTCCTGGTAGTATGCGGAATAAACCTCAAAAACTCAGTTTATTCGTCAGGGTAATCAGATGGCTAACAGTATAAACCTTATAGAAAGAAAGTGAATATAGCCGCGGATAAATGGCACACTTTGAATGATGATAATCAGACTGGGAAAAAGAAAGGGAAGAGCAGAACGCTCTTCCTTTGGTGAGATCACTGATGCTTAAATAGCATGTGTCCCATTTTTTCTGCTTTAACGTCAAGGTAATGTTCGTTACTTGGGTTACGGCCGACAATCAGTGGAACACGCTCTACCACGTTAATTCCAGCTTCACGCATGATGTCTATTTTTTTCGGGTTATTTGTCAATAAGCGGACTTCATTAATCCCCAATAATTTATACATATCAGAGCATAAGGTAAAATCACGTTCATCGGCTTTGAATCCGAGTTTGATGTTGGCTTCAACCGTATCAAGGCCTTGATCTTGCAATGCATAAGCACGGATTTTATTCAGCAAGCCTATGTTTCGGCCTTCTTGGCGATGATAAAGTAATACCCCTCGGCCTTCTTTACTAATCTGAGAGAGCGCGGCTTCTAATTGAAAACCACAATCGCAACGTAGACTAAATAACGCATCTCCTGTTAAACATTCGGAGTGGATCCGGCTGAGTACCGGTTCATTTCCTGAGATATCGCCAAAAATTAACGCTACATGATCACGACCGGTTGCGATTTCTTCAAAACCCACCATTAAAAACTCACCGAAAGGTGTTGGGAGTTTTGCTTCGGCAACGCGTTTTAGCTGCATATTTTCTTTCATTAGTTAAAGTAACTCTTGCTTAATTAATAACTTTTATCGATATAAAGTAGCTTAACTATAATACATCGACGCTATATGACGTTTAGCATATAGAGGTTGGTATTCTTTGCACACGACCAACGCTGTATTACTATAACAGAGTTAATAATAGGTGAATGGAATATTTGTATATTTAATAGAACTTTATTTGGAACACATTGAATGAAAAAAACTGTTTTGGTCGTTTGTGCTTTTGCATTGTTATTAATCATACCACCCATAGTGATGATAGTTACAGGGTGGCATTGGTCACCAGAAATCCAGTTTAACTCAATGAAATGGCTTCTTTGGCTGACAGACACTGCGGGAGCGCCTTATAGTATTTTAACGTCTTTGTTATTTCTTGGAGCCGTTATATTCGTTTTCCGTTCAGAAAAGAAACAGCGACTGAAAATTTTGTTTGTTCTGGTCAGCGTGGTATTACTGCAACAAGGTTTGAAGAGCGCATTAAAAAGCACATTTAAAGAACCACGTCCTTATGTGGAATGGCTGGCAACTCAATATCAAATTCCGTCATCAGAGTTTTATGAGTTAAAACGTAGTGAACGTGCGAAATTAATTAAAAATACGGTTAAACAAGATGAAAATATAGCTAAATGGCAGCGTAAACATTGGCAAGCAGAAACGGGGTATTCTTTTCCTTCGGGTCATATGTTATTTGCGGCAGGCTGGGCATTGTTTTTAATTGTGCTTTTTTGGCAACAGCGTTTATATGCTTTATCGATAGGGCTTGCTATTTGGGCAGAAGGTATTGCGTTTAGTCGGATGTTGTTGGGAATGCATTGGCCTATAGATATAATAACCTCAGTGATCATCAGTGCTTGTTTTACCCTATTTGGTTATTATATTTTACGGGTATGGGGACTATTTAGTAAAGCCGATTAATCTTTCATCAAGTGAACCATTATTAAGGGAGATCTAACTTAAATCTCTCATTGTATAAAATAAATTGCTTTGTCTGAATGCGCTGGAAATGCTACCTTAACAGGTAGATATTATTGGATGAATAGAACTGATAACGGGAATAAATGTGAAATATTTTCTGATTTTATTACTAGCGGTCGCTTTTTTTATTGTTTCGATTACGCTAGGTTCAAGCAATGATCAGGTTATTACATTTAACTACCTGATTGCAAAAGGGGATTTTTCATTATCGACCCTTCTTGCATCACTTTTTGGTGTCGGTTTTGTGCTAGGTTGGCTAGTCTGTGCCGTGTTTTATTTACGAGTCATTGTTAGCCTGAAAAATGCACGTCGTAAAATTAGACGTTTAGAATCACAATTAGGTGCTGGAGAAAGTAATATTTCCGACTCAACCTCATTAGTGACGACTCAGAACAAGGAATAATCCTGTATGTTCGAGTTGCTGTTTCTGCTGCTACCGGTTGCTGCTGCTTACGGTTGGTACATGGGGCGCAGAAGTGCTCAACAAGATAAGCAACAACATGCGAATCGCTTGTCACGTGATTATGTAACAGGCGTTAACTTCCTATTATCTAATCAACAAGATAAAGCTGTCGACCTATTCCTCGACATGCTGAAAAATGAAGACAGCTCCGCTTTTGAGGCTCATCTCACGCTGGGAAATTTATTTCGCTCTCGCGGGGAAGTTGAACGTGCTATTCGCATTCACCAATCGCTGGTGGAAAGTGCCGCATTATCATTTGAACAACGCTTATTAGCGACCCAACAACTTGGCCGAGATTACATGGCTGCGGGGGTTTATGACCGCGCAGAAAACATGTTTCAACAATTGACGGATGAAGTCGATTTCAAACAAAGTGCCTTACAATCCCTCTTAAATATTTATCAACTCACCAGTGACTGGACAAAAGCCATTGAAATAGCAGGGAAACTGGTTAAATTAGGGCATCCCGAGTTACGTGAGCAAATTGCGCATTTTTATTGTGAATTAGCGACCCAACAACTCGCTAGCGATGATCTTGAAGATGCACTGACATTATTAAATAAAGCAGAGCAAGCCGACAACCACTGCGCTCGAGTTTCAATTATGAAAGGTCGGTTGTTTATCGAACAAGGTAATTACGACAAAGCGATTCATGTCTTAAAACAAGTCTATCAACAAGATAGAGAACTCGTCGCTGAAACATTACCTTTACTGTTTGATTGCTATCAACATACTGGCCAAGCAGATGAGTGGGAAGATTACCTTCGTCAGTGTGTTGCAGGTAATTCAGGGGCTATCGCAGAACTTTATTTAGCCGATATTATTGTTGAAAAACAAAATCATGAAGCGGCTGCGAATTACATTAACGACCAAATTCAACGTCATCCTACCATGCGTTTATTTTATCGTTTAATGGATTACCATCTTGAAGAAGCGGAAGATGGAAGGGCAAAAGAAAGTTTGATTTTGCTGCGTAAAATGGTAGGGGAACAAATTCGTACAAAACCCGATTACCGCTGTCATAAATGTGGGTTTACATCGCGTGCATTATATTGGCATTGTCCATCTTGTCGCTCTTGGGACACCATTAAACCTATTCGCGGGTTAGATGGTCAGTGACAGCGTCACTTTTTAAATAATAACGACTCTTTAAAGGCTAAGAAATGATTCCCTCAACTGAGAACCACACACATTCACCAATTATTGTGGCACTTGATTATGAAGATGCTAATGAAGCTTTGGCTTTTGTGGATCGCATTGACCCACGTGATTGTCGCTTAAAAGTTGGCAAAGAAATGTTTACTTTTAATGGTCCTCAATTTGTTAAGTCACTCCATGAACGTGGTTTTGATATTTTCTTAGATTTGAAATTTCATGATATTCCAAATACTGTCGCTCGTGCGATTGCGGCTGCAGCTGAAATGGGGGTATGGATGGTTAATGTTCATGCTGGTGGTGGGGCTCGCATGATGGATGCAGCTCGCCAATCTCTTGAGCCTTATGGCAAAGAAGCACCATTACTCACTGCGGTAACAGTATTAACGAGTATGGATGAATCAGACCTCTCAGGTGTTGGAATTAACACTTCACCTGCAGCTCATGCAGAGCGTTTGGCCTTATTGACTAAGCAATGTGGGTTGGACGGTGTTGTTTGCTCTGCGCATGAAGCTCTACGTTTAAAACAGTTATGTGGTGCTGATTTCAAATTAGTTACCCCAGGTATTCGCCCTACAGGTAGTGATGTCGGGGACCAACGTCGCATTATGACACCACAAGATGCAGTGAAAGCAGGTGTCGATTATATGGTGATTGGGCGTCCGATTACACGTAGTGAAAACCCAACTGTCACATTACAACAAATCAATCAATCTATTGAAGGTTTGCTATGAGTGATACAAATAGTCGTCTTGTTTACAGCACAGAGACAGGACGTATTGCTGACGAAAAACCCAAAGTTGAAAGGCCTAAAGGCGATGGTATTGTGCGAATTCGCCGTGAGACATCAGGACGTAAAGGGAAAGGGGTTTGTGTTGTTACAGGTCTTGACCTTGAAGATAGCGAATTAGCAAAACTAGCGGCTGACCTTAAAAAGAAATGTGGCTGTGGCGGGGCTGTCAAAGACGGTAATGTTGAAATTCAAGGCGACAAACGTGATGTTATCAAACAGTACCTTGAGGCGAAAGGTTTTCAAGTCAAGTTAGCTGGTGGCTGATTGTCTCGACAATTTTGCTGTTTTTCATGAGTGGCGACTGAGAGAGCCACTCATTTTATAATGAAGAAGTGGTTAAATTGCTGCTAACTCGGCAAATAAAGCAGGATTACGCTTAATGGCGATGAGTATTTTAGCCGCTAATCCTGTTGGGTTACGTCGTTTAAGCTCCCAACTTTTAATGGTGTCGATACTCGTCCCTAGCGCATGAGCTAATTCGCTTTGTGAAACATTAAGTTGTTCTCGAATTGCTTTGACGTCAGTAATTTCGTAACGAGTGACATTAGCGGCTTTTTGGTGACCGTGTTTAATGTCAACAGCTTCTTCTAAAGAGGCTTTTAATTCGTTGAATATACTCATTTTATACCTCATTTTTTAGTAATTTCGTTAGTTTCTTTAATTCTGCTTTTTCTAAGTCATTTAGCGTATCTTTGACATTCTTTGGGTAAGCCATTATAAAATAAATGATTTCTGCTGTAGCTAGGAAATAAATAACCCGTACACTTACACTTTTTCCTTTATTACCCGTTGCCATCCTAATTTTGCGAAGACCACCTGTTCCTTGGATGATATCGCCTTTATCTGGCAATGCGATAAGTTCATTTTGTAATATCCTAAGCTCTTCTTGTGTTGCTATCGATTGGATTTGTTTGGTAAAAAAGCTGGTTTCAATAAATTCAATTGCGTGACTCACAGGGTTCCCTCCCTTTGCATTAATTATAAGTGTACTTTGTACACTTTTTTCCGTCAATAGTTTAATAGATTATCGGATATGGAAAATAAAATAGCGTTCATGATGAACGCTATTTTAGATTAAGGAGAGAAAATAAAGGATGTAATGAGATTTATTTACCGACTTGGTGACCAATAATTCCGCCAATAGCAGCACCGCCAACGGTTCCTACAGAGCTTCCGCCTGTCAATACGGCACCGCCAACAGCACCGACACCAGCACCAATTGCTGTGTTTTTATCGCGTTTAGACATATTTGAACAGGCACTGACACTGATAGCGACTGTGGCTATCACCATGAATGATAAAATACGTTTGCTTACTGTGTTCATTTTAGTGATCCTTAGTACAGATTTAACAGTTAACAAAATATCATGATAGGTAATTATACGAATAAGAATAATCAGGAAAAGATCTGGAAAAGTGCTCGCTGTTTAACGTTTAATGCGAATATGATGTTAAAAAACAATTTATAGAAAAATAAAAGACCATAGATATCAAACTATGGTCTTTTAAGAATAGCAGAAAAGTTGTTATTCGGCTGGTCTAGCAACGATATTACGCGTTTCCATACGAACTTCATTAATGGTGACATTAATAATATCGTTAAGTTGGTAAGCTATTTCACCTTTAACAAGCACATTGCCTGTTTCTTGGCTACATTGAATCTCATCACGAACGCTATGAATAAAGGGGGCAGGGACAAATGCAACGGCACCATTGTCGACTAAGCGAACTCGCACTCCACCACGGGTAATATCGATAATTTCAGCTGGAAATTTAGTATCTGTACCCTCAAAAGGCTTTAAGTAACGCGAATAGAGCCAATCACCAACATCACGTTCAGCCATACGATTTGCACGACGACGTTCAGCTAATTTGATTGATAATTCTTCGGAGGGTTTATCCGTAGAAGGTTTGCCGGCAATAATAGACTTTATTAAGCGATGATTGACGATATCGGTATATTTACGAATTGGTGAAGTCCAAGTCGCATAAGCATCAAACCCTAAACCAAAATGTGGACCGGGCTCAGCTTTGACTTCCGCAAAAGTTTGGTAACGACGAATTCGGCTATCAAGGAATTGAGTCGGCTGTGCATCTAATTGACGGCGTAGTTGACGGAAACCTTCTAGTGATAACAACGATTCAGCCGTTGTTTCAATGCCGTTATCTTTTAGTGTTTGCACGACTTGGTCAATTTGCAGAGGTTCAAACCCCATATGCACATTAAACACCCCAAACCCTAATTTTTCTTTTAGTACCGCAGCAGCGCAGAGGTTAGAGGTGATCATAGCTTCTTCAACAATGCGATTAGAGCTACGGCGACGTTCAGTTACGATGTCAACCACATTGCCTTTGTCATCTAATACAAAGCGGTAATCGGGGCGGTCTTTGAAGACGAGGGCATTGTTTTCACGCCATTGTAAACGTCTATCTGACATTTCTTTAAGCAGTAAAATTTGCTGTTTATCAGTATCATTTGCTGGCTGCCAACTGCCTGTATTTTCAAGCCAATCAGAGACTTCGTCATAAACTAATTTAGATTTTGATTCAACCCAAGCACTGAAAAACTCAATGTTATCGTCAATACGACCATCTTCTTTGATTAGCGCAATGCAAACTAAAGCAGGGCGGCGTTCATTTGGGCGTAAAGAGCACAGGTCGTCAGATAATTTGCGCGGTAACATTGGAATATTGAAACCAGGCAAATAGTTGGTATAGCCACGGGCTAATGCCAGTTTATCCAGTTCGCTGCCTTCGGGTATATAACTTGTTGGGTCAGCGATAGCGATATACAGCTTTAAGTCGCCATTATCGGTTCTTTCAACATAGAGCGCGTCATCAATGTCTTCAGTACTAGCATTGTCTATCGTCGTGAAATGCAAGTGAGTTAAATCAACGCGTTCTATTCCTTGATCGTCACGTTCACTATCAACCATTTTAGGTTCATCACGGTCTAATTGGTGACGGCGTAACGTTACCCACCAAGGGGCAAAATGGTCATCACCATCGGTGATAAATTCAGTTATTTCAGCATAGAAGGTTTTATCGCCCTTTAATGGGTGGCGACGCATTTGTGCAACAACCCAATCATCTTGTTTGAATTCGTGATTGATGCCATTAACAGGACGGCAAGAAATCATATCTTTCAGTAATGGGTGATCGGGAATGACAAATAAGCGGTTATCATTGTCTTTTTTTTGTATTTTCCCAACAAACCTATCTAAAAAAGGTTCTACCAGTTCTTCTGGCTCTGCAAATTCACGGTCTTTATCTGTACGAACTGCAGCAATAACCCGATCGCCATGCATGACTTTTTTCATTTGAGGCGGTGGAATGAAATAGCTTTTTTGGCCATCAACTTCGAGGAAGCCAAAACCTTTTTCTGTGCTTTTTACCAGCCCTTCGACACGTGGAGTCTGGGCATGTAGTTTTTGTTTAAGTTGTGCGAGCAGTGGGTTGTCTTGGAACATACTTACCGTTTTATTGATATTGGGTTTGGCTCTATTGTTACGTAAGACAAAGTCTTAGAGCAAGGAAAAAATGCGTTACTGACTAGATTCATCATTAAAAATACCGTTTATTGGTAATGTATAAAAATAGCATTTTGATCAATCTTTTGGGTATATTTTATCTTTAAATTCGCATAAATCTTCGATAATACATGAGCCACAGCGGGGTTTGCGGGCAATACAAGTATAACGTCCATGCAAAATAAACCAATGGTGGCAATCTACTTTAAACTCTGCGGGGACAACTTTAAGAAGTTTTTCTTCTACTTCAATAACATTTTTACCCGGAGCAAAGTTAGTACGATTGCAGACACGAAAAATATGCGTGTCAACAGCGATAGTCGGCCAGCCAAAGGCGGTATTAAGAACCACATTTGCAGTTTTACGGCCAACACCGGGTAAGGCTTCTAAAGCCTCTCGGTTTTCAGGAACCTGACTGTTGTGTTTTTCGATTAAAATTTTGCAGGTTTTATAGACACTTTCAGCTTTGGTATTAAATAAGCCAATGGTTTTAATGTACTCTTTTATCCCATCCACACCCAGTGCCATAATAGCTTCAGGTGTATTAGCAACAGGATAGAGCTTTGCTGTCGCTTTATTGACACTCACATCAGTCGCTTGAGCTGACAATAAAACGGCGATTAATAGCTCAAAAGGGGAATTAAATTCTAACTCTGTTGTAGGGTGCGGGTTGTTATCCCGTAGACGAGTTAGAATTTCAATGCGTTTTGATTTATTCATTGCTCACAAAATATCGTTGTTAAGAAATATGGCTACCGCAACCTTGCTGTTTTTCATATTCACGCTCGGGTTGAATACTGGATTGTCGTGCGGCTCTTTTTTTCATTTTTTCATCAATTAAGTACTTCGCTGCTAATAGTAACGCTAGTCCAATGAAGGCACCAGGCGGTAGCATAGCGAGTAAAAATGGCGAATCAAGATGTAATACTTCAATACGAAGGGAGGTGGCCCAAGAACCAAGTAGCAAGTCAGCTCCATCAAACAAGGTACCATTCCCTAAAATTTCACGAATTGACCCTAGAACAAGCAAGGTCGCCGTTGCGCCTAAGCCCATGGCAAACCCATCTAGAGCAGATAACCCAACAGGATTACGAGATGCATAGGCTTCTGCTCGTCCAATAACAATACAGTTGGTGACGATTAATGGAATAAAGATCCCAAGAGATTCATATAAACCAAAAGCATATGCGTTGATTAGCATTTGTACGGCACTAACAACAGAGGCAATAATCATCACATAGATAGGGATACGAATTTCAGATGGTACCCAACGACGTAAAGCAGAAACAGCAACATTAGTACAAACTAAGACTAATGTTGTCGCTAAGCCTAGCCCTAATGCATTTGTTGCTGTTGATGAAACAGCAAGAAGCGGACAAAGCCCTAATAGTTGAACCAATGCAGAGTTGTTTTTCCACAAACCTTGCATTAATAAGTCTTTAGATGTATCGCTCATTATTCGTCCCCACAGCGTGGATAATTCGATAATTGTTGTGGAATTTGTTGCATAAATACAGCAGTACGTTTAGTCGCATTGACGACTGCTCTGGGCGTAATTGTTGCTCCAGTAAACTGATCAAATTCACCACCGTCTTTTTTAACTGCCCATTTAGGGTCATTGTCAGAGGCTATTTTCTTACCGCTAAAATAAGTAATCCAATCAGATATTCGTGTCTCAATCTTGTCACCAAGCCCGGGTGTTTCATGATGTTCTGTAACACGAGCTCCCAGTACAGTGCCGTTAAAATCGGCTCCAACTAATAAATGTATCGCGCCAGAGTAGCCGTCTAATGCCGTTGTTTCTAATGCCGCAGCAACGGGTTCGCCATTTTTACGGGCTAGATACAAACGCCTAGGTTGTTTGTTACCAAGTATGGCTTCATTAGTGACTAAATAACACTCTTTTGCGAGGTCGTTGTCATATAAATCACTTGGTATAACTTGGTCGAGTAATTTTTTCTGAACAATAGCGGCTTGTTCAGCAATAGTCTCTTTAGTTAACGTGTACACTGCAGCACTAAGCGCGGTCGTGCCTGCCGCAAAGATTGCTAACGTTACACCATGGCGTTTCATCGTGTTTAACATACGGTTATCCTTACTTATGCCCATGGCCGTACGCACGAGGTTGCGTATAGTAATCAATTAATGGAACGGTAATATTGGCGAGTAACACGGCAAATGCGACAGCGTCAGGGTAACCACCGTAAACACGGATCACCCAAACAAGGAAACCAATGATCACACCAAAAATAATTCGTCCCTTAGGTGTTGTCGATGCGGTAACAGGGTCAGTGGCAATAAAAAATGCCCCTAGCATAGTGGCGCCAGACAATAGATGAACCCATGGTGATGCATGCTGGCTATCATCAATTAAGTGGCTAACAATAGCTAAGATTGCCAACGTACCTAAGAACGACACTGGGATGTGCCAGCTAATAATACGGCGCTGTAATAAGAACAAACCGCCAACTAAATAGCCAATATTTACCCATTGCCAACCAATACCGGCTAAGGAACCTTGCAAAATAGGTTGTTGTAATACTTCAGAAATAGAATGAGTCAGTAGGCCCGTTTTAAAGCTATCAAGCGGGGTTGCTTGGCTCATACCATCAATTCCCGTTCGTAGCTGCTCGAGAGTAATACCTGTTGGTGTATGGCCACTGAGAATAATTGATAGGCTATCAAGGGCTGAAACCGACATATTCTGTAATTCATGCGGGGGTAGCCAGTTTGTCATATGAACAGGGAATGATATCAGCAAAACAACATAACCCACCATCGCGGGGTTAAAAGGGTTTTGTCCCAATCCACCATAACATTGTTTAGCCATCGTAATAGCAAAAAATGTCCCTAATACGATTAACCACCAAGGTGAGAGCGGTGGTAGGCTGATGGCTAATAATAAAGCAGTTACAATGGCTGAATTATCTTTTAGTACAGGAACTACAGGTTGTTGGCGTAAACGAATAGAAACCGCTTCTGTGATAACGGCTGTTAGCATCGCTAAAATAATTTGATATAAGGTGCCAACGCCAAAGAAATAAATTTGAGCCGCAATACCGGGTATTGCAGCTAAAAGTACCCAAAGCATGACTAAACTGGTGCTTTGTTTATTATGAGTAAATGGCGCGCTAGCAATTTTTAAACGGCGATTTTTCGCATCAATTGGCCTGAATTTCATCTCGTTATCACTTACTCTGTAGTCGTTTGTTCATGTTGTTTTTGTGCTTGCTTAGCTTTTACTCGCGCGATCGCAGCAGCAACGGCAATTTTTCGAGGGTCGGTTTCCTCGTCAATGGGTCGTTCGGCAGCAGGAGTGAGCTCTTCTTGTGCGAGTTGTTCTGCTTGCGCGGCTTTTTTGGCTTTCGCTCTTGCAATAGCCGCAGCGACAGCCGCTTTACGTGGGTCAACTTCGGTATCCGCTACCGCATCAGCGACTGGCGGAGTGGCAGGTTGCTCTTGAGCTGTTTTTTTAGCTTTCGCTCTTGCAATAGCCGCAGCGACAGCCGCTTTACGTGGGTCAACTTCGGTATCCACTACCACATCAGCGACTGGCGGAGTGGCAGGTTGCTCTTGAGCCGCTTTTTTAGCTTTCGCACGTGCAATAGCCGCAGCGACAGCCGCTTTACGTGGGTCAATTTCGGTATCCGCTACCGCATCAGCGACTGGCGGCGTGGCAGGTTGCTCTTGAGCAGCTTTTTTAGCTTTTGCACGCGCAATCGCTGCAGCGACGGCATCTTTACGGGGATCATCCGTTGCTGCTATATCAACAGTTTCTGTTTGTGCATTGGCCAGCTTTTCAGCTTGTTTAGCTCGAGCTTGGGCTTTACGGGCTTCGCGAGCAGCGATTACTGCACTATTGTCTGGGAGTTCACCGGAAACAATCTTAATGGGTTCCGCTGTTACCGTTTGTTTGGCTTTAACTCGTGCTAAAGCGGCATTAACGGCATCTTTATCTGTACTATCGACTTGCACAGCCGCTTTTTTATGGCGTTCTTCTCGTGCTTGTTTATCACGTTCCATACGCAACTGTTTTGCTTCAAAACGTAATTTTGCTTCAGCGGCACGGCGCTCTTCTTGAGCAATTTCACGAATTTCTGCTTTTTCTTGACGGTAATATTGTACTAACGGAATATTACTCGGGCACACATAAGCACATGCACCACACTCTATGCAGTCAAATAAATTATGTTTTTGCGCTTTTTCGTGTTCATCTCCTTTACTGAACCAGTAAAGTTGCTGAGGTAGTAGCGCAGCAGGGCAGGCTTCAACACACAACCCACAACGAATACACGCTTCTTCTAGTGCTTTAGGCCCCATTTCTTCCATGGTAGGAACCAGTAAACAGTTACAAATTTTCACGACAGGAACATTTAAGTCGGGCAGGGTAAAGCCCATCAAAGGCCCTCCCATAATCACCATTTGTTCGGGTTCAGGGTTAAAACCTGATTGCTGTAATAGATGTTTAACTGGAGTCCCTAAACGAGCCCAAAAATTACCCGGTTTGCTGATTGCTTCGCCTGTGACCGTGACTACTCGTTCGATTAATGGCTGGCCATCGATAACCGCACGTTTGATAGCAACCACAGTACCGACGTTTTGCATTAACACGCCAATTTGAGAAGAACGTGCACCGGATGGTACTTCTTTTCCCGTTAAAATTTTTGTCAGCTGTTTAGCACCACCTGATGGGTACTTGGTTGGTATAACCCGAATGAATATTTGTTTCTCTTGCGAGGTGATTGCATCTTTAAGTGCACGGATAGCCTCGGGTTTATTGTCTTCAATACCAATTAGTACCTGGTCTGGGTTTAATAAATGCTGTAAAACACGGCAGCCTTCAATAACTTCCTGTGCATGTTCTTGCATTAACCTATCATCTGCCGTGATATAAGGCTCACATTCAGCTGCATTAATGATTAATGTTTTAATCGCATCTTTACCACCAGCCAATTTTGATGCGGTTGGAAAACCGGCACCTCCGAGACCCGCAATACCCGCTTGTTCAATTTTCTGTAGTAATTCAGCGCGGGTTAATTGAACGTAGTTAGGCTCTGGGTACAAAGTACACCATGTATCTTGGCCATCGGATGCAATGCGTACACATAACTCTTTTAAGCCAGAAGGGTGCGCCGTCACCATGGGCTCAATCGCAGTGATAACACCTGAAGTTGATGCATGAACAGGCACTGTACGTCCAAGGCCTTTAGTTAAAGGCTGGCCTTTTAAAACGAAGTCACCGACTTGAACAATCAGCTCGCCTTCAGGGCCTAAATGCTGTTGTAATGGGATAACCAGTTCATCAGGTATTGATGCAATACGCATCGGTGTCTGGCTTGATTGTAGCTTCATTTCAGGCGGATGGATCCCGCCTTTGAAATCCCAAATATTATCTTTTTTCAACCAATTAAAGAGCTTAAGCATGAGTTTCACCCCTTGCTTTAGTTACAAATGGTTCATTGGGTTCAACATTGATATTTTTGACTGGGATGGTGTTTAAATCCCATTTCCAATTGGCTGTGGTGGTTTTCACGGGAACAAGCTCAATACAATCGGTAGGGCAAGGGGCTACACACAGGTCACATCCTGTGCACAAATCTTCAATGACGGTATGCATGGCGCGGGTTGCACCCACAATAGCATCAACAGGGCAGGCTTGAATGCATTTAGTACACCCGATGCAGTTTTCTTCGTCGATAATCGCAACTTTACGAACCGGATTTTGCGCGGCTTCATCACCATCGATTGGTTGAGGGTCAACATTAAGCAATTCAGCGATTTTTAGCATGACTTGCTCACCACCAGGGGCGCATTTGTTGATCATTTCCCCATTATTTGCAACCGCTTCGGCGTAAGGGCGGCAGCCAGGGTAACTGCATTGGCCGCACTGGCTTTGAGGTAATATCGCTTCAACTTGTTCGACAATAGGGTCCGCCTCAACTTTGAAGCGTAATGAGGCATACCCTAAAATCAGCCCAAAAATAAGGCCAAAAACGGCTAATATACCGATAGCAATCCATACAGACATCATTAGAATTTCACCAAACCACTAAAGCCCATAAACGCGAGAGACATCAAGCCAGCGGTAATTAACCCAATTGACGAGCCCTTAAAAGGGGCCGGAACATTGGCAACAGCTAAGCGTTCGCGAATAGCGGCAAATAATACCATGACTAATGAGAAACCCACTGCAGCGCCAAAACCATACACGGCAGACTGCATAAAAGTATGAGACATATTAATATTTAATAAGGCAACACCAAGAACCGCGCAGTTGGTGGTAATTAAAGGCAGAAAAATACCGAGTAAACGGTAAAGCGTTGGGCTTGTTTTCCTCACCACCATTTCAGTAAATTGTACAACTACAGCAATCGCTAAAATAAAACTTAGCGTTCGCAAATAGATGAGATCGAGAGGAATGAGGATGAGTGTGTCAATCAACCAAGAACTGATTGACGCTAATGTCATAACAAACGTCGTTGCTAAGCCCATTCCAATGGCCGGTTCGAGTTTTTTTGAGACGCCCATAAAAGGGCATAAGCCTAGGAATTTAACGAGAACGAAGTTGTTAACCAGTACTGTTCCAACAAAGAGTAATAGATAATCAGTCATGCTATTGCCTGAAATGAAAAAAGAACAAAAACTGGCCGAAGCCAGTTAAACTATCATTATGATATCAAGCAATTTATGTGATGCTTATCGATCTTGTGTGAAAGTCATTTTTACACGTTGGGATCGTTTTAAATAAGGGACAAAGAAACCTGCCCCAATTAAAGGCCAAGCCAAGACTTGCAAAGCAGTTTCATCATCAATCGGTGAAAATGCGAAGGTTTTTATACCTAACAATAATAAAATCATTAACCAAATAATAAAGCGGCGAGGGAAATGTTTTGAACGTGAAAACATGAGTTGCAGCACATGGATACTGAAAATAGTCATCCCAATAGCAATTGCGAATGACAGATACCATGCGGCAGGAATAAAGCTTGTCCAATGGTCAACAGTCGTGACAATCTCATAAAATTTAATGCAGTACATGACAGTCATACTGCAAACAGCTAAAAAGGTTAATAACAAATAGATGGCTGGAACTAATAACCAGCCAGTGATGCGGTTAGCGTCATAAACTGAAGTCATAATCAATAAAACTCATTTTGGCGAAGTCGCTGGACAATTTACAATCCTATCATAGATTTATTTGCCATTTCATTCCTTCTGATGGTACTTTTTATCTTCACCTGTGTTTATCGTTGTATGAGGTCTAAATGTCTAAACCAATTAAAGTTGCGATCGTCGGATATGGCTATGCGAGCAAAACATTTCATGCTCCCTTCCTTGGCATTTTAGAAGGGTATGATTTAACAACGATTTCTAGCAGTGACCCGAGTAAGGTTAAGGCTGATTGGCCAAATGTTCATGTTGCCGCCTCTCCGGAAGCTATTTTTGCTGATAAAGATATCGAACTCGTCGTTATTCCTACACCTAATGATACTCACTTTCCTCTCGCGCAAGCGGCATTAGCAGCGGGAAAACACGTGGTTGTTGATAAACCATTTACATTAGATGTCTCACAAGCTGAACAATTGAAACAACAAGCGGAGCAAGCTGGAAAATTACTGTCGGTTTATCATAACCGCCGTTGGGATTCCGGCTTTTTAACCGTTAAAAAAATCTTAGAAGAAGGTAAGCTCGGGGATATTAAATACTATGAATCACATTTTGATCGTTATCGTCCTCTAGTTAGGCAACGCTGGCGTGAAGCGAATATTCCTGGAGCCGGTATTTGGTACGATTTAGGGCCGCATTTGTTGGATCAAGTCCTGCAATATTTTGGTAGGCCGTTAGGGATCAACGTTGATCTTGCCATGATCCGTCCTAATGCACAGGCAGTGGATTACTTTCATGCCGTTTTGCAATATGCTGATAAAAAAGTGGTATTACATGCTACAACATTAGCCGCTGCACCAACACCGATATATGTTATTCATGGTATGAATGGTAGCTATGTTAAATATGGTTTAGACACCCAAGAAGACAGCTTAAAGAGCGGCCAACGTCCAGAAGGGGCTGATTGGGGAATTGATACCAATATGGGTAATGTGACGCTGTCACAAGGTGATGAGCTTATAACTCAATCTTGGCCAAACCAACGCGGAAATTATGGTGGTTATTATCAAGGGATATATGATGCGATTCGCCATGGTAAACCAAATCCTGTCACCCCGAGTGAAGCGATAGATATTATGAAACTTATTGAAGCAGGTATACGTTCGGCAAAAGAAAAACGGACTATCGAAGAAATATTTTAACGTCATCAACGCTCACTATAAGGCCAGTTAACATAACTGGCTTTTATTATGGATAATCGAATGAATTTGCTAGCTAAACTGAGAATAGACCCATTTTTACTTATCATGATTGGTGTTGTCATTCTAGCCAGTCTTTTTCCTTGTGAAGGTGACATAAAAACGGGGTTTCAATATTTAACTACTGCTGCAATTGCATTGCTGTTCTTCATGCATGGAGCCAAGTTATCTCGTGAATCAATCATGGCGGGGATAGGGCACTGGCGTCTACATTTCCTGGTATTTGCGAGTACATTTATTGTATTTCCTATTGTAGGATTAGGACTCGCGGTGATTGTACCTAAATGGATGTCACCGACGGTATATATGGGCTTTTTATACCTATGTGCTTTACCTGCAACCGTACAATCAGCAATTGCGTTCACATCAGTGGCCGGTGGGAATATTGCCGCAGCTATTTGTAGTGCATCGGCGTCGAGTATTCTTGGGGTTTTTCTTTCGCCAATCTTAGTTGGCTTATTGATGGATGCTGATGGTAGCCAAGCCATGGATACACTCAATGCGATAGGCTCCATCTTAATGCAATTAATGCTACCCTTTGTCGTGGGGCATTTATCTCGACCATTGATTGCCAATTGGATTAACCGTAATCGTAAGTTAGTGAATATGACTGACCGGTCTTCAATATTGTTAGTGGTTTACGTGGCATTTAGTGAAGCCGTTGTTGAGGGGATTTGGCAGAAAATAGATGCATTTTCACTCTTGATGATAGTGGTTGTTACATGCGTTATTTTATTTATTGTCATTGTATTTAATACGTTAGCTGCACGGCTGTTAGGTTTTAGCAAAGAAGATGAAATTACCATCGTTTTCTGTGGCTCGAAAAAGAGTTTAGCGAATGGAGTACCCATGGCGAACGTGTTGTTTCCTGCTGCGACAGTGGGGGTTATTTTATTGCCATTGATGATCTTTCACCAAATACAACTGATGGTCAGCGCTGTACTTGCTCAGCGTTATGCTAAGCGATTATCAACCTAAGATTGAGAGAGGGGGGATTTACCCCCTATGTTTGTCATATTGATTTATAGGTCACCTTTAGTTTAGTTACAACATACAATATGATTAATAATGTATACATTAACAATTGTGTATCTAAGTTAAGTTGGCCAACTAGAGGAAGGGGGAGGTTGATTAACGGTGCCAGTCTATTAGTTTACAGCGTAGAACTAGCTATATGGAGTAACTTGAGTGTTAAATTTAAGAGGGCATTAAAACTAATGCCCTTAATATATCTAAATTAGCGGGTAGCGACTTTATCTAAGAGCATTTTTTTCTCACTATCCGATAAAAATGCCATACTCAGACCATTTCGTTGTGCTTGTTCTATTTCTGCTGCTGTTAAACCAGCTTGTGGGGCAGCCACTTCATATTCATGGCGTAACTCAATCCCTTGAACTGCAGGGTCATCTGTATTAATTGAAGCCAGAACACCTTGTTGTAAAAAGTTTTTTAATGGGTGTTGAGCTAAAGATGGAACTGTACTTGTTTGAATATTTGACGTTAAACAGCTTTCCATGCCAATTTGATGTTTTACTAAATACTCAATTAGAGTAGGATCTTCTATTGCTTTAACGCCATGACCAATTCGTTGTGCGCCTAATACCTTAATAGCATGCCAAATACTGTCTGCTCCCGCTGCTTCACCTGCATGAACAGTAATATTTAACCCAGTATCTCTAGCTTTAATAAAATGTGACTCAAAGAGCTCTCCAGGAAATCCGAGCTCATCTCCTGCTAAATCTAATGCACATAAATGACTTCGATGCGCTAATAATCCTTGCAGCTCAGTTGTACAGGCTTGTTGGCCAAAAGTGCGGCTTAAAATACCAATTAGATTAATTTTAATATCAAATTGTTGGCACCCTGCACGTACACCATCAACAATCGCTTCAACTACACCCTCAACAGGCAATTGGTGTTTCATCGCCATGTAATAAGGGGAAAAACGCAGTTCTGCGTAATCAATACCTGCATTAAAGGCATCTTCAACATTTTCAAGCGCCACGCGGCGACAGGCATCTAAATCAGCTAAAACAGCGACACCCCAATCAAGTTTTGCTAAGAAACCCACTAAATCAGCTTCTTGTCCTATAATTTGGACATGAGGGCGCAGTGCTTCAAGCTCTGAAGCAGGTAATTGAATATGGTGTTGCTCTGCTAAGGAGAGAATTGTTTCTGGACGGATATTGCCATCAAGATGGCGGTGTAAATCGGTTAAAGGTAAATGTGTTTTAATCACGGAATGATCCTTTATCTATTTTCTGTCCTCATTTTGGCTTTTATTTCGTTAAAGGCAAATGTTAATCACGAAAAATGTGAAACAAAATCAATAATTACATTTTAAATGTGATATGCATCACATTTACTTTGATGTGCAAATAAAAAAGCCAGCTGATATTAACTGGCTTTTATGATTAAATTATATCAATTAGATTAGTTAGCTGGCGCTGCATCTTGTGGTGCTAATTCAGGCTCAACTTCCATTTCTGGTGCTGGTTCTGCATCTGGAGCAGGGACTGCTTCATATTCTAATGCATCTTCTGGATTAGACATTACTTTCATCTTAGTGAGGAACTCAGCTAAGGTATATTTGTCATTATTGAATGTCAGGTCATTACCTGCAAATTTGATAGTCATAGTTAAATCATTTTCGCTATCAATCATCCAAGGTGATTTTTTCTGTTTAGCTTTTTCAGCACGTTCTTCATCTGTCATAAACATTTCTTCAAACGGAGAAGAGAACATATCTGAAGTCAGCATTTGCTGAACACCTTCAAACTCAGAAGTGACCATGCCTTTCATTTCTTTTTTCGTGTTAGCATCAACTGGAACACCCTGATCTAAAATCATTGCTTGAGTCATTGATTCGATCATCATTGGTTTATTCAGTTTTAAATTGAAATCAAAAGAAGTAATGAGTTGCTTGATAGCTTCATCAACTTTGTTAGACATTGCTAACGCAGTGATTTCGTCTTGGTTCCATTTATTGAATGTGATGTTTAGGTCAACTGAGCTTTGGCCAGCTTCATTTTTCCAGTAGAAGGGACTAATCGTGAACACGGGTTTGCTCTTCATTAGCTCAGGCAATGTTGTCGACATCATTTCCATAGCTAAACGCTCTGTTGCTTCAGTTGGGTCGCCATTAGCTAAACCTTGTGCTAAAGCTTCATTATATTGTTCAACAAATTTGCCTAATGCTTTCGCATCTAATTTTTCAATAGCAACCGTCAGTTCGCCTGAACCTAAGTTTTGCTCTAATGCTTTCAAGTCAGAGATGCTATAAGAAATATTGCCTTTCACATCTTCGCCAGTAATAGAGGTGTCGCTTGAAATTTTGAAATCTTTAAAAGAGAATTTGGTTTCAGGAATGTTGAAATCTGTATCCGCAATAACAAATGACTGGGTTCCAGTGTAGAAGCCATATTGTGATTTTGTCACATTAGAGACTAATTTTAAGCCTTTTAGTGTCATAGATTCAGAGTTATCTTTCTTACCGATAACTAAATTATCAGTGACTAAAGTTGCATCAACAGCAGCAAGGTCAGAAGTCGTTGATACATCAAACTTAGAACCACTGAAAGATAATGAAACGTCATCTTTCTTATACTCGAGAGGGATCAGCTCTAAATTGGTATCAATACTTTTGCTATAACCAATGACAGCAGAACCATGAATAAATGGCTTACCTTGTGTCGCTTCAAACAATTCTTTTGTTGTTGCGTTGTTAGCTAATTCAATTTGTGTCGCTGCTAATTTTGGTAATAAATTAAACTTAGCAACTTGTGATAATGGGAATGGACCATGATCAATATTCGTTTTAAATACGATAGAGTCGTCTGGTGATGCAGAATCAGCAGAGGTGATTACGATATCCGCTTTAGATGAAAAAACGCCTTTTTCATAATTTTCTACTTTAAAATTCAAACCTGACTCAGGCACATTTACAGCAAAAAAATCGTTGGTTTTGAGGATTACTCTATCAAGTTCATCTTTTACTTTAGAACCTGTATACCATGAAGCTCCGGTCCACACTGCACCCAGAGCAACAATAACACCAACCGCGACTAATGACTTTTTCATTATAAACATCCATCCTTTCAGTACGTTATTGCCGTACTTATAAATTTATATAAGTTTTAAATAATCGTCTTCATTGAATGAAGACGGTTAAATACAGAATATGACTCTATTTGTTAAATACTCGGGCTAGTTTACCACTGCCATTAATGGTTATGCTTTTCTCATAAGCCGGTAAAAAAACAGATTCACCTGAATTAATGCATATTTCATCATTACCTGAATGCAAAACTAACTGGCCTTCAATACAGAACAAAATTGAGGCACTATTGTTAGATAGCGCAACTTCCGAGTGGTCTATAGAATATATATTAAATGCAAAATCTTCTACTGGAATATTATATTTCCAGATATTTCCAGATTTTTCGGGAATACTTAATAAATCCTTTGCAAACGTAGGCTTAAAGTCAATATTAGCAATTAGCTCTGGAATATCTATGTGCTTGTTTGTTAATCCAGCACGCAGCACATTATCAGAATTTGCCATTACCTCTAACCCAACACCTTCAAGATAAGCATGTGGTGTTCTTGCATATAAGAACATCGCTTCACCAGGCTCTAATTCAACGATGTTAAGAAGAAGCGGGGTAAATAGCCCATTATCTTCAGGATACAGGCTAACCATTTGTTTTATGGAGTTCCATGGTTCACCTTGTCGGCTATTTAACGCTGCTTTCAATACACCAAGCGCTAAATCTTTTTGTTCACCTGTCAGATTAAGAATTTGTGCAAATAAACGTGATAATTTTTCTTCAGTTGGGTCTTGAACAAATAACTGAATATCAGGATGTGCAGCTGAAACAAAATCCAGCAGTTGTGCAATTTCATCGAGTGGGCGAAACGCATTCATGGCTTTAAAAGGTGTTAACGCAAAAATTAATTCAGGTTTATGGTTATCATCTTTATAGTTGCGTATTGGGGAATCTAATGGGATTCCGGCTGAATTTTCTTTGGCAAATCCAACTTCAGCGTAAGTTTTATTTGGGTGTACCTGAACAGACAACGGTTGAGCTGCGCATAACACCTTAAATAAATAAGGTAAACGGTGATAAGTTTGTGCAACATGCTGACCTAAATAGGATTCAGGGGCACTTTCAATTAAGGTGTTAAGTGGAATACTTTGTTTTTTTTGTATATCGAGAACTTCAGAGCTTGCTTTTGGATGAGCGCCCATCCAAAGTTCAGCCATAGGTAAGTTATCAGGGTTTGAAATCCCATATAGCTTAGTCAGGGCCGTTTTGCTGCCCCAGTCATAATTTTGGACTTTGTTTATCATTTTAAGCATAGCAAAATTCTCTTTTTCATAAAAATCAACTCATTTCCTTTTCACTACAGTACAATAAGCTCGACTAAGTCTCATAAATGAAATTCAATTTGTGGCATTATACTGCTCGGTTATTTGCTTACCTGCAAGCAGATGATTCTAAAATCAATTATTCTGTGTATGTACCTAAGGAGATAGTAATGGCAGCCACTCGCATTGAAAAAGACTCAATGGGACCAATTGAAGTACCTGCTGACCAATTGTGGGGCGCGCAAACGCAGCGTTCTTTAGAACATTTCCGTATATCTGTAGAAAAAATGCCCGTCGCGTTGATTCACGCACTCGCTATAACAAAAAAAGCCGCTGCTAGTGTCAATATGGATCTTGGATTATTAGCCAAAGAGCGCGGTGATGCAATCATTGCTGCTGCTGACGAAGTCTTAGCTGGCAAACATCCAACGGAATTTCCACTAGCCATTTGGCAAACAGGTTCTGGTACGCAAAGTAACATGAACATGAACGAGGTTTTAGCTAACCGTGGTAGCGAAATTCTCGGTGGCCAACGTGGCAACGATCGTCTTATTCACCCTAATGATGATGTGAATAAAAGTCAAAGTTCAAATGATGTTTTCCCAACAGCAATGCACGTTGCTGCGGTTGTCGCAATCCGCGAACATCTTCTCCCAGAACTGAAAGTTTTGCATCAAACATTAGATGCAAAAGCGAAAGAATTTAAAGATATCGTAAAAATCGGTCGTACTCACTTACAAGACGCAACCCCGCTGACATTAGGTCAAGAAATTTCAGGTTGGGCCGCAATGTTGGCGCATAATGAAAAACACATTGAAAATTCTGTTCCGCATGTGTGTGAATTAGCGTTAGGTGGTACAGCAGTAGGAACTGGTTTAAATACGCATCCAGAATATGCAGTGCGTGTTGCGAAAAAAATCGCAGAATTAACTGGCCAGCCATTTGTTACAGCTCCTAATAAATTTGAAGCATTGGCAACTTGCGATAGTCTTGTGCACGCACACGGTGCTTTAAAAGGTTTGGCTGCCTCTTTAATGAAAATCGCGAACGATGTTAGGTGGTTAGCATCTGGCCCACGTTGCGGCATTGGTGAAATTTCGATTCCAGAAAATGAGCCAGGCAGCTCAATCATGCCCGGTAAAGTTAATCCTACGCAGTGTGAAGCATTAACCATGTTATGCGCACAAGTGATGGGAAATGACGTTGCTGTTAATATTGGTGGTGCATCCGGTAATTTTGAGCTGAATGTATTCCGCCCAATGCTAATTGATAACTTCTTACAATCCGTTCGTTTGTTAGCGGATGGTATGCGTAGCTTTAATGAGCACTGTGCGATTGGCATTGAACCAAACCGTGAGCGCATTGAGAAATTACTTCATGAATCGTTAATGTTAGTAACGGCTTTAAATACTCACATTGGGTACGATAAAGCGGCAGAAATTGCTAAAAAAGCTCACAAAGAAGGGCTGACATTGAAAGAATCTGCATTGAAACTCAACTATTTAACTGAAGAACAGTTCAATGATTGGGTTCGTCCAGAAGATATGGTTGGCAGCATGAAATCTTAAGCTAGCCAATTAAACTAGCGAATATATAACACCCATACTGTTTTACAGATGGGTGTTTTTTTAGCGCTCAATATACAAATTTAAACGTGGTATTAATAATTCAACTGCTTTTGCTTTAGGGCGATTACGAATAGCAATGTTATTTGCATGGTAATCGGGGAGTTCACCGACTTTAATTTCTGTCACCGTTTTTTCAAGTGCAAAAACAAATAAAGGTGTTGCACAGGCAAACTGCGTTTGTTTCTGTTGTTCTTTATCCCACACTCGCGCTATTGGCTGAACTTTGACAGGACGTTGAATTTTCAAAACCACATTATGGGGTAGGGAATCAATTAAGCGAATTTCATTTTCCAATTGTAAAAGCCAATGTTCTTTAGGTAAATGAAGAGGGGAGCGACCACTTTCTAAACTTGCTTGTAAGCGGTCTAGTACTGTTTCTTTGGTCACTTTATTGATTACTTTTTTATTTGCCCAACCAAAATTAATCGTATCGATATCAACCAATGAGGTGAGGGTGCGGTAGGTATTTAATGTTAGCAGTCCATGTAAACTGCTACGTATAAACTCGAATCGATGTGGTTCGTTAACTTGAGTGACTATTGCTTTTATATGCATCTTTAACTCATTGATTTTCGAAATTAATGAATTAAATTCACGATACGTCTGTAAATTGGTTTGTATACATATTCCCCCAGGTAAGCGGATAGCGGCTTTATTGCTAATTTCTTCCGATTTATTCTGTAAAAATAACAAGTTAATTAATTTTATTGTTTCTCTTACCGCTTCATGGCTTACCACTGTTTGCACTGCGATTTGTTCTATCTCATTATTTTCTTCGCCTTTGATGACCGAAGGTAATTGAAATACATGGGCTGTAAATGGTACTTGCTTTGATTGCTCTAATAGCAAAAGACTAAATTGGTTTATTTGTGATTCCAATTCATTAAACGTATCAATTAGGTCTTGTTTATTTGTCATTTAGTTACAACATTCGATTTATGATAAACAATAATTACATTAACTATCGTGTTTATCAACAAGAAAATACAGCCTAAAAGGGCAAGTGGGTATTTTAACACTTGTCCTTCTCTTATATATGACTTACGTTTACGCTAATTTATTTCTGCATCAATGACTTGGTAAAACGCATTTGGTGTATCATCTATCGTCCAAATTGCTAAAATTACATGGTAACCTTTTTGGTTTTTCGGTAATACACAATTGTGTTCCACGATCTCCCCTGGAATTTCTACACGTTCAAATTTACAAAATGGGGTTAGTGTAAATTGATTACGCGATAGCAAGGCATTTGGTTGCCAGTCTTGCTTAGTGATGAAGTATTCCCATTTTGTTGTTTTATGTTTCGCAGTAATGCGCCATTTAAACCTAACATTTGGTGAATTTATAATAGCTCGTTGCCACCGATCAGTAGTTTGTATGTCTAAGGGAGAAAAAGCGGCAATAGCTGCACTGGCAATTTTACCATCAGCAGGGCCGTATTGAGGGAAACCTTTTTTGCCTTCAATGGATTGCGGTTCATATTGCACTGGGCCACATTGCTTATTTACCCCTAACTTACAATAGTATGAACGACTTTCAGGGGACTCAACATAGCCATGCGACCAGACCACAAAACTGCAACAAAAAAGCAATGGTGCAAATAAAAATGCTTTTATAGAGAATGATTTCATTAGGTTTCCTCGTTATTAATAGACACTCATATCATCCACTAATAACGGGGGAAGATGGTAGTTTAACCTTTATCAGACTCTAATCTACTGGTTATAACAAATTGATTTTAAACGACAAGCGATGATAAGACCGATAAACAGTATGCCAGCGATAAATAGCGCAACACCCGTCCAACCGAAGTGTTCCCAGAATAACCCACCGACTGTACCTGCGATACTTGACCCTGCATAATAACTGAATAAATACAGAGAAGAAGCTTGTCCACGTGCTCGTTTAGCTCGGCGTCCCACCCAACTACTGGCAACAGAGTGCGCAGCAAAAAAACCGGTTGTCAGTACTGTCATTCCGAATAAAACTAACCATATATTTGAATATAATGTAATTAAAATGCCGACTAACATCATAGTAATAGACGCTATCAGCACTCGACCAAGCCCATATTTTTGAGTTAGACTTCCCGTTTTAGTCGCACTGTAAGTCCCTGTTAAATAAATAACGGATAGCAAGCCAACCGTAGACTGAGAAAATAAATAAGGAGCGTCAAGTAAACGGTATCCGATGTAGTTATACATTGTGACAAAACCACCCATCAAGACAAAACCTTCGATAAATAGAAAAGGTAAACCTTTGTCTCTAAAGTGTAGATGTAAATTAACCCATAGATTTTTAGGTTTTAAAGAACTCGCGCGGAAATGTTGAGAAGGGGGCAGTAAGCGCCAAAAGCCAATTGCGGCAATAAGGGCTAACGAACCTAAAATAACGACAGCAACACGCCATGAATAAAAATCAGCGATCACCCCCGTCATTAACCGGCCGCTCATACCTCCCAGCGAGTTGCCACTAATATACAACCCCATAGATAGTGCAACATAACTTGGATGGATCTCTTCACTTAAATAGGTCATAGCCACGGCAGCAACACCACTTAGCGATAAACCAACTAATGCTCTGGCAATTAAGATCCCTTGCCAGCTCTGCATGATTGAGCTGAGTAGGGTAAATAAAGCGGCGCAGGTCAATGCAATAACCATCACATTCTTACGGCCTATTGCATCTGAAATTGGCCCAGTAATTAATAACCCTAATGCCATTAAGCCCGTGCTCAGTGATAATGATAAACTTGCTGTCGCAGGGGAAATGTTAAAATCTTCTGACAGCATAGGTAAAATTGGCTGAACGAAATACAGCAAAGCAAATGTGGCAAAGCCAACGGTAAAAAAAGATAAGGTCACACGTAAATACAGCGCGTCATCTCTTTGTATGTAATGTTTTTTTGGTGTGGTATGTCCCTGCAAGGGTGTTCTTATTCCTTCATTAGCTTGCTCAGATGTAAGGCTATTTTGTGAGTGTTCCATGTATATTCCTTGTCATACCATCACGTTTGATTTCGATCAAAGAATAGAAATTTTTTAGTTTTTTGTCTAATATATTAATTATTAACAATAATACTTTAAACATATCAATGAGTGTTAATCAAACGATGAGTATAGAACTTAGACATCTTCGATACTTTATTGCTGTCGCTGAAGAACTTCATTTTGGCAGAGCTGCTGAACGATTGCATATTTCGCAGCCCCCTTTAAGTCAGCAAATACAAATACTTGAAGAGAAAATTAATGCAAAACTATTGGAAAGAAATAACCGAAATGTGGCCTTAACAGCAGCGGGCACGATGTTCTTAAAAGAAGCATATCAAATTTTAGCTCAAGTCGATGCAGCTGCAACAAAAGCAGCTCGCATGGAAAAGGGTGAACTTGGAGAGTTATCCATTGGTTTTACTTCAACTACGCCATTTATGCACAAAGTGACGATGAGCTTACGGCAATATCGAGAAGCTTACCCTGAAGTTTCTATTCATATGCACCAGATGAATACCAAACAACAGATAGCACCATTAATTACTGGACGAATTGATATTGGTATTATGAGAAATACGGTATTACCAGAACAATTGGATTATAAATTATTATTTAAAGAGCCTTTTATGGTGGCCGTCTATGAAGGTCATCCATTATTAGAATTTATTGATGTAGGTGTAGATATTCAACAACTTGCTGATTATCCTTTTATTTTCTTTGAGCGTGATGTCGGTACGGCGTTATATGATGAAATCAGTCAATTATTAACATCTGCGGGAGTGGTTCCAACCATTTCTCAAGAAGCCGGGGAAGCTATGACTATTTTGGGATTAGTTTCTGCTGGCATGGGAATCTCGGTGATTACAGAGTCATTTACACGAATGAAAATTGATGGTGTAAAATACTTAAAACTCACTAATATTAATGCTTCATCTGAAGTCTGGTTAGTCTACAATACACGTAGAACATTGCCATCCGTCGCCAAAAAATTAACAAATCTTTTGATAGCCAACATTGTTGGCAACCAAGAGTGAGCGAGTTCACATTTTCAATGTAAACGAAATCATTCATACACAGTTTAAGGCATAATAACTCATTGCTTTATAAAGGAATTGAATTATTACCATGGTGAATCAAACTGGTCATATAGACCAAATCAAACAATTAAATACAGGTATTGTCTACCGTATCATTGATCAACATGGTCCAATTTCGCGTATTGCGTTGTCAAAACAAGCACAGCTTGCGCCCGCTAGTATTACCAAAATTACACGTGAGCTTATGGATGCTCACTTAATTAAAGAATTAGAGTTTCCAGTACTTGGTTTGCGCGGACGCCCAGCAGTCGGGTTAGTCATTGAAAGTGAAGGGTGGCAATTTTTAGCCATTCGTATCGAAGGTCAAAAACTCACTATTTCTCTGAAAGAAATTAACGCGGTTACCTTAGCTCAAACAGAGTATTCATTTACACCGTTAGGAAATAGTGAATTTATCGATTTTCTTTCTGAATTAATTAGTCAATTCTTTGCCAGCCAGCAAAAAATATTAGAAAGAGTCACCGCGATAAGTATTCTTATTGATGGTATTTTAGATCCCCATACTGGCGTTATTTATCAGCATTCTTCTTTTAAAATTCACCAACTTGCCATCGCGGAGCATCTTACTAAGCAAACTGGTTTACCCGTTTATTTGCATCCGCCAGTGGATGCTTTGGCATTAATGGACCACTTCTCCCATCAGAAGAAAAGAAAAGAAAAAAATATCATTTACTTACAGCTACAAGATGTTGTTAATGTCATGGTATTAAGCCATGGGACAACATTGGATACGAGTACCCATCGGCCTATTCAGTTCGGCCATACTCAATGTGAGTCTGAACAAAATAACGCTTGCTACTGTGGTAGCTATGATTGCTTAGAAACCCAAACTTCCATTCCTGCAATATTACAACAAGCTAATAATTTGCTAATAAACTACCCTGATTCATTTTTGCATCAGCAAGATATCTCAATGGATAAAATTTGCGCTGGCGCAATTCTAAACGACAGTCTTTGTGTTTATCTTATTAATAAAGCTGCACAACAGTTGGCAAAGCCGTTGGCACTGATGGTAAATTTATTGGGTAGTGAGCTCATTTTGATTAATTCTCCTTTGAATCAAGGTTCTGATCTGTTTTTAAAATGTTTACATAAACATATAAACAAATATTCCATTCCTCTGTACTCATCCAAATTATCGATAGAAAAATCCACATTTAGCATTAAAGATAGTGAAACTTCATTAATACAGCGAGCGTTATACGATGGTTCACTACTGCTACAACTATTACAAGGCTAAAACAATTCGATAATATTTATACTATCGTACACAAAATTGAGCTAACGCAAACTTCTCACTTACCCATTCCAATAAACTGAATCCATATCATTTTTGCAGCTTATTGCTGTACAAGTCTGTCACTTCAGGATAGAAAAAGACCATGATCAATCTATTTGTTACCGGGACAGATACAGATGTCGGGAAGACAGTATCGACGCTTGCCATCCTGCAAGCACTAAATAACCAAGGAATTAAGGCCGTGGGTTACAAACCTATTGCTGACCAATGCATTGATACCCCTGAAGGAATCAGAAATAAAGATGCATTGCTAATTCACAGTGTTTCTAAAGACCTTGTTTCCTACAATGAAGTTAATCCTGTACGTATCACGGATAATTACAGCCATGAGAACAGCATTGATTTCAATAAAATAAAGCATGGCCTAGACCATTTACATCACCAATGTGACATGGTTGTTATCGAAGGTAATGGGGGATGGCGCTATTTGCTTGATGACAATACTTTTTATGCAGACTGGTTAAAAGGCCAGCCAGTCGGTGTTATCTTAGTCGTTGGCATTCAACATGGCTGTGTTAATCATGCCCTATTAACTGCGGATGCAATTCGAGCAGATGGGTTACCATTAATCGGTTGGATGGCAAACCGTATCAACCCAGGGTTAGCGCACTATGCCCAAATAATTGATCGGTTACAACATCATATTAAGGCACCATTAATTGGGGAAATCCCGTATTTATTGCGGCCCGAAGAAAGAGAGCTAGGGCATTATCTCAATACAGATAAACTGCAAGAACTTATCGCTATTCCTAACTAATTGCGTTAATAATCCAACAAAGAAAAAGGGCGCCATCATAAAATAGCGCCCTTTATTTTACCTAAAATATAGACTAATGGCGGGTATAAATAATTTTATAAGAATCATTTTGGCAGTGACCTACAACTTGACCTTTAGATGAGTCAACTTCATCATTAGGTACTGCAACCAAACTAAAATTATCAGCAGGAACGCCATTATTGATAATCTTTTGCTTGATTTCCTCAATCACACTTTCACATGAAGCTTGCGCAAAAGCGGGCGCTAACATCAGTACAAATAAGGGTAACAATAATTTCTTTTTCATCTTATCTCCTTGATCAACAACTCCATAAAGCAACCTATTATAAGGTTATGGATTACTAATTGGACGACCATTACTCACATCAAGGCAACGTTTGGTGCTTGGCTCCCAATAAGCATTTAGATTAAGACTTTTTTCACATTTATCTTTTGCATCAAAAGCCGCATCTACTTTATCAAACTCTTTTTCAGTACGCGTATTAACCTTGTTACGCAACATACGAGTATTATCCCATTGTTCCTTTTCTTGACGCGCTTGCTCTTTATTAAGAGAGTCATCGCCTTTACCTACTGAAACGCATGTACTACCTGCAGTACATGATGTTGTCGACTGTGCAGCAGAAGACGACGTAGCCCAAAGTAGAGGGAGACAAAAACATATCGCAGTTAAGCCAGTTTTCAACATTTTGTGTGAATTCATGGTAATTCCTTACTAAACAGGACCGATAATCTGAGTATAGCCAAAAAAGTGCTAGTGCGTCTGTATAGAATAGTACTAAAATTTAAAGTTGTTTATGTACGGTTAAACCTGCAAACGTTTGGCAAACAGGCATTAATTCTAATGTATTTACGTTCATATGAGCAGGTAGCGTGGCAACCCAATACACTGTTTCAGCAATATCTTCAGGGGTCAGAGCATCTGCGCCTTGATAAGTACTAGCTGCTTTATCGTCATCCCCTTTAAAGCGAATATTTGAAAACTCTGTGCCACCCACTAAGCCTGGTTCAATATCGGTAACTCGAATTTTTTTCCCTTGTAAATCAGCACGTAAACCAAGTGAAAATTGTTTCACAAAGGCTTTGGTTGCACCATAAACATTACCACCTTTGTAAGGCCAACTTGCCGCAGTAGAACCAATATTAATAATATGACCGTGATTTTTCGCAACCATGTCTTGCAATACCTCATAGGTCATATTCACTAAACCTTTGGTATTTGTATTAATCATAACGTCCCAATCATCAGGATTGGCGTTAAATGCAGGTTCTAAGCCTAATGCTAAACCTGCGTTATTAACTAAAACATCGATATTTTTGAGGTGTGCAGGCAAATTGGCAATGGCATCATGAATGGCTTTTCTGTCTTGGATATCCAATGTTAACGGGTAAAATTTATCCCCTAATTCTTGATGGAGAGCGTCTAAACGCTCTGTTCTGCGCCCAGTGCCTATAACGGTGTAATTATGTTTGATAAATCTACGGGCAATTGATTCACCAAAACCAGAAGAAGCACCTGTTACTAAAATAATCATGGAAACCTCATAGTTGTTATTGTCATGTTAGCGTGGGTTTATTTTAACGCTATCTAACATTAACTACAAAAATTGTTATAACCCCAAGATTTGCTTATCTTTTGGATAGCTCAATGTATAACTGAATGAAATTTGCTTTTCTTCATTAGGCTCTAAGGTAATATCCCAGGCTATTTCGCCGGTACTTTTATTGGTGACTGCGCTTTTATCCTCTATTTCAGACACTTTTATCTCACTGTCCTCACTTAGCGGAATTTGGTCATAAACCGTTAATTCAACTGGTTTCGCATGCATATTTTTTACTTTGACCAAGTAACTTTCTGTTTGTTGGATTGTTGATCCCATAAAACTCGGTTTTTTCTTTATTTTTTCATTTGGTTCGCGGGAAACTTGAATACTCTTGTCAACACCAAAAGGAATTCGCAATGTATCAACCAATTGATTTGCATTAATCATAAAGTTGCCGATATAAGTATTACCATAATAAATATTAGCATTTCCATTCAATAGGTTAAGTGATTGCCAATTGTCGATATCTGCTTGTAAGAACACCTCTTCAATCAGTTTTGGCGTGGTGGTATATTTGTATTTTACATCGAGATTTTGTTGTTTGATGGTAACCGTATTCGGCTTGTTCGCGCTTTTTAGTGAATAAGACAGGGCGATTTGATAATTTAAATTGATACCGTTATTAGACGTTGTAACAAAGTCTGATACACCCGAACTGATTGTTTTTTTCTTCTCACTAACACCATTTTCCTCATACATTGCCACAGGGGCTGCAGGCATCCTCATTCGAACCTGACGCGCTATTTGAGCATTATCATCATAAACGGATAAGCGCCAGGGTTGTAAAACAGAAGGCATGATATTTTTTGATGGGTTAACCGTCGATAAGGTCAAATTGACTTTTTCCCAATCAATGCCTGTATTTTGAATTAGATTGGCTTTATACGTGAGGGTGATTGGCGACCCAACGTCCTGACTATGAATGTCATAACTCGGTGACCACGCGGCATCAGGCGTTAAATAGGACAATTGAAGCTGTGCAGTGGTTGGTTTAGCCGCATCGACCGACATGACAATCTGAGTTTGCTGGCCAACAGACGAAGGCATTTTTTCATCGATCTGCGTTTGCAATATCGCAAGTTTTTCTTCTAATTTATCAATCGCTAATTGGTGTTTTTGTTGTTCATGCAGTATTGAAGTCATTTGTTGACGTATAAAGTCTAACTTCTGAGAGGATTGCTCTAATGATTGCGTGTTATTTTCCCCAAAAAAGCGCTGATCTTTCAATAAGCTTAATTGTTCTTCACCGACTTTAATTGCAATATTTAAGTTTTCAACTTGCTGAACTAAGTCCTTTTGTTGTTCTTGTAATTCAACAATATTGGCAGGGTATGTAGGTGTAACTGCCACATTTTGTACATTTACAGAACGAATAGTCACATCACTATTATCAAAGTCAATTGAGAGTGTTTGAGCGTCAATATTGCTTGCTATATTTGTAAGAACAACCTCAGTCTGCCCCTTATTAAGTGACAGTGTCACACTATTGTCCAAGGTAGCACCGCGTAAAAACACAGTTGCATGATTTAGTTTAACATCTTGATTTAATTTTGTTTCAGCATCAGCACGTACGTGTTGAGAAGCCAAAAGTGTTGCGAATAATAAGCCGCTGACCAGCCGAGTAGGAACTGTCATTTTTAACTCCAATCATAAGTGCCGCTAAGTAAGATAATGACTAAAACTAGCTTATTTGACTTTTATTAGATAACAGATAAAACCTAAAAGCTGACAAAAGTACAAGGACAGAAGGGATAAAACACCCATCAGTAGGTGTTTTATCTTGTTGGGTAGGTGCGACTTATTCTTCGAAATACCAATATCCTTGATTGATAAATTCGGTTAATTGCGCGATAAAAGCGGGGCTCTCAAGTGCTTCACCGAGTTCATTGCTGTCGACTTCCGTAAACTGGCACAATGCATCCGCACCCTTTGTTTCTGTGGTAATCCAGCCTTCAGAATTCACGAAAAAGTGCTCATTGATACACATCACACGCAAGCCGCTCAGTCGGATCAGTTTTTGGCCATCATTTAACGCACTTAGCACTTCTTCTGGTTGGTATGGTGGTTCCGGAGGCGCAATATCCAGCTCATGACGTAGTGTCGTTGCAAAACGGCCTAACCACTGTTCAAAATCACCCGGCTTGTTGATCATTTCAATCATCATACCTCGTAGACGTTCAACCTCATGAGGTTTCATGGTGCCTGTATTTTTAGTCACCGTGAGGTCAGGATCGCCATAATTTATGCCACCCAAATCCTGTTCCAGCGCATAGTCTGCAAAACTGCTCAGCAGATCGCGTCCAGTCGGCCCGCGAAAGCCGACAGAATAGTTCATGGTATCTTCGAAAGTGAAACCATCATGAGGGAATCCCGGCGGAATATACAGAATATCTCCTGGCGCCATTTCCACATCAATAATCGGTTCAAATGGGTCGACATGTAATAATGCCGGATGTGAACAGAATTGACGCATCGGTAGGGCATCGCCCACACGCCAGCGGCGGCGTCCCATACCTTGGATGATGAAAACATCATAGTTATCAATATGTGGTCCAACACCACCTTCAGGCACAGAATAGGAGATCATCAAATCATCAAGACGCCACTCGGGCAGTACACGAAACGGTTTCACCAGTTCGGCCGCCGGCATATGCCAATGGTTGACTGCTTGTACCAGTAGTGACCATCCTTTTTCGCCTAGTTCGCTGAAATCTTCAAACGGGCCGTGACTCGCTTCCCATTTGTTATCAATAAAGCTGACTAGGCGACTGTCAACTTCCGGCTCCATGGCCAAGCCGGCCAGTTCATCCGGTGTGATAGGGTCGACAAAATCAGGAAATGCATTTTTCAATACAACGGGTTTTTTCTGCCAGTATTTTTCTAAAAATTCAGGCCAGTTAAGATTCAGTTTGTAAGCCATGTGACCACATCTATATGAGTAAATTAGCAGGTAATTATAGAAGTAATGCACCGTCATATTCTTGTTTGGCATCAAACGTCGGTCAATAACTTTTGTGGGAATACCCGTAGCATATTGCCAAAATTTATTTAGCACAAAGAGGCAAAATATCAAAAAAATCAGTTAAGTAATCTGTGGTTTAGCATTTTAGATACTTCATTTACTATTAAAATTTGCTATCAAATAACGTATTAGCTTATTGGTAAGACATTGATAGGATTTATCATTCAGTATTGGCTACCTTATGGTTAACTGATGATTTTTATTTAGGCGAATAGAATATGAAAGCGATATCTATAGTTAGACCGAGTGGGCAGAAAATTGCATTGGGTGAAAAAACGTTAGAAATTAGAAAATGGCCACCAAACATAGATGCAGAAGAAGAATTGTTAATCGTCGAAAATTCACGTTACCTGTTAAGCGACGATGATGAAGAAATGGGTAAGGCAGTTGCAATCGTCAAGGTCAATAAAGTCAGACCATTTATCGAGAGTGATATGGCAGCAGCTTGTGCATCATATTATGAATTAGGTTGGTTAGCATGGGAACTAACAGATATCAGAGCAATTGCAGAACCCATAGAAGTCATTGCAAAACGGAAGATTTATGAAGTCGAATTGGGTTTAGAACCAAAAAAGAAACAACACGATTAACCAGCCAAAACGCTGTATTTCTTCATTTCACACTTAGATTCGCATAATGCATATTATGTTAAATAGAATATCAAAGCAAAATAGGCCTTGCTCGTTCAGTCATTGTTAACACCCTATTGACTTAGATTGGTATTCAGCTTATTTATATGCGCTTAATAATAACCTGCCTATGCTTCGGATATGCCGTAATGAGTGAATATAAATCGAAAGACCCTTTACATGGAGTTACACTAGAAATGCAAGTTAATGCATTGGTTGATAGATACGGTTGGAGCCAACTTGGACGCATTATAAAAATAAACTGTTTTAACAAAGATCCAAGTATTAAATCTAGCTTAAAGTTTCTTCGTCGCACGCCATGGGCAAGAACTGAAGTTGAGTTACTCTATTTGGATATGATAGAAAACAATTCGATTGATAATACGGGAGCATATTCTAATGACCCATGGTGTAATTCGCGACGTTAAAAGCAAAGATAATATTAACGCCTCACTAATGACCACAATCATGCATAACAAATATCCACTTAAGCCTTAAATCTACCTTAATGATGTTTAAGGTTTAGGCATTATGGTACCCCACAGGTTAATACACCTTTCACGAAATCGAGTAGCGTTGCCACTCGAAGTGAGTTTACGATTTCACCGCCCCGATTTAAGCGCAAGCTGATATGGACGACCATGGCTACTAATAAATGATAAATTACCATGGTGCATATCAGTATTTCCTATCAACATGCCAAATGCCCAAAGTCGCACAGTACTAATGGAAAGCCGTTGTATTAACTCATAGCATTCATGGATTAGGTTGGTCCATATCATTTGTTATGATGATATAAAGATAAATTGGTAAGGATAATAAAATGAAACGTTATACTCGTGGTCGCATTATTATTGGATTGCTTGCATCACTATGTTTACTTAGCCTTATCGTATTTTTTACTAGTCACCTTGATGATTTTGATTTCGATAATGCGACTGAAGAAGAAATAACGTTTATATCACAAGGGAACAATTTATCAGGTACCCTACTTTTACCTAAAAACAAGCAACCATCTGCAATTGCAGTGATCATTCATGGTGATGGCCCACAAGACCGCTTTTCAAATAATGGGTATAACCCATTATTTAATACGCTGCTAGATAATAATATCGCTATATTTTCTTGGGATAAAGCCGGTATAGGCCATAGTCAAGGAAATTGGTTGTACCAATCTATGGGTGACCGTGCAGAAGAAGCAATTATCGCTCTGCATTTAATGCAATCACGCTACCCTAACATTCAAGTAGGATTTTTCGGTTTTTCCCAAGCAGGATGGGTTATCCCTATCGCAGCAAGCCATTCACAGCCAGCATTTTCCGTTATTATTGGTGGTGCCGTTAATTGGCGTGAACAAGGGCAATTCTACCAAGGGCTTCGTTATGCTAAGCAAGGTAAAACTTCAGAGGAAATTTCACAATTATTAGCGAAAGAACAAAAAGAAAATGATGCTATTTTTGGGGAAAATGGCACAAAAAACCCGAATCATCGCAATGAGATGAGCACGGATCGATTTAGCTTTGTTGTCAAAAACTATTTAAGTGACTCATCCGCTTCTCTAACTAAAATGAATGGCCGCATATTAGCTGTTTGGGGTAATGATGATATGAATGTGGATGCACAGTTAAATGCCTGCCGTTATAGATCCGCATTAGATACTAATCATCAAGCCTATATCATTGTTTTTCCGAACGCGAGTCATGGGTTACTTCGTGCACCTGAATTTAACTATCAATTAGAGAGTGATTGGCCAATATTACATCAATGGTACTTTCTATGGTCTGGGCGTAAAGCTTACTCACCAGGGGCATTACAATTAATCATAGATTGGATAGAAAATAAAAATACAGACTTAATCCCTTATAAAACCACCTGCCATTTAGTCGTTGACTATAAATCATGAAAAATACAACTGAAAACTCTGATAGCGATAAAGCAGTAAGAAATCGCTAGCCAACGCAAGATGAAACTATCGAAATGCTGATAAAGTAGGGAGTTATCGTTCAACTGGCACGATAACTCTTACCAAGATTTATTTAAGTTGTTGGGATTTTCAATAATACATCGATCATTAGTCTAGTCGAACAAATAGCAATGAAAACTTCCGGGCTAATGGCAGCGTAACTAGAACTGCAGGAAATGCCACCGCCCACGAAATCATCCAAGCCGTTAACCAAGTAAGCACGAGATGATTTTCAAAGCCTATACTTTTCAATGTACTAATAAATGAAACTAACCCACTCATAATCAGTGATAAAAAAAAGGGGACTAGAATATGCAAGGCACGATTCGGCAGTTTACGAAAACGAGTAAAGAAAGATGAGTTTAGCATGTAAAGATCTCATAAATAATTGATGTAATAATCATTCACATAATCATCTTTACATCGGAAACAATATACCCACGATGTGGATAGTGACAACTACTAATAATACTACGGAATTATTTATAGGATAACAATCATTTTCTAGCTACCATGGGAAAATAGACATACATGATCGTGCTCTTCGGTAATAAATTTTTTGGTTATTTATGATGATGTTCACATGCAATTAGGTAATAATACTTATTATAATTTCAAGTTAATTGAAAATTAAGTTATAATCATAGGCTTCGATTTCTCTATCATTAAGAAGTGTCTTATATTTAGGAATGAAAGCTGCACCGGAAATATGAATTAATTACCTTCAAAAAATCACTTATACTTAATACCCATTCTTAGCGTATTAACTCCCCTGCTCTTCAAAATAATAACCTTTATCGCTTGAATATTTGGAAATTGCATTACTCAAAATTGCAGTAATAAATATAAATTTCATATTAAAACTGTAACAAAATGAAAGTAAGTACTTTCTACTATTAAAAAGGTTTAATATTAAAAATATATTTATAAAAAACCAACCATCTGATTTAAAAGGAGTTTAATAATTTAAAAGAGTGACTTTTAGGCAATAAAAAATAGAAACCTATCAAAAAACACAATTTCGATAGGATTGATTGCCTTTACTTAGCATTGGTGTATATATAGTATTTATGCATGCCAATTAGCTTAATATTGGTTATTAACTCCCTTCTCCCTTTTTGAATTAAGGGATATTTGAATATTTTATTCAAAATTTAGTTTCTATTTAATAGAGGAATTATCTATGTCATTTACGAAGTCAATAATAAGTATTGCATTAACAAGCGTAATAAGCTTCAGCGCTGTCTCCGCCCCTGTGAATCATGGTAGTGGTAAAGTTACATTTACTGGTAGCATTATTAGTGCCCCCTGCTCTATTGACCCTGCATCATTAGACCAAACTGTCGATTTGGGTCAAATTGCGGATTCAGTATTAAGTAATAATGGTAAATCAGATGGCCAATCTTCACCTGTTATGTTTGATATTAAATTAATTGATTGTACGCTAGAAACCGAGCAGTCTGTTAATGTCACCTTTACCGGTGCTGCGGCAACAAATGAGCCAAAGTCACTATTAGCAATTACAGGAACTGCATCTGGTGCTGGTATTCAAATAGTTGATAGCAATAACTCACCAATCGTTTTAAATGAAACAACTAAATCTAGTCACCAATTGCAAGAGCAAACAAATACATTACAGTTTGCGGCATATGTGAAAGGTTTAGGTACGCCAACAGGCCAACAAGATCCCGTTGAAATTGTACCAGGAGAATTTCAAGCAGTAACTGATTTCGTGCTTTCATATAATTAAATTAATTATCGATAGCAATAAGCTGAGGTAATGATAAATCGTTGCCTCAGCTTAATAAGATAAAGGCATAGCAATGAAGAAAAATAACATGGTATTTTCTGTGCTTTTTGAAATAAATTATGCTGCTATTATGAAAAAAATAATTCTGTCATTCACTATAGTATATAGTTTCATCTCATTTGCAGATGAAGATGACATTGAATTCAATGTTAATATTTTAAATGCTGAAGATAGACAAAATATCAACCTAGCGGTATTTTCCCGTGATTTATATATTGTTCCAGGAATTTATCCCTTTAAAATTTACATTAATAACTCGTATTTACCCGAAGAAAAAATTCATATTGTAAACTTAGGCGATGAAAAATCAGAAGCTTGCTTAACACCTAATATTGTTGAAAAATTCAACCTAAATAAATCGGCACTAAGCTCATTAAAATGGCAAGAAATCGATGAATTAAATTGCTTAGTAATGGCTAGCTTATCGGGAATGACTGTAAAACCTGAGCTGTCAAACAACTCATTGACAATTAATATTCCTAAAATGTATCAGGAATATTCAACTTTTGATTGGGAGCCAGCCTCACGATGGGAAGATGGCGTCACTGGCATTATTTCAGATTACAGTTTGACATCACAATATAACCATAATCTTGGAAACAATCATGCAAGCGATGCAATATATCTTTCAGGATTAGGTGTTATTGGTGCTAATTTACAGAGCTGGCGAGTTCGTGGTCATTGGCAAGGAACCTATAATCATATTCAAACAAGCAGAGCCGAAGATGTAAAAGAATTAAAATGGAACAATATTTATGCCTACCGCGCAGTAAGAGGCTTAAAAGCAAAGCTGATTGTTGGTGAAGATTATCTACAGTCTGATTTGTTTGATAGCTTTAAATATACCGGTGTAGCATTGCGGTCTGATGATAATATGCTTCCACCCAATCTGCGTTCTTATGCCCCAGAGGTTACGGGGTTTGCTGAAACAAATGCGATTGTTAAAATCAGTCAAGATGGGCGTATTATTTATGAAAGTTTAGTCCCTGCAGGGCCATTTAGAATTCAAAATCTGAATAGTGGTATTTCAGGGACTTTACAGGTCACCGTGGAAGAAAGTGATGGTCGTATCTCTGAATTTGAAGTTGAAGCGACAAACGTCCCTTTTCTATCTCGTCCTGGAGCTATTCGTTATAAAATTAGTGCCGGAAGACCAACAGATTTAGCACACCATATTGATGGTGACCTATTTGCACAAAGCGAAATATCTTGGGGAGTTAATAATGGTTGGTCTCTTTTTGGCGGAGCAATAAATAGCCATGACTACAATTCCTTTTCTATCGGTATTGGTCGAGACTTGTCTCAAGCTGGCGCTATATCAACCTCTTTGAGTCAATCGATTACATCAATAAACTCTGAATCAGCACGTAAAGGGAAATCGATTAAAATCGATTATTTTAAAAGCATTCAAGAACAAAATAGTCAGCTGATGTTATCAACACAACGAGTCCTTGATCGTGAGTTTATGACGATGACAGACTTCATTAATTATAATAATGATCAGGAGTTAATTTATACTGGATTTAATAAAAATTTGTATACCGCTTCGATAAGTAAAAATTTTACTGATTGGCGTTCATCGATGAATTTAAGCTATAATCACCAAACTTATTGGAACAGGCCAAATAGCCATCGATACAACCTAACATTTTCAAAGTACTCAGATACAGAAATGTTCAGTAATGTCGGCCTATCCATTAATGTTTTTAGCAGTAAAATGCAGAGTTACCATGATAATGGTGCCTACATGAGTATTTCAGTTCCTTTATCCAGTGGGACAAATATTAACTACTCAACCTATAACGGAAAGAATGACAATACAAATAAACTGACTGCAAATACCCGAATTGATGCAAAAAATAACGCATCACTCAGTGTCGGTAACAACAGACATAGTGCTTTACTTAGTGGATATTACTCCCATAAAGGGAATAGTACTGATTTTAATTCTAGCTTTAACTATATAAGTAATAGCTCAATGAATGTCTCATCTACATTACAAGGTGGAATGACATTAACGGGTTATGGAGTTGGTCTGCACCCTATCACTGCATTAGGTGGAACCCGTATTCTTGTTGATACAAACGGTGTTAAAGACGTTCCTATTAAATATAACGGCAGCCATATACGCTCTAATCGTTTTGGGACAGCAATTATACCTGATTTAAATAGTTACTATAAAAGTAACTTAGTTATCGATATTAACCAACTACCAAAAAACGTTGAAGTTGCAGAATCAGTGACACAATCAACATTAACAGAGGGAGCGATTGGTTACCGTAATTTTGATGTTATTTATGGCTTAAAATTAATGGTGATATTACGACTAAAAGATGGCAGTTATCCTCCTTTTGCCTCGGACATTAAAAATAAAGACGAAAAGGTAATAGGTATTATCGGGGACCAAGGAGAGGCCTATATTGGTGGTATTCGTGCTGGAGAAACAATGACTGTTTCATGGCAAGGTTCTGAATGTGTTATTCAATTTCCACAAAATATTGAAGAACACAATGTTTATGACAAATTATTATTACCCTGTAATTAATAAAACTCATTAAAAGGTAATCAATCATGATGAAAAAAATATCCACTTTTCTATTAACTAGCTTAGTAGCAACTCATGCGTATTCTGCAATTTCAATGGACAGAACCAGAGTTATTTTTGATGGGAATAGCAACTCCGTGTCATTAACTATAAGTAATAAAAACCCTCAGTTACCTTATTTAGCTCAAGGATGGCTACAAGATGCTAACGGTGAAAAACTTACATCTTACTTTACGATATTACCACCAATTCAGCGTATAAATGCAGGGCAAACTAGTCAACTACGTATTGAATCTTTACCTGATATTGGGAAATTACCTCAAGATAGAGAAAGTTTATTTTTCTTTAACTTACGAGAAATCCCACCGGCAAGTAAAAAAAGTAATGTATTACAAATTGCACTTCAAACACGCGTCAAATTATTTTATCGCCCAGCTTCGTTAGTCATGGATTCAACTGAAATGAGAAATTCACCATGGCAAAATAAGCTTGTTTTGATTAAAAAAAGTGATGGTGTCTATGCAAAAAATCCTACACCTTATTTCATTATTTTAAATAGCATTAAAAAGAGCCAGTCGGCTGAGAAGTTAGCTAATTTTACAGTAATCGATGTTGAGCCATTTGGAGAAAAAAAATTATCCATTAGTGCAGAGCAACTCGGTACAACCCCTGTTATTAATTACATCAATGACTATGGTGGGCAAGTTTATTTATCTTTTCATTGTTCTGCAACTCAGTGCCAAGCACAACCAGTAAAATAATATTCTTTACTAAAGATGGATAACCTAATGCTTAAAATAATAAAATATCTATGCTTCTATTTACTATTATTTTTACCAGCTTTCACGTGGGCTGATGGCAAATTTGTCACGGTAAAAGTGAATGTGTTATCCGGTGGTTGTGTTTTAAACGATAATGAAGCCATCTTTGTAGATTTTGGTGATGATATTGTCATATCTCAAATAGATTCAGGTAAATACATAGAAGCCATTGACTATGACTTATATTGTGACTCTAATTTCGATGAGCTATATCTCATTTTTGACGGTGTTCAAGGTGAAACAACAAATAGCCTTGATGTCTCCGATACGCCAGGGCTTAATATTAAATTATTCATTGATAATAAACCTATGGTGATCGGGAGTCGTTATTACATAGATAATTACTCAAACTTACCTGCTTTAACTGCTGAATTAGCATTAGCAAATGGAATTCGGCCTGTTGGTGGTGAATTTTCTACGGCCGCAACTCTTACTGTAGGATACCACTAGGATATTTTATTATGAAAATAAGACATTTTTTATTACCATTATTTATCATCACAATAAATACGGCATCGGCTGTGCCCGTAAATTTTAGTGGGCGTTTAATAGAAGGTGTACCTTGTGTTATCAACAATAATCGCCCTATTAATATTGATTTTGGGGATGATTTAGTGGTCGCTCTTGTACCAACAAAAGATGGAAAAACTTATATACAAGACATTGATTTTGAATGGGAATGCAATGGGATTTCATCTGGAACTGATGTTGTTTTTAGCTTTGATGGTGCACCATCTGATTTTGACAAAGATCTATTGGCAATTAATGAGCAGGATGATATCGCATTACAACTTTATCAAGGTTCTAGCTCATTAAAACTAAACTCAGATTTTACATATACTTATCGCTCAGATAGCGATACACCAGATCTGAAAGCCAGCTTAGTCAAAAACAGTTCGAATTCAGCACGAGTGTATGCCGGTGCGTTTACTGCAAATGCGACATTAACGGTAGCATATCAATGAAAAAACACATGTTTATTCTACTGTGCTTTTTATCAGTTAATATTACATTCGCCGATCAAGTTAATTTTTCAGGTGTACTGAGGAATGCCACGCCCTGCAATATCAATAGTGATTCTGATTTAATTGTGGCTTTTAATGAAGTTAATGATAAAGACCTCTACAAGAAAAGAGATGTTATGCAACCATTTGTTATCACACTCTCTGACTGTGAATATTTACCTGACTTTTCCTACTCGATGGCGTTTACTGGTATAGAAAATACGAATATCAAAGGTGCCGTGGCAATTGATAGCGATAACAGAAATGCGGGTTATGGTATTAAATTAATGAATGAGCATGGTGAAATTCAATTAAATACCCATTACCCATTACAGGTGAATGCTAAAAATAGCTTTCCTACTGATATTGCCTTTAAAGCCTATATTTTAGCTGAGGAAGAGGCTATTAATAATAAGAGTATTCAGCTTGGCGATTTCACGGCTACAACAACTTTTAATATTTATTATGAATAGCGCATTTGGCAATAATATTATGAAAAAAATTATTTTCACCCTTTTATTACTTATTTCATCGTTAAAAGGCGCTCATGCCGAGTTTGCTGCTCAAGGTGAATTTGTTGCTGATTATGGTGCTTGGATCGAAGCTAGGTATATTTTACGTGGTGATTTAGAGCATGATAACCGCCCGATGGCCATGCAAACTTCCGGTTCCTGCCCTTGCGATATTGAACTTGGTTCGTGGGGAACCTATGCAGATGGTAACTATGGCGCAGGAAACTCACATATTGTTAGTTTCGATACCCATTCAGTTAGGTTAACCTAAAGAAGCACTTGGGATGAAAAACCCGTCACCTTTAGTGAAGTTGCCAGAGCGCTAGAAAAAGGCAATTTATTGAATAAAAAAATACAAGGTCGCTGGCAATTTTATCCAAGAAGGCCGGGGGTCGGCTTTTGTTTTAACCTAGGGATTCTATATCGCCAAAAGATGCAAATAGCTCAAACAGCGAATAATCCGATTATATTATGTTCCCCGCTAGACCCAACCAATATTAGTTGTAATATCGACGGACCTGATTATTTAGATCATGGCACATTATCGAATAGCTCACTCAATGGTGATAAGGTCTCTGCTGATTTTCGTGTGAGCTGTACAGAAACAACCGATGTAAAAATTACAGCGACTGCTGGGCTTGATGGCGATAATTTTATATTTATTGCAGATGGTCTAGAATCAGAAATTAATATTGATGGTTCTCCTGAAACCACACTGCGCGTTGATGCATTTACCCAAAAGCAATTTCAGGTTTCTAGTCAATTAATTAAAACAAAAGATATTCCCCCAAATGAATATTCTGGAATATTTCTTTTATCTGTTGAAATACCATAATCAGTAAATAGAGAAAAGCGGCTAAATAAATGAGCCAGAAATGATATAGCTCATCTGCTCGTGAAGGTGTTCATACAGTTCACCTATGGCTCCTGACGTTAGATAAAATTTGTACCGGTGATTTGCCATTTTTAGAAAAAGAAATTAAAGAACATATCCGTAATCAGAATAAGAAAGTTAATTTTAATCTAGCCGCCAATAAAAAAAGAGAATAATAGGCCACCAGCAAAAGAAAAAATTAATGTGATTTTGCAGATAAATAGATACTAACAAGTTTGTGTATCTAATATTTCCGATATGTTTAAACTGCCCCCCATATTCGTACTATGGAATGAAAGTACGGGGCCAGACACTCTGGCCTTTACTTTATGGCCGTTTCATAATTTTGATTGAGCGCGTTTTTTGGCTATATCCCAGCGTATTGTGTGAACCACCCATTTCTGTATGATATTTGCCCGTGTAATTATCCCCTTCGTAAAACCGTACTGACCAACCATCAGGAATTGTATAAGAAGATATTTTATCTGCAAAATGGTGACGGGAAAGATACGGAATGTCGTCAAAGACTTCAATATAATCGCCCTTTTGCCACGATTTAGCGTAAACAACTAGGCTTTCTTCAATATATTGATCACCAAACGATAATTTACTGGTGCTGCATTTCGCATCTTGAGCTTTACAAAAAATACTGCCTTGCCCTTGCCCTAATTCACAACGCCGAGAGGTTTTGTGTCGTGCTGTTTGCTCGGACATTGCAGCTTCTGCATAGAAATTAGAAAAAGGAGATAAAGCGCAAACATGCACAACAACAGAATCATTACGGGATAGTTTCCCATGATAATTGGATTTTGCGACAGCAAAACTACTAAATAACAAGAATAATAACGCAATCTTTTTCATCTTAGAGGTCTTTTAATGATTTGAATTGCATAAAATTACAATTACTTAATGCAAATCACTAGCGGAACACTCTGATTAAAAATTAACGATACCCTCTTTTGTGATTTTGTGAAGACCAACTGTATGTTGTATCACTGGGGACTAATTTATCTTTTTTCTTTTCTGCTCGTCGTTTTTTAGCTTGTTTTTCGACTTCTTGAGATATTTCGGTAATAATTTGTTTTCTTACCTTGCTCTGCTCAGAATTGGTTAATTCACGGCCTAGTTTCTTCCTTTCTTGCGCGAGTCTCGTGCGCACTTGGATTTTTTGAGTTTCGGTCATTTCTTGAATCGTTAGCATCTTCATCGTATTACCCCTTACTCATATTAAAATACCTAACGACAATATATCATTATTACGCAATAAAATACTAACCCTCGTTTTAAACCTAACATTAATGCCAAGCAATAGGATTAAGAGTATAGTAACCCCATTGCAACTTTAAAGAATCTCGCTGTTATTATGGAATTAACCATTTCTTCGCAAAATATTCGTCAAATCTTAACCACTGACACACCACTCATCGATGTCAGAGCGCCTATCGAATTTCAACAAGGGTCAATGCCGAATACCATTAACCTGCCTTTGATGAATGATGATGAACGCGCAGCTGTTGGTACATGCTATAAACAACAAGGTTCGGCTAAAGCTGTTGAATTAGGCCACCAGCTTGTCAGTGGTGACCTTAAAATGGCTCGGATCACTGCGTGGATAGCAACTTGTAAACAAAATACGAATGGCTATATCTGCTGTGCACGCGGTGGCATGCGGTCACATATCGTGCAATCTTGGTTAAAAGAGGCCGGTATTGAATACCCTCTCATCAATGGTGGTTACAAAACATTACGACAAACAGCAATTGATGCCGTTAATGAATTGGTTCAACGTCCTATTATTTTAGTGGGAGGCTGTACGGGTAATGGTAAAACCATTCTCGTACATCATTTAGCGAACGGAATTGATTTAGAAGGTCTCGCACATCATCGTGGCTCTTCGTTTGGTCGTACATTACAACAACAGCACACCCAAGCCACTTTTGAAAATTATTTAGCAGTTACGCTATTGAAGAAAGCCCAAAAATGTCAGCGTTGGGTACTGGAAGATGAAGGGCGTGCCATTGGTGCGAATAGCCTGCCACTTGAACTACGCACACAAATGGAAAAAGCGCCAATCGCTATTATTAATGACCCTTTTGAACTACGTCTTGAGCGTTTAAAATATGAATATTTTGATCGTATGACGCAAGATTTTTTAGCGACTTTTGGTTTCGAGCGTGGCTGGCAGGAATATAGTGACTATTTACATCATGGTCTGTTTGCCATCCGTAAACGGTTAGGATCACAACGGACAATCGAATTGACGCATTTACTTGAGCGTGCTTTAGCAGACCAAAAAGTAACCGGAGATACCCAGACACATTTTTCTTGGTTAATCCCATTGTTGAATGAGTATTACGACCCAATGTATCGCTATCAATTAAGTAAAAAACAACATCGCATCATTTTTCGCGGTAATTATCAAGAAGTTGAACATTGGTTAACGCATCAATAAATTCATTTTATTCCACTGCAAATAGCCTCATCGTAAAGTCTGAGGCTATTTTATATAGCAATGACTTCTTCATAATCAGTAAATCTAGAACGGTGATTTCTTCATAATCAGTAAATCTAGAACAGTGATTTCTTCATAGCCAATTCGCTGAACCCTTGGTAAATCAACCTTGTTGCCAACGCTCCTAGAATTAACCCAACACCTTTACCGACCACCTTATGAACTCGTGAATAGGTTCTACGAACAGAAGTTAAAGAGAATGTTTGGCATAAAATAACCCGCCAAATTAATGATGCAATAACAATTCCCAGCCAAATGACTAACTTAGCCCATAATGGTGTTGATGGCGAAATGGTCGTTGAAAAAATACTCATAAAAAATAAAACGGTTTGGGGGTTTGATAAATCAGAAATTAGCCCCCGCCTAAAATAGACACCAGATGGGAAATGTTCCGTCGTATTTTCGGTGGACAGGTTAAGTTGTGTTTTGTTATTAAATACACTTACTGCGTAATAAAGCAAATATAAGCCACCAAGAATTTTAATCAGTGAAAATAATGAGCCAAATTCAGCCATTAATGTGACAAGACCGAATAAGCCAAGCCCCGAATAAATGGCATTGCCTAGCACCACACCATAACCACAAGTTAATCCTGCTTTTTTACCGGAGCTCAATGTGGTTTGCACCACAATAAACAAATTTGCTCCAGGATTAAAAAAGGTCAGTATAAATAAGAATAGCGTGATGATAATACTGTGTAATGGGTCCATCATTCTTCTTCAAAAATTTAAGGTTAACCATTATAGACACGGTATAGATTGTAATTCTGTTTTACTATGCACATTTTCTGAGCTTAAATCAAAAAATGTGCTGGCTTATGATGACGTTAGTGATTTCTTACGTTGCAACAGCCATTTATCTAACTCATTAGCAAATTGTTGTCTGTCTTTTTGGTTTAGACTTGCAGGCCCTCCCGTTTGGATGCCACTGGCTCTCATGGTATCCATAAAGTCACGAATATTAAGGCGCTCACGAATAGTCGCTTCGCTATAGCGTTCTCCACGAGGATTCAATGCATTGGCACCCTTTTCCATAACTTCTGCGGCTAATGGGATATCTGCCGTGATCACTAAATCATCTTTTTGAGCTCGTAATACAATTTCATTATCCGCTACATCAAATCCTGCAGGTACCTGCAAGGTTTTTAAAAAAGGTGATGGGGGTACCGTTAAACGCTGGTTCGCAACAAATGTTATTTGCACTTTTTCCCTATCTGCTGCTCGGTATAAAACTTCTTTAATTACTTTTGGACATGCATCCGCATCAACCCAAATTATCATTCTTACTTCCCAAATGGTGATTATCTATGATGAGATATCATATCAGACAACAAAATTACACGTTAGATACTTCGTATTGAAAAACTCCCAAGCTCATTCAGACTGCCTCAAAATAGCGAGCTTGAGAAAATAGGTTTACAGTTTCATTACCATTTCATGCCACGTCATTCCGCCATGGTCAGATTCTGACGGTTTAACATATTGGTAGCCAAAATGCTTATACAGGTCAATATGGCGTTCTTTGCACATAAGATGAATCGTTTTTTTATTCATTTCCCTCATGGCATTGATAAACTTTTTCATCAGTAAAGATGAATAGCCTTTACCTTGATATTTGGGATGTACGACCACTGACATAATAACGACATTTGGTGCTTGTGGATCATGCCCAATGAGTTCTTTAAACTCTTCATCCGACATCACAACATCCCATGCACAACCCGAATTAATAAAACCAACGACTTCCCCGGCTAATTCCATACATAAAAAACCGTCTGGATATTGCTGAATCCGTGTTGCTATTTTTTCTTTTGTTGCCGCTTCATCCCCTTCATAGGATTCGATTTCAATCGTATAACAGGCGTCAACATCATCAAGTGTGGCAGTGCGAAAGACTGGAGAATGCATGAAATTACCTCATTAAATTATTTTTTATGATTTTATCACTACATGGTTTATATTTTCGTTGTTTTTAATGGTAATTCTCACATTCAATTGCCATTTTTTGTTGTGTTTTATCCCGTAAGTAGCTCAGCCACGTTGAAATGAAAACTAAAACGCCACCGGAGATTGCGACGGCATAACCTGCATAAGGACCGTAGGTATCCACCATTTTACCCGTTAGCATCGCACCAATCGCAACGCCAATATTTAACCCTGCGAGTAACCATGTCATTCCTTCTGTTAATTTATTCTGTGGAACAATTCTCTCAACTAATGTCATTGCAATGATCATCGTCGGAGCAAAGAATAACCCTGAAATAAATACCACAGCAGACAAAGAATAAACGCCTACAACCCACCACATTGGCACAATAGAAAGAAACGTCATTAAGCCACTGAGGAATAGCAAGCGTGATAACGGTGTGTTAAAGGTTAACCCGCCAAATACGATACCCATCGCACATGAACCGATCGCATAGGCCGATAACACTAAACTGGCCATCGCTGGTTGCTGTTGTAATTGAGCCAACGTGACACTTAAAATATCCACACTGCCAACAATCACACCTAAAGCAATCATTAATACAATCAACAACTGCAACCCAATCATTGAAATAATTGATTTATTCGCCAGTACAAGAGAGTCATGCGCCACAACTTTAGGCTCTGTGCTTCGCTGTGAAATAAACAAAGCCATTCCCACGGCTAATAAAATTGCCGCAACCAGTAAACCTGCTTGAGGAAATAAAGCGACAGTGATCCCGACAGATAACGGAGGGCCAACAATAAAAGTGGCATCATCAAATACGGTTTCTAATGAATAGGCTGTTTGTAGTATGGGTTGATCTTTATACAGCGCAGTCCACCTAGCCCTTACCATGGCAGACATACTGGGCATCGCCCCCGTTAATAACGCTCCGATAAATAAGCCAATATCGGGTAATGATAACCACGTGGTAAGGATAATAATAAACACACCTAGCACGCTGATTACGGTCACCACCGGCAAGACGCGAAATTGACCATATTTATCCACTAAGCGAGAAACTTGTGGGGATAGCAACGCATAAGTTAAGACAAAAGTTGCAGAAACAAGCCCTGCTAAGGTATAGCTTCCTTTTAGTTGCGCTAACAAGGTGATGATCCCGATCCCCATCATCGGTAACGATAAACGCGCCAGTAACCCCGCTATCACAAAGCGTTGGTTTTCTTTTGCCTGAAATAACTGCTGATAGCGACCTATCATATGAACTCCAAAATGAAATTTAATTATACATACTTTGTGTATGTATAATCATGATATAATCATACACATTGAATGTAAATAATTATACGCTATGTATGTAAGAGGCTTTTAATGGCAAGAAGAACGCAAGCTCAAATGGCAGAAACACGTGCAAATTTATTAACTACAGCACGAGAGCACTTTAGCCGGCTTGGTTATGCAGAAACCTCAATGGATGAAATAGCAGCAAGCGTTAATCTCACACGCGGCGCCCTTTACCACCACTTTGGTGATAAACAAGGCTTATTTACTGCCGTTGTAGAACAAATTGACTCACAAATGAATGCCCGTTTACAAGCAATTACTCTCCATACAGAAGACCTATGGAACAGTTTTTGTCAGCGTTGTCACGCCTACTTAGAAATGGCATTAGAACCGGAGTATCAACAAATTATTTTGCGGGATGCGAAAGCCGTTTTAGGCGATTTTTTGGCTAAATCAAACTTACAGTGTACTGAACAAATTGAACGCCTGCTTCATGAGCTAGCCCAAAATGGCGTTATTAAAAATATTGATACCCATGCATTGGCTTTTTTAATCAATGGTGGACTCGCTGAGGCCGCTTATTGGATCTCACAAGGTGATAGTCAACAGCGACTAAAGAAAAGTGTCGAAGCCATAGATATAATGTTATCAGGGCTATTACTCTCGAAAGATTAGCTCTGCGTTACCTTTCGCTGGCACGGATATTTAATCAGTACCAACAATATAATTGCTCAGTAAAATCATCAATAAACGGCCATCATGATAAATAAAACCCAATAAATATAGGCGAAAGAGCGGAAATATTTATTGGGTTAATGAATTATCTAAATTAGAGTTTGGAAAGTTTGTTTTAATTTATCGACATCTTGCTGAGTTGTTGACCACGAGGTACAAAAACGAATACAGGTCGTCTCTGGTGTCGGTTTACATATTTGACTTAATTGATAATGCCCTAATAATTTATTCGCCAGTGCATCTGGGAAAATAACGAAAACCTGGTTTGATTCAACGGGCGCAAGAAACTGAAATCCCTTTTCAGCAAAAAATGAAGCTAATTGTGCTGCCATCTCATTAAGATGACGCCCCAATTTAAAATACAAATCATCATTAAACAATGGTTCAAATTGAGCAGCGAGCAACCAACCTTTTGCTTGTAACCCACCTTTTTGTTTAATACTAAAACGAAAATCAGATTGCAGTGCTGGGTTTAAAATCACCAAGATCTCCCCGGTTAATGCGCCAATTTTCGTTCCACCGATATAAAAAATATCAGTTAACTGCGCAACATCTTCAATCGTTAGATCACTATATTTCGACATTAAGCCTGAAGATAAGCGAGCACCATCCATAAATAACAGTAAGTTATGAGCATCACAAACCTCACGTAACGCAACTAACTCTTCTTTACAGTAAATGGTACCAATTTCAGTTGAATTACTAATATAAACAAGCTTAGGTTGGACCGTATGTTCATCATTATGCTCAGACAGCACCTTAATGATGTGTTCTGGTGCTAATTTACCTGTTAACGAGTCAACGGTGATGACTTTATGCCCTGTTGCTTCAATTGCTCCCGTTTCATGGACTGCGATATGCCCGCTGTCTACGGTGATAACCGCTTGGTGAGGTCGTAAAACATGGGAAATCGTGGTTAGGTTAGTGATTGTACCGCCATTAAAAAAATGAATATCCGCATTAGGCTGGCCTATTCTTAATCTAATTTTATCTGCTACGCGACGACAAACCTCATCAGTGCCATAACCCTTGAAACGTTTCCCTGATAAATCATTTAGAACTTGCATAACTGCCGGATGAGCTATTTCGTTATAATCATTTAAAAAGCTATACATTCACTTACCTATCAATAACTAGTTATATTAATTCATAGCCATCATTTATAGGGGGTTCCAATTCATTATTCAATGATATTTTTTCTATACATATACTAAATTTAACGATTAATATTATTTAAGCTACTGAAATTAAATATTAAGTCATTCATAGTCTATTTCATTGATAAATTGGCATACTGTAAAAGGTGAATTCAGGGTTGAGAGCGCCTAAACGTCAAGTTATATCGATACGGGCCTAACAACGGGTGTACACCTGATTTAACTCGACGCACCCCATGGTAATTTAATCGTGACTGGCCTCCCCATACCAAAACATCGCCATGCTCTATATAAATAGCAACTTTTGGCGCATCTCGTGTTACTCCACCAAAATCAAATGTTGTGGGTAACCCTAAAGAAAAAGAGACAATCGGCTGAGTAAAATCAGTTTCGTCTTTGTCTTGGTGCAATGCCATCGCCGCGCCAACGGCATAGCGGTTAATCAAGCAAGCATCAGGGATAAAATGATCAAAGCCAGCAGTACTCGCTGCAGAAATGGCCAATTGAATAAAGGGAATTGGTATCGGTTGCCAAGGCTCATTAGTGACAGGGTCACGTTGACTATAGCGATATCCCTTTTCATCAGTTACCCAACCCCAGTCACCGCAGTTAGTCATTGCGGCAGACATTGAGTAGCCATTTGGTGTCGTCATATGCCTTAAGGGATTAGCTGCAATAATGTTGTTTAATGACTGCAATAATGCATCAGTTTGCCCCAGTAGAAACCCTTTGAGTAAAAAAGCCTCTGGTGCAATTTGTACGGTATTATCTTCATCAGGAAATAACATATTAGCCACTGTTTAATAGTCTGATTGAATGTTCTAATGAATGTTAACACAGGAAAAAAAGTTGCTCATCACATTCAATGAGCAACCTACAGAGTTGACTTTAACGTTGATAAGCTAGAATGACCTTTCTTGTTTCCGCTCGCTGGCTCGCCCACACACTGAGTAAAATGACAACCATGCCGATAAATTGCAAGGTACTAAGCTGTTGGTTGAGATAAAACCATCCCAAAACCACCGCACTCACGGGGCTTAAAAAACCCAGCGACGCCACTGAACTTGGGCCTAATATTGCAAGTCCGCGGAACCATAAGGCGTAAGTTAATGCACCGCCAATAAGCGTGAGATACCCTAACCCAATTAAATTTAGTGAATTTAACGTTGGCAAAGCCGGCTCGAATATAATGGCAAATGGTAATAATACTAATCCTCCCGCCGTTAATTGCCATGAAGTAAAGGTTAAAGCACTGACTGGTGGCTGCCATCGACGACTCAAAACCGTCCCTGCTGCCATTGAAAGCGCCCCTGCTAACCCAGCAATAATACCTAAAGGGTCCAAAGCCGCATTCGGTGTTAAGAGCAGTATAGCCACCCCGAATACCCCTGTTATTGATGCCATAATAGATACCGCAGATAAACGGTTATTTAACAGCCAGCGACTTAAAAATAGCACAATTAATGGTTGTACAGCGCCAACCGTTGCGGCGACACCACCAGGTAAGCGATACGCAGCAATAAACAATAGCCACCAAAATAAAGAAAAGTTTAAAACACCTAATACCACTACCCGCAGCCACCAAATGCCTTCGGGGAGTTTTCGTAACACAAGTATCAATAGTAACCCTGCGGGTAACGCACGTAATACCGCCAATGTTAATGGGATCCCTGCTGGTAACATCTCTGTTGTCACTAAGTATGTGCTTCCCCACACAATTGGTGCTAATGCTGTCAACCCTAAAACCGTTATACGATTCATATTTCTATTCTCTTAATTTATCTTGACGTCAAGATATGTGCATTTTACCTTGACGTCAAGATAAATAACCGCCATTATTTGCCTATGGATAGAATAGATAAAATCACTCAACAGTGGGAAAGAGAGCGCCCTGACCTCGATATTAGCCCAATGGGGCTAATTGGTCGGCTAGGTAATGTCGCGTTCCACTTAACTCGGGAAATGGAAAAGGTCTTCGCTCAATTTGGCCTTAACCGTTCAAGCTTTGATGTACTCGCGACTTTGCGGCGCGCAGGTGCTCCCTATACGCTGAGCCCGGGAGAAATGTTATCAACGTTGATGGTTACATCGGGGACAATGACCAACCGAATAGACCAATTGGAAAAAGTGGGATTAGTCAGCCGCCATACTAACCCTGATGACGGCCGCGGTTTTTTGGTTTCGTTAACTCCCGAAGGGCTAACGTTAATTAACCAACTTATTGAAGCACATACACAAAACCAGGCTCGCCTCGTCGCTAAATTGTCTCAACAAGAACAACATGCGTTGAACCAGTTATTACGGACATTCTTAGCATCATTTGAATCTAATGAATAATAATACGTTGTGTTGAACATAACATGGGGGAATACCTCCCCTCATGTTATTGGCTAAATTGAAAAGGTAATGGCATTTGTAACCGTTCAAAATGGCTACATAAATAGACTAACTGTAAAAGTAATTGGGGTTGTATGGCGCCAGAAGCCACCAAAGGTTTGAACTGATTAGCCAACCAAAGCGCCCCCAAATCCTCAAGTGTTCTAATAACATACGCTATTTCATCTTGTTGAGTCTGAGACAAGCGTTGCCTTCCTGTACACGCTTGTGTTTCTAATACTGAAAGTATCGGCCGAACAAGCTGACTAGCCAACGTTAATTCAGGCACAAAAACTTGGTTTTTTTGCTGTTTTTTCGCCATATATTCGATGATTTTATTAAAAAAACCTGAACGTTGTTTCTTACGCGGTGTACTTTCAAAGTCTAAATAGAACAGCTCAATACCATGTTCTTTTTTTAACCATAATGTTTTGGGTATTAACTGAACCATCTCTTGTGAGTGGCTCACCTGTACCGTCACAGCACAAATTGGCCATTGCTGCTTTGTAATAAAACGCAATTCTTCAATTTTATGGTCATCACTTCCTTGCCAATTTAGCCGTAAAAACGCCCGGTTTTTTTGTGAATCAATCACCGTCCACAATACACATTGTTCTGTTTCATCCCAATAGAGCGGTTCATAATCAGTAATATGCAATAAAATGGGCGAAAAACTATTCTCTTGTATAAATGTCGGTAATTCGTTAGCCGCTGATTGCCAGTCGGTATAACCGAATTCAGCTTTGATATTAAGGTAATCATCGGTTGTTAACCCCTTATCTTTGCCGCTAACTGCATAGCTTTCACCGCTGGCTGATATTTTCCCTTCCTCTGATAACCTTGGTGAATGCAATTTAAAGGGGCTTTTCATCAAACTTTCTGCGGTGTGTTTCCATAACGCCAAGGTTTGCCAAACATTTTGCCGGTTAAACGTCGGGTCAAGGCTATTTCCACGCCCCTGTGTACATTGAATAATTTTTTTATTTTGTTGATCCCAAAAACTCAATGTAGCACCGATCGCACCGCTATCTGTTTTCCACCAGTTCGCATCGATAGGCAACAAATCAAACTCTATGGGTTGGTCGGTATACTGCCGTCTTTGTAACCCTTTGAGTACAATAAGCTGATGTTCATTGGCTGTTGATAATTGATGCATATAAGCAGATATTTCAGCAATTAACCGTAAAACTTGCCCTTCATCCATCGTAAAATGTTTGTCGGCTAGGCGCTTAACTTGCTGGCTAAGGCGTTTCATATAATTGGCTAAGCGAGGCAGCCCTTCCGCACGTGCTGACATATTCAGTAATTGCAACTGGCTAGCACTGCTTTGGCTAATATGCGATAGCCCTTGTCGTAACATATCCTGAATGAATTGGTCGACTGAACCCATCACCATTTTGTCATCTTGGGTAAGCTCTTGTTGATGAGTTTGACCTACGCTTATCTCCTCTGGCCATTGCCATTGTTGGCCATGCTGAAGCATTAATTTTGCAATAATAGCGAGATGAACTGCATTTTTTTGTTTTTCAGGTATTGATGAAATCATGCCCTGCAAACCGCTACCTCGCATATAAATAATTGGCTCATCATATTCTGGTAGGCCAATTTTTAATTGGTTAGATTGTGCTTCATAAACCAGTTCTTTATCTTGCCATTGCTGCATAAATTTCAACGCTAAACGAACATCAGGTTTCGATGTTTGTTTGATTAGGTCTTCTGGTAATAATGCTAATAATTCACTTAATACCGTTTCACTGACTAGCGGCTCTGCTGAAGTCATTTCTGCGGCTGTATTCGATTGAACCCACAAAACTGCTGCCAAAATGTGTTTACAACATCCCGTTGCTGGACAATCGCAAGTGGCTTTTTGGATCCCTTGCGCATCTAAAGAAACACATTGCCCATCACTCGTGAATGTTCCAAGGTCTAAGTCCGTTGGATTAACCTTTTGGTTTTCAACGTCTTTGCGTGCGCGCCTGAGTAACCCCACATTCGCAAATACGACTAACGCGTCGTCGTCATACTGTAGGTAACTGTTTTTCCAACTCATTGCATGACCTCTGCTAACCATTGCGCAAAATGTTCCGGTGTTAATGCCGCAACATGCATCCCTCTATCTGCGAGTTTTTGGGCAATTTCAGGGTCATAAACAGGGAGTGCCTCGTCATCCAACGCAGCTAAACCTAATAATTTCACTTGTTGGCTATGCAAACGCTGTGTGCAATTGAGTAAATGATTCAGCGCGCCACCCTCTTCAAAATCACTAATTAAGCTAATCACGGTACGTTTTGGGTTACGTATTAAGCTTTCGCAATATTGCATGGCTTTAGCGATATCTGTTCCGCCACCCAGTTGTACGGTCATTAACACTTCAACGGGATCATGCGCAAGATGGCTTAAATCTACCACTTGAGTATCAAAAATCACTAAAGAGACGCGCACTGTCGGCAATGCTGCCAATATACTCGCACACACAGCGGCATACATAATAGAGCTCGCCATTGAGCCACTTTGGTCCACACACAAGATCACATCCCACGGTAAATGCTGTTGCTGACGAGAATTAAAATGAGGTGTTTTGATAACTAACCGTTGATTTTGCTTATCGTAATTCTTCAAATTGGCAGCGATAGTCCCTCGCCAATCAAAATTACGACTATTTGGGATCAGTGAACGTTGAAAACGGTTACGCCGCCCTGTTAATGCGTGACGAAATTGGTTACGCATTTGACTTAAAATATCATCAACCACTTTACGTATAATATTTTTAACAGCATCACGGGTTTCTTCATTCATTTTCCCACGTAAGCTTAACAAGGCTTTTGCGAGGGATTTTGTCGGTTCCATGGCATTGAGCGCCTGCGGATCCTTTAGTAAGCTACTGATCTCATAACGTTCTAACGCTTGGGATTGCATCCGCTCAAAGGTACTATTAGGAAATAATTTACGTGCTTGATTTAACCAGTTAACCGCCGTTAATTGGGAAGCATCTAAGGAGCCGTGGCGCCCAGCTTCTTGTTTTAAACCTCGACGTTGGTATTCTCGGCGATATAAAAAATCCAAAGAACGTTCTATTTTCAACTCTTCAGCACTAAAGGTGGCTTGGCCCAGTGCGTTATCAGCATATTGCCCGAGTACTAAGCGCCAGCGCTTAGCCAATTGAAGTTGTTCAGGGGTTAATGTCGTATTTTTATGACTCATTATTTGTCATCCTGAGCACGCGCAAACCAATCCTGTAACCCTAGTTCAATCAGCTGGCTCTGTAATTGTTGTTCGAGTTGAATCACTTCCATCATCTGTTGTTCATTAAATTCTGTTTGGTGCAATGTGAGTTCTTTTGCCTCAATCGCCAAGTCTTGTGCCACATATTGTGCCATTTGTGCATTTTGTTTAGGCGTTAACTGGCTAAACGCAAACCGTAAATCAGGTAACACCTGAATAAAACGCCCTTCATCCCATTCACTAAGCAACTGATTTAACATATCAATTAATAATGGTATTCGTAAGACTAACTCTGGTGCGGTTCGCATCACACCGATAAAATAGCCAATTGCCATTTCAGGATCACTGCCTGTGCTGAACGCGCGCCTAATTTCATCTGTCAGGACGGTTTCATCAATTTTCGCCCCAAGGTAACGCAAAGCATCCACTGCGCCTTTTAAAAGAGGTGTCTGGTTTAACTGACCTTCACAACGGTCTAATGCCTGATAAAAATCATTGGTGTAGTCATGGTTTTTATTAATTTCAGGCATAAAAGTGATTAATTCACGGCAAGAAAGTAATGCTGAAAAATGCAGCTCTTGCTGCTGTTCATCCCCTTGTGTAATTTGTGCAAAACAATAAAATGCTTGTTGTAATAAGGCATCTAAACGCGCCTCAATAGCAAAACCATCTTCAATATCAAAGAATTGGCGCCCACGCCATAGATGAACCAGTTTATGGCCACAAGCAATCAATGATTCAAACTTTGTATCCTGCTGAATATAACCATCCAACAAAGAAAATAATGCGGGCGTCCGTTGATGTAACCCAATTAATGCGGCTTGCATAAGGAGTGCAACTGCACTTTGGCTAGAGCGACTAATCCCTTGTTGTTCTAAGTTTTTTTCCATTTCAAACAAACGGGCTAACGCGATAGCTTTTAATTGCGTTCCTTTTTCCGATAATGCAATCAATTCCCCTTCAACATTGGGCGTCCACGCGTATTGCCATTCTTCAAATAATAAATCCATTTGGTTACCAGACAAAAAGTTTGGCCCAGACAGAAGCTTAGCAAAATGGATATCAAGAAATGCTAATAAATGCAGAAATCGGCTGCGCGCACGATGTTGTTGGTTACGATAAACATCTAAGCGGCTCACCTTAGTTAATGTGTCATCAAGTTTGAAACGAAAGCTTTTTGCTATTTCATAAGTTTCAGTGACTAACGGAGGTGTTGCTGTCCCTTTGGGAATTTTTCCGAGTAAAAAGCCGGAAAAACAGGTTTTTATTTCCTGCCAAAGTTCAATTTGGCTTTCATCTAAGCTACCTTTGATAAAAACGCTTTGTAACCCATCCAACAGATCATAACGCCCAGGGCCTGCATGCCCACGAAAGACGGCAAGGCGAATGCTTTGCTCTGCAGCAAGTTTAACCGATAAAAACCCAGGAGCCGCTTCAAATTGCTTTTCACGTAAGACATTCGCAACTTTAGAAAGATAGGCAACACCTAAACGGTTCCGATAAGCTTGCGTAGGCTGGCTATCGCCTGTCAACTGCGCTTGGCGCTGCTGCAATAATGACAACCATGATTGTTGGTAAAATGCAGGTGATGGCATTCCAGATGCATAACCATTTAATGCATCGAGTTTGTCATAGCTATAGCGAATAAACCAAGCTTTGTCTTGTTCGCCCAATTTTTGTTGTTGAATAAACGTTTTTTGTTGTGCCGCAGAAAGCTTAAATTGTTGATTGCGAGCCTCTTCTAACCCTTCAAGAAGTGCAAGGGTATGGAATCCTCCCGTCACCACCACAATTTTAGCTTGTGGGTGCTGGGCTTTAATAGTCTGGATATGTGCTTGCATATAGTGTTCACGCTGAATGGAGCCTTCTGATTCAAGGACTTGGGGCTCATAATCAAGTCGTGCCAATCCACACCAAATAAAGCTATCCATGAAAAATGTCTGCCAATCCGCGAGTTGTTCAATCGCCCGCAATTCAAAAATTTGTTCCCATAATTCATCATGGTCACGGCAGCCACTTTTCTTCGCAAGCTGGCTAATAAATAGGCTATGGGCTAAGTAGCGCTCTTTCTGCAAACTTTGAGATTGCAAATCATTGGCTTCGTCTTCATTAACTTGCGCTGTCCATGGTAAGTCAATGAAACGCAACTGGGCTTGGTGTTGCTGGCCGATTTGTAATGCCTGCCATTCAGGGGAATATTCACAGAAAGGAAAATAAGCAGATCGAGTGACAGTGTCACTTTTATCTTCTACCTGTGCGGGTTTTACTTCTGTTTGTGCCATAATAGCGACAGGTGGCTGGGTATCATGATGTAATAAGCTCGCCAGTAGCCCATTAAAACTATCGGGCCCCTCGATTAAAACATAGTCAGGTTCGATGTGTTCAATCAACGACAACGTGCTGTATGCACATGCAGGACTATGATGCCGAATAGGTGCAAAGTAGATACCGGCTGATTCAAGTTGTTGCCTGTCGTGTAATGCATTTTCAATGCGTTTTGGTAAAGGTATAGATAGCAAGCTCACCGCTGATTTCCCTAAGGGTTATTCGTCTTGAATGGCCTTGTACTGATTCAGTCATCATGACGAAGGGTTGGTTGAACCATAGTGGCTCTACCCTTGTTATGAAAATTTATTGCCAATATGCCCTCGAAGCATCAAAAAAGGCTTTCCACTCTTGGCTATGTTTCGCCCTTTCTCTCGCGACATTATCAATGTAATAACACATCCGTTTGATATCGTCTGCGTTATCTTTTAAAACCACGCCAATAAGCTGGCGTGCAACTGCTCCTGCATTGAGTGTGCCATCACCTAAGTAATGGGCTTCAAGTGCACATGCATAAGCAATATTAACGGCTTCAGCTGTCGACATCACCGCGTCTGGCGTTTTAATATTGCCCCCATCTTTGGTATTTCCTGAACGCAATTCTTGGAACGTGGTAACTAACAGCTCGATCACGTTGCTTGGGATAGTTACTTGGCCATTGAGGTCAGCTAACTCTGCGGTTAATTGCTTATTGATCAGCTCAATTTCAAATGCGGGATCTTGGATAGGCCGTACCGTTTCAAAATTAAATCGACGTTTTAACGCTGATGACATTTCATGAACGCCGCGATCACGCAAGTTTGCTGTACCAATTAAGTTAAACCCTTGCTTCGCGCTGATCCGTGCATTGTCTTTCATTTCAGGGATCATCATTTGCTTTTCTGACATCAAACTAACCAGTACATCTTGAATTTCAGGGGGACAGCGCGTGATCTCTTCAAAACGCACAATTTTACCTTCTTGCATACCTTGATATAATGGCGAGCTAACCAGTGCTTTCTCTGTCGGGCCTTCAGCGAGTAGCAATGCATAATTCCATGAATATTTAATATGATCTTCAGTTGTACCTGCGGTTCCTTGAATGGTTAAACCTGAATCACCACTAATTGCAGCAGCTAATAACTCCGATAACATGGATTTTGCCGTCCCAGGCTCCCCGACTAACATTAACCCTTGTTTACCTAATAACGTCACAATTGCACGGTCAACTAAAGCATCATCACCGAAAAATTTTGCAGAAATATTGAGTGATTCATCACCTAAGATAAATTGCCTAACAACACGAGGTGAGCGCAACCACCCTTGTGGTTTCGGGTTCTGTTTATCCGCTTCGGTTAAACGTGCCAATTCATCGGCAAAACGAATTTCTGCGCTTTCACGCAGAATATTCCCTTCTGTTGTTTTATTTTTAGTCATTCTAAAATCCTACGTTAAACCCACTTACCAAGGTGTTTTCTTTTCCCACTCGGGATCAAAACCTGCACACGCATCCGCAACTTTTAAATAATCCGCATAGCTTTCAGCTAATAAGATAGGTGGGATATCTTTTAACTCGATATAGCTGCGGTTCCATGAGCTTTGTTGTGATTTTTCAAAGCTTAATGAAAACAAGACCGCTGGGATATTTTCCTCTGGCACATAGCTGCCACTAAATTCGATATAGACATAAAAACCTAAACTGGCGAAGTGTTTTGCATAATGGGTAAAACTCCCACCATCTTCTGCTTGCCCGCGTTGGTAACCCATTTTTGTCAAGACGCCACGCAAGGTATAGGTGTCGGTTAACCACCCTTTACGATCTTCAATTTCAGTTAATTTCAGATCCAGATCAGGGATTTTATGTTCCATTTGTGAAAATAAAAATTTCACTTTGTAATCTTTAAAGTGCGTTATCCACGCTTTTCGCTCATCTTCATTGACCAATGCAGCATGGGCTAATTTGATGTAAGAGTCAGCAGATAACGTCACTTCGTCATCATCTAAATTTAATAAACTGCCATCATCCGATGGACGAAATACATTCAGGGTATTGTTCTCTTTCGTTTCTATCCAAACTAATTTTTCGATAAGGCCACGCATCACCGGGTGCGCTTGGATATATTCCTGCCAATCTGCGGTTGTCCAAAGGCGCTCTGCACACATCGCTTCATATAAACGTGCCGTTTGCAGTTCAATGACTTGCTTGAGTTCTTTTTTACTCGCAGTGAAGAGCTTTTTAGATTCTTTAGCCAATTCTTCATTGTCGGTTTTACGTGCAGCGGGTAATGCCTTGATTTCTTTGCCTTCGGGATTAAATAAAACTAATTTTTGCTGTGCGTCCAGCTTCGCAGTAAACGTACGGTCACCGTATTCAAGTGCCAAAATACCTGTTTCATCCATTCCGGCAGTCGGTATTGTTCTGTCTGCAAGTTCATCCGCGCTCCAACTATTACGTTCAGCAATTTGAGCAACAAGTCCGCGCGCTTTTTCTTGAACTGACGCGGTACGATAACGGCGAGAAAGAGACAACAGTAATTGAATGATGAGAGGGTCATTACTTGTCGCCACTGCATCAATCATGGCTTCAATTTGTGCGCGACGTTGGTAATGATCACGCATATAGTTGCGCAATGTGGTTACGGCAAGGTGCCCTTCAATACCACAAATCAGCGCTAACATCCCTTTATCACTAATGGCGGAACCTAAATAGCGGCGCAGAACTTCATTTTTTATCTCATTAAACGTCTGTTCTAAAGTATAGTTTTCATACTGACTATAATATTCAGGCCAGCGTTTAACCCAATCTTGATAATTAGCTAAGCGTTTTGGAGCATCACGTTCTGCTTCTGCCATTGCCATTTCTAATGACGGCCCAGCAATATCTTGTCCGATAAAACTATTTAAAATAAAACTGCCTAATTTCTTTTGGCTATCTATCGAAAGTAAACCAATATAACGTTGAAGTAACCCATTACCGGCTGGCATTTTTAATTTAACGGCCAGAATTACCCACCAGCGAATAATATCTGTTTCTACGGGTTTATTATTTTGCCAAGTTAATGCCGGCAAAGAATCGAGATTAAACCATGCCATACTGGCAGGCGCTTTCGCTTTTAGCCCTTTTTGCGCTTCAGCTAATAACACTTTAGGCGCAAGATAGCCGGAAATATCCTCCCCAAATTGTTCCAGTGCAGTTAACAAGGCCGCCCGTACAACTTCCCGTTTTTCTTTCTTTAATAAGGCATAGAGTGGTTTTAATGACTCTGAATTTTTCAAACGAGCCAACCATTCAATGGCGGTGACACGAATTTCTTGTTTGCCTGAATCTAACCCTTCTGCCGCGTTAAGGTGAATATTCGGTAATGTCTCTAGTAGTTTTTGCGCACTCAGACGATGGGTTTTATTTTCCCCAAGAGCCAACTCCATAATACGTGGAATAAAACGCGCTGGAATGGTCGGCAACATTGCAAGGACATCAATTCCACTCGCCGCATCATATTCTTGATAATAACGCTGCGTTTCTTGTTGAGGAATTAAACCTAATGCTTCTGCAATAAAATCTGGATATTGAATGAAAAACGGCCAAACTTGTGCTGGCTGGTTAAAAATAGCTAACCCATTAGCATATGAACGTAAACAAAGGTCTGCAATCAACCGTGTTGCATTTTTAAAATGACATTGTGTTAACGTTTTTTCTAGCTGGCGCAATTCAATTTGCCCAAGAATTCGCGGTGGAACTTCCCGTGTAAGATGATAATGGGATAAGTGTTCTTCATTTGTTCGGTTATGGCTGATAAGACGTAATGCATGGAATAAGGTATATTCGGGCAAGTTAGTAATACGTTCTTTAAATTTCACCACGCTATATTCATGATCAGTAATAATTTCCTTACCTGAATTCAGCTTATCAATCACCTTACAGCAGGCTTGCTCATTGAGTTTTTGGAATTCTTTATAATGTCGTTGTGCCCAATTGTAGCTGTGCTTCTGTTTTTTGTTTTCTTCAATTTCACTCTCTGCATTTTCCTTTGCCTTTTGCAGCATTTCATTGAAATTATTAACTAAAATATCTTTTGCACTTTCAGGCAGTGGTGTATCTTCTAGTTCAACGAACTCAGGCAACTCAGCCTCTTCAACTTGGCTGGCTGTATCCATTACTGAGAATCTCGAAATTGCACTTTCAATACTTTTCAGTACGGTTTTATTGGTTTCAGTTGTCAATGCCGCTGCTAATATCTCTCTGTGTTCGCCTATACGGGCAAACAAATCCGCAGCTTGGGTACGCTGTTTTGGCGTACCTCCTGTTAAAATTTGTGTTAAATGTTGTGTTACCGATTGTGCAGGTAAAATTGCCATTGTGGGTTCCGCGGCTGCACGCACTGTTTTTAACGAACTAGTAGCAAAAGAAACTAATACATCAGCAAAAAGCGTATAAAGCTCAACGTCTTTCTTCAGTGTATTGATTAACTGTATTTGCCCTGCAGCAGATAAATTATTCGCTAACGTCTGCTTAATAAACGCTTGTTCTGCAATTAAATACGCTTTGAATCCTGGAATGACAAATAACCGATTTAAGTTATCATAATGGTAATCAGATAAATGATGGCGATCGAAAATGATATATAAAATAGTGTTAGCTGGTTTATCTGTCTCTTGTTCGATGATTTCCGTTAGTAGGTCAAAATGCCAATGTTTACGGTGTTCTAACTTAGTATCCCGCGAATTATCATAGGTTTTTGCAAATGCATCACCCATTAAATAACTTACCCACGACGGTAATTCAGGCGTTAATACTTTGATGTTAATATCTTGGCATGCCGCCGCTAAAACTTTAGCAAAACGGGCAATTTGTGATGAAGTAATCCCATCGCCCACTTTCGAATATAGTTTATGTCTTGCATTTGCCCCTTGGCGAATTAATTTATTATATTGGCTCGAATTAAAGCTATTCCCTCCCCACCACCAATCTACGGTGCCGGGTTTATCGAGCAAAATAACCGCTTTTTCGGTATCCAATTGGCTTAATTGAACCAATACTTCTGGCGATTTTCCATTTAATACATACTCTAAAACGGTTTTAGGTAGTTCTTCATCTAAGACAGACAAAGGTAAAAGCGCTTCTTGTAAATATTGTTCTGCAACGGGTGATTCTTTTTTCCCAAAAATTGAAAGAAGATTAAATGTGAACTTTGCCATCTGATATCCCTAAAAGTATTTATATAACAACTTCTTATCATTTTAATGATATCGTCACAATTTGATTATTCTTAATCATTTTTAATTAAGATATATCATTAAACCTGTCTTGCGATTTTAAATTCTGCCTATAGGGATATAGCTATAGGTTTACTCTTTATAATTAACCTTTACCCAATGAATTATTTAATTAACTGCCTTATACCTCTATTTTTCTTTTTATTATGTTGACGATAATTCTGATAACAGTTTATTGCTATTTACATCAAATTTATTCGCGAAGAAAAACGTTGACCAAACGTTAAGTCTAATATTAGACTAAAAATCTAACTAACGTATTTTGTGCATGGTGAGGTAGATATGAATCAACTTATTGAATGTGTGAATGCACCGACACTCATTGCTCCAAAAGGGCATTATTCACACTGTGTTACTGCAAATGGATTGGTTTTTATCTCAGGGCAATTACCCGTTGATAAGTTTGGCAATGCGATGACTGACGTAGCATTCCAAGAGCAAGCCACACTTGTGCTTGCTAATTTACAAGCATGCTTAGATGCCGTTAATTGTAGCAAAGCGCATTTGGTTCAAGTTCGAGTTTATATAACAAATATGGAAAATTGGCCGTTGTTTAACCAGATTTATGCTAAGTGGATAGGCGATCACCGCCCGGCCCGTGCTGTCGCTGGCGTTGCTGAACTTCATTTTGGTGCAGCATTAGAAATTGAAGCCGTTGCGATATCTGCTTAATTACTTATTATTCATTGGGGTTATATCATGTCAGAATTAATATTACCGACCTATCAAGATGTAGAAGCAGCAGCACAACGTATTGCGGGTTTTGCACATAAAACCCCTGTTCTCACATCAACCACCGCAAATAAAGAATTTGGGGGCGAACTGTTTTTTAAATGTGAAAACTTTCAGCGTATGGGGGCGTTTAAATTCCGAGGAGCCTTTAATGCGTTGAGTTTGTTAAGCTCCGAACAGAAAAAAGCGGGCGTTATTGCATTTTCTTCCGGTAACCATGCGCAAGGTATCGCTTTAGCGGCACAACTTTTACACATTCCAGCCACCATTCTTATGCCCAATGATGCACCTGCGGTGAAAGTGGCTGCTACACAAGGTTACGGTGCCACCGTTATCCGTTTTGATCGCTATAAAGAAGACAGAGAAGTGCTTTGTCAACAACTCGCTACTCAACAAGGGTTAACGATTATTCCTCCTTATGACCACCCTGATATCATCGCTGGCCAAGGTACCGCAGCCAAAGAACTGATTGAAGAAGTGGGTGAATTGGATGCCCTATTTGTTTGCTTAGGTGGCGGAGGCCTACTTTCAGGGTGTGCCATTGCAACCAGAAAATTATCACCTAACTGCCAAATTTATGGGGTTGAACCTTTAGCCGGCAATGATGCGCAACAATCATTTCGTCGAGGGGAAATTGTGCACATTGATACGCCAAAAACCATCGCAGACGGTGCGCAAACCCAACATTTAGGTAACTACACCTTTGCTGTTATCAAAAACAAGGTTGATGATATTTTCACTGTAACCGATGAACAACTTATTGATCGCATGAAATTTTATGCTGAACGCATGAAAATTATCGTTGAGCCGACAGGTTGCTTGTCCTATGCTGCTGCCCTTGCCCACAAAGAACAGTTTCAAGGTAAGCGTGTGGGGATCATTGTCAGCGGTGGTAATGTTGATATTCAGCACTTTGCACAATTAGTTTCATAAGTAACTAGTTTTATAAAGAATTAGTTTCACAGTGATCACCGCCCTTCATCTGTTAGCAATACTAAAAATAGGTTAAAATTAGGGATTAGCACTTGATGGATGAAGGGAAACAGCATGTCAGATCAAAAAGATAATTCAGTACTGGCTCAAGTTGAAATTATTGCGAAAGGTCTTAGTGAAACATTTGCCCCTTTTTGTGAAGTGGTGGTACACGACCTTAAAAATCCGGAACACTCAATCCTTTCTATTCATAATAACTTATCTGGTCGCCAAGTTGGTGAGCCAACTACCGAACTCGGCCATGCAAGAATTGAATCTGCAGATTTTCCGAACATTATTGCCAATTACGCCAATCAATTTTCTGATGGACGCCCAGTAAAAAGCACTTCGATTGGTATTAAAGATGAGTCAGGGCAATACATTGCAGCATTGTGCTTAAACCTGGATATGACATTATTTAGAAGTATGCAAAGTATGTTATCGCAATTTATTGACGTAGGTAATAGCCCAATAAAAGAGCATATTGAGCCTAACGGTGCAGAAGCCATCCGCATGCGTATTGACCAATATGCTGCCACCTTAGCTGCGACACCACGGACATTGAAAGTAGATGAAAGAAAAAACTTAATTGAAGTACTACGCAATGAAGGCCTGTTAGATATCAAAAAATCCATGGAAACGGTGGCTCAGCACTTAGGGGTATCAAGAGCCTCAGTTTATTTGTATGCGAAAAAAGACAGTTAACGATTGGCTTTTTTTAATATCTGTTTAATGCTGATGGGGAAAAAATCATTTACATCCACGCCGACATTAATAGCACGGGGCCCTAACACCGCTAAGCGCTTAAACTGCTCTGGGTCTTTCCCTGAATTATGAACATGGCCGTATAAATGAATCGCATCATGGAAGAAGCCTTGCCATTCTAATATTGGGTAATGGAATAACACTAATTTTTGTTTTTGATATTCCAACTCGTAATAACTTTTAACCCATTCAAACAACGATTGGTCGAATTCAGGGTCGTCCAAAAATTTATCATGATTGCCGCGGATCAAATATTTTTTCCCTGCTAAGCGACGTAATATTTTATTCGCATCCGCACCATTCCCCTTGTATAAAAAATCACCGAGTATGTAGATCTCATCATGCTCAGTAACATACGCATTCCAGTTATGAGTCAACGTATCATTCATGTGACTGGTACTCTTGAACGGTCGGTCACATAGGTTAATAATATTTGAATGGCAAAAATGGGTATCTGAAATAAAGTAAATCATATAAAACCTAAAAATATATTAATAATAATTCTACTCAAGCAAACCATTTGCTTACTATTTATCATATCTCAATGATTTTTAATTGCTTTACGGAATTGACTGAAAACAGGCTTATTTAGCGTAATAATCACTCCCAAATTGCCCTTCCTTCCCAACACTCATCAATTAGCGCTAAAAACTCACGAACTTTAGGGGGTAAATAACGTTTTGTCGGATATAGCGCACAAATAGGTGACTCAGGCAGGGAAAACTCGGTTAGCACTGGCACTAATCGGCCTTTTTTGATTTCCTCACTCACTAAAAATGCACCTAACTGGCACACTCCCTGTCCTTCTATAGCTGCGGCGAGAATAGCCTCGGTGTCATTTAATACTAAACGCCCTTGAGCTGGATAATTTTGCAAATGCCCATTAATTTTAAACTTCCATGACACATTATACCCTCGGTGCCTAAACACCAGCATACTGTGATATTGCAATGCTTGTGGGTTTACTGGCACACCTCGTTGCTGGAGATATTCAGGGGATGCGCACGTGATTAACCGATGTGGGGCTAAGACTTTACGGACTAAACGGTTATCATCCATTCCGCCAATACGGATCGCAATATCAAAACCATCGCGCACAATATCACAATAGTCATCATTAAAATCCACATCCACCTCAACCTGTTCCCATTGTGCTAGATAACGTTGAGCAAGAGGTAAAATGAAACGTTTTCCAAATACCACAGGTACCGTTATCCTTAATAACCCTTTTGGTTGTTGCTGGCCTTGGCTTAATGTATTTTCAACTCTTTCAATCTCTTGCAATATGTTAATGGCAGATTCATACACCACTTGACCTTCATCACTTAAATGAATACTTCGTGTCGTTCGATGTAATAAGCGAGTTTGTAGACGATGTTCTAGTCGTCCAATACATTTCCCAATCGCTGAACGTGATAGCGCTAGCCGTTCGGCTGATTTCGTAAAACTCAGTGTTTCAACAACATCCACAAAGACTTTTAAATCAAGTAAGTTATCCATCACTAGAGACGCTGAATTAGACACGTTTCATCCCCAATATTGCCACATTTGATATATTTATCTCCTATCATGTCCCCTATATGCTATTTCAACAAGTTTATTTTTAGTTAGGTAGATTATGTCTTCACAATGCATTAAACATTCAAATAGCATCAGTACGCTTCGTTCATGGGGGGCAATACTGACCTTAACTCTCGCCACATTTATCGTTGTGACCACCGAAATGTTACCCGTCGGCCTATTAACCCCTATTGCCAATCAATTTTCTATTTCTATCGGTTTGAGCGGGTTACTTATGACTTTGCCCGCTGTTGTGGCCGCAATTTGCTCACCATTGGTCATTTTATTTACCGAACAAATTGATCGTAAAAAATTGCTGATTTTGGGTGCGCTACTGCTCGTTGTATGTAACTTGCTTGCGGCAATCACGTCTCATTTTACATTGCTATTAATTAGCCGCTTATTTATTGGTTTGTGTATTGGCATTATATGGGCGATCGCAGGTGGAATAGCACCGCGTTTAGTGGCATCAGCACATGTTAATTTAGCAACATCAATGATTTTTGGTGGAGTGGCTGCTGCCTCGGTAGTGGGGATTCCATTAGGCGTTTTTATGGGTGAATGGTGGGATTGGCGCAGCGCATTTTTCTTAATGAGCGCCTTATCATGTATTTTATTATTGTTAATGGTAGTACTTTTACCCTCTTTACCGACGGTCACACCACCTTCTGCTAACGCTTTTATTGCACAATTAAAACGCCCAACAATATTACTTGGGTTAGCCATTACCTTACTTTTGGTATCAGGGCATTTCATGGTGTTTACCTATATTAGACCGCTATTAGTCGCTAATATTCATGCAACAGGTGAACAACTTAGCATTATGCTATTTTTTTATGGTATCGCGGGCATTTTGGGGAATTTTATCTTTGGCTTAACGGCGGGGAAAAAGCTTAATTTATCCTTGTTTATCATTATAACAATCATTATTGCTTGCTTATTTTTGCTTGCTATTTTACCCCTGACAACATTAATTGGCGGCCTAACTATTATCGCTTGGGGAATGGCTTATGGTGGAGTCTCCGTCACATTGATGACATGGATGATTACGCACAGTCTTCAACATATTGAAATTACGGGTTCTCTGTATATTGCTTTTTTTAATGCGGGTATTGCTTTGGGTTCTGCTTTAGGCAGCATGGTTGTCTTCTTATATGGGTTATCTACTAATCTCATCATCGCAATTTTATTACTCACAATAGCGTTGCTGGCACTCGCTATTTATCAATTTAAAACACATTAATCTGACATTCTTCATCAATAAAATGATTACCATGATAAACTTCGTTTATATCATAGGTAATCATTGCCATTTTTTATGGCTCGTAATTGCAACGAAACTACGGCATATAAATAGTACTATTAATGAAGATACCGGAAGAAAAATGACCAAAACCAATTCAGTTCCACTTTTTTATGATTCATTTGGTTCACCAAATAACCCTACTATAGTCCTCATTCCTGGCTTAGGTGGCCATAACATTAGTTGGACGTCAGACTTTTGTCAGGAAATTGCAGATGCCGGTTTTTACCTGTTACGTATAGATAACCGAGATGCGGGTTTATCTCATCATATCAATGAGTTCCCACCTATTGATTTAGGGGTATTGATTGAAAAAATGCAACAAGGTGAGCCTTTTGCTGTTCCTTATACTTTATTCGATATGGCTGAAGATATTATCCAGCTCTTGGATACGTTATCTATTGATAAAGCCCACTTTATCGGTCGTTCCATGGGAGGGATGATAGCCCAAATAGTGGCAGCAAAATTTCCTAAACGTACATTATCTCTTTGTGCAATTATGTCATCGACTGGAAACCCGACTCTGCCACAAAGTGCTCCCGATGTTATGCAAATGCTAATGAGCCCAAGTGCTAATCCCAAAGAGGATTTAGAAGGGTATTTGTCAGGACAACTCGCATTTTATCGTCGGATAAGCTCAACATTCGGCCCATTTGATGAAAATTATTACCGTGAATATATACTGCAATCGCTCGCACGCAACCATTCACCAGAAGGCACTAAACGCCAAATTGTGGCTGTTGCCGTCACCGGAGATTTGCGTTCTTATATACAGCACATTAATGTACCCACATTAGTTATTCATGGTTCTATCGACCCGCTCTTCCCATTAGCCGCAGGGCAAGATATTGCTAACAATATTTCTAATGCAAAACTGGAAGTGATTGAAGGTATGGGGCATGAAACACCACCAATGATTAATCCACAAATCGCTAAACTGATAATTAATCATTTAAATTAATAAATTCGCGTACTAAGGCTCTGAAAATGGGCCTTAGTTACCATTATAACCACCCTTGTTTCTTATGTTGCGCACAAATTGGGCAAATATGAGTGTCTTTTTCCCAAGAAGAAAATGGTAAGTGGCAAGTATGGCACTGCGCATCATAATAATGGAAAATTTTTGGTACGCTATTTTTGGCTGTATATGTTTGTACATGAATGGATTTAGGGAAACAAACGACTTGGCAGCTCATGCAACCTGTACAGCGTTTTTCATCAATCAAAAATTGGTTATTCTCAATTTCAATCGCATGCTCATCACACATTTTGGCACAAGCACCGCACAGAATGCATTTTTCTGTATCTAACTCGACCTTAAACCAACTATCTTCAGGGTAAAATTGCTTTCTCGCATTTAACCCAGTTTTCACCTGCCCCTTATCCAGAGGCTTCGAATCCAATTTTTGACGAAATAGCATCATCCGACGGCCACTATCGACTTGTTCCGGCTGAACAATTCGCAATTGCCAAACAGGTTCTTGTAACGTTTTGAGTTTTAAATTTAATGCTGCAATCGTTGGCAACCACTTATCAACCCATGGTTCAGCAATTTGCATTCCACGAATACCATACTGCCGGTGCCAAACAATCAATTCGTCCGCATTCGCAATGGGTTCGTCATGTTTTACTATCAGAAACTCCCCTTGATAGCTACGTTCGTGAGGTTTGATATTTTCAATCGCATCAACAGGGCAAGCAAATAAACAATTGCCACATTGAAAACACAATTCATTATTAATTTCTGCATTCATAGGGCTAAACGATACCGCACCCACAGGACAACTCCTGGCACAATTATCACAGATGCTATTTTTCAGGCGTTTTCTTACGCACTGGCCATTAATTATGGGCTCAGGCGGCAGCTCTAAACTAATAAAACGTCTCATCGCTCTTTTATTCTCATCGTTGCAAAAACAACCAACATAATAATGAAAAAAACCACATTCACAGACTTAATACTTTAATTCTATCACTAAGTTATATTTTATTTTACAGCAACCTTTTGTCCATAAAGATGACTTGGGCTAAGTAATGGGTAAAAAATAATTCATCATTATAAATTCAATAAGTTAACAGAATAATATCCCCAGCTATCATACCCCACACACTCATATTCATTTTAATAATTAGCCACTCATTTAATATGCAATAATTTCATTATAAGTAAATGTAACGAGTGATATATAACGCATATTTATGATAAATAATCATATAGTTTTAATCTATAATATTAACCTGTTAGTCTTATATCAATCATATTAGTTTATATACGTGATATTTTAGTACCGCTCACCCTCCATACAAACTAAGGTTTATCTATGAATAATTTTGAATTTTATAACCCAACTCGAATTATCTTTGGCGAAGGTAAAATCATTGAGCTTGATAGATTAATTCCGAAAACGGCAAAAGTTCTCATTCTTTTTGGTGGTGAAAGTGCGAGAAAAACGGGAACATTAGGTGAAGTTGAGCAGGCTCTGGGATCTCGAACATTCGATCATTTTGGTGGAATTGAGGCCAATCCTCGTTATGAAACCTTAATAAAAGCGGTCGATAAAATTGAAAAAGAAGGTTTTGACTACTTACTAGCTGTTGGTGGCGGTTCGGTCATTGATGGCGTTAAATTTGTCGCGGCTGCGGTAAATTATCCAGGTGATAAGTGGGAAGTGGTCACCAATAGAGGCACTACCATAAATACTGCGCTACCGTTTGGAACTGTATTAACATTACCTGCTACAGGTTCTGAAATGAACAAAGGTTCTGTGATTACTCGTGAAGAACTACACTCTAAACTTGCGTTTATGAGTGACCACGTATTTCCTCAGTTCTCTATTCTTGATCCAGTCAAAACCTATACTTTACCGGCCCGTCAAATCAGTAATGGTGTCGTCGACGCTTTTGTTCATGTGATTGAACAATATTTAACTTATCCAGTAAATGCCTATGTACAAGATGCATTTGCAGAAGGTTTATTGAAGACATTAATCGAAATTGGACCTAAAGCTCTTGAGACTCCGAAAGATTATGATATTCGGGCTAATTTAATGTGGACAGCCACATTAGCTTTAAATGGTTTAATCGGTGTTGGTGTTCCACAAGACTGGTCTACACATATGTTAGGTCACGAAATTACTGTGCTGTATGGTTTGGATCATGCGCAAACACTCGCGATTGTTCTACCGTCCATGCTGACAGAAAAATTACCTCAAAAACAGGCCAAATTAGTGCAATATGCCGAACAAGTTTGGGGAATTACGTCAGGTACAGAACAAGAGAAAGCACTCAAATCCATTGAGTTAACTCGAGAGTTCTTTGAAAAAATGCATGTGGGTACTCGTTTTAGTGATTACCAGCTGAATCAAGATGTTATTGAGCCCTTAGTCAATAGCTTGGCTGCACATGGTATGGTGAAATTAGGTGAGCACCAAGATATTAATTTAGATATTAGCCGCCGAGTATATACTGCCGCTTTATAAGGTTTACTTATTTCGAAAAGGTGCAAAATTGCACCTTTGAGGTTATTGACAAAGCGGGATAAAAGCGTGGTTTTTCCCGCTTTGTGTTATCAGCCGAAAATCAATAATTTGATTTTTCTCGTTTATTTTCAAAACCTATTAGACTTGCCGCCAAACATAATATGTTTGTCTGCAGTCTGAAAGGTGCAAAATTACACCTTTTTCTGTTTTAACATCAAGAATCCTTCGCCTTATAATTCACTTTAATTTCTTGGTTATTACAACAGCATATAACATTTAATTATCAAGATTGTATTTCATATTACCAGATTTTTAATTGCGAATGGTACATTAGCATTAGCAAAATATTGTTTTCAATTTTGAGCATTAATCACCATATCTCACCGCAGTAAATTTAGGTATTTTATAGCTTACAGAACGTCTGAAGCAAATCTATAACAACAATTAATGAGTTAGGTTGTGGGCCATGTTATCTAAATTTAATATATCAAACAGTGCATTACTTGCATCGTCACTGCTCTTAACTATTGGGCGTGGTGCGACATTGCCCTTCATGGCTATTTACCTGACCCGTGAATATAAAATGGCTATTGATATTGTCGGTGTTGCAATGTCAATGGCTATGGTAGTCGGTGTTTTATTTAGCATGGCTTTTGGCATGCTAGCTGACCGCGTAGACAAAAAACGCTGTATGTTATTTGCTGTTATCGCCTTTATTTTTGGGTTTATTGCAATCCCTATCGTTAATAATGCAATTTTAGTTATTATTTTCTTTTCACTAATAAACTGCTCTTATTCCGTATTCTCTACGGTACTAAAAGCGTATTTCGCAGATACCCTCACCGTTGCATTAAAAGCAAAAATATTTTCCTTAAACTATACCTTTATTAATATAGGCTGGACCGTTGGCCCACCAATTGGTACTTGGTTATTAATGTATAGTATTAACTTGCCATTCTATTTAGCTGCAATTTCTGCCGCTTTTCCGATCTTTTTTATACAAAGGTTTGTACAGAGCATAAAGCCGACACCATTAGGAGAAGGCCAAATCCGTAAATGGAACCCTGTCGCTATGCTACGAGACCAAGTGCTGGCTTGGTTTATTTTATCAACGTTCTTAGGCTCATTAGTTTTCGGTACTTTTACCACTTGGATATCCCAATATGCCATTACTGTGGCGGACAGTAATTTCGCTCAAGTGGTTATTGGTGTTATTTTGCCTGTCAATGCGATTGTCGTGGTGACGTTGCAATATACCGTCGGAAAACGCATCACCCCAGATAATTTAAGAAAATTAATGACACTAGGCAGCCTATTTTTTATTTTAGGGTTGGCAACTTTTATGTATGCCCATGAAAATTTGTACCTTTGGGCTCTTGGTGCCTTTATTTTCACTCTGGGTGAATTAATTTATGCCCCTGGTGAATATATGCTGATAGATAGTATTGCACCAGACGGAATGAAGGCCAGTTACTTTTCGGCCCAATCTCTAGGGCTACTTGGTGGTGCATTTAATCCGATGTTGACGGGGGTTGTATTAACAGAACTTCCAGCCTATTTTATTTTTATTATTCTTATGTTTATTACATTTTTAGCTTGGTTGTCTATGCTAAATGGAATGCGTCTAAGAAAGAAACAATTATTAATTACCCAATAGCACTCTTTTCTCCACTGAAAAACCATTTTCGGTGGAGAAAAATAAGCAATCTACTGCCTTTTTCATCTCTGTCTTGTCGGGGAAACTAAAAAAATAGCTGAACTCAAGAGTGCAACAATCATGACCACAGAAATCACCAGGTGGCCTTTGGAAAAAAACAAAGAAAACACTGGTAGTGCAGATAATAAAACCAAGTTGTTAACACTCTCGGATATCGACAAGACAAAACCTTTATTCTCTGCACTTTGCCTTGCTAACATTGCGGTGCTTATAGGAGATGCTAATCCCAACATCCCCCCAAGAATAGTTAAGCACAAACCATGACCAATTAACGAAAGCCACCCACTAAGAAATAACATAATCGCAACCATGATTATTAAAATAATAACAATGAGCTTTGTATTATTTGACGTCTTAATTCTCTCTATTTTTGCAACCAAACCATTGCCACATAATAATCCGAACCCGAATAATCCCATTAAACTGCCAACTTCAACACTTTCTAAGTGTGATCTTTGCCTTAATATTTCACCTGCAAGCAGAAACATACAGACTGATACCCCATTCCATAGGCCTTTCGCTAATATAAGTCGGGCAATGCCTTTTTGTTTAATTGCTATAAAAGATAATTTTTTACTGGCTACTTTTTGTGAATGAGGTAGCGTAAATAGCGCTATGATGAATACCACTAAGCACCCTATCGCGGTATAAATAAATGGGGCATACCACGCAAAATACTGAACTAATACCCCAGCAATGATAGGCCCGGTAATAATACCGACAGTCATTCCCATCATAATGCTTCCCATTGCTGCAGCTTGCTTACTTTCACTCATCACATCAGCAATAAGGGCAAAGATAACCGGAACAAGTGCGGCAGAAGCTAAACCACCAAATCCTCTTAAAACTAGTGCAATCAATAAATTAGGTGCAAAAATAATAACCAAGCTATCAAGTGATAATAACAAAAGAGCCATGAGTACAATTTTTCGTCTATCAATTCGATCTGATAAAAAACCAATAATAGGCGCCGTCAAGGTATAGGCCAACGCATAAGCTGATATCAACCAAGCAATTTGGTCGGGCTGAACATGAAAAACATTTGCTAACGGCGATAAAATCGCTGACAACATGAATTCTGCGGTACCCACAAGGTATACCGCTACTGCCGATAAAAGCAGTAGGTAATGAGTCGAAACCATAATATTCTCGTCTTGATATACAATGAATTTCCCAATCATTGTTTATGATTGGTACTTATAAAATTTGAATTTTAAAAAGGTAGTTGAGGTAAGTTTTTTGGGTTGTGAATTGCTAGGGTGTAGTCAAGCTGGAAATATTGAGATAATTAATTGGGATAGCAGACTGGAAGTATGAGACTGGAGAGTTGTCTATTAAATCTTAAACGTTAATTAAATTCAAGTAATACCTACTAAGTTAAATATATATTAACTATTATTTAATCATCTTGAATTCAGAAAAAATTAATTCTCCGCTAATTTCAGCGTATATGTATTTTTTATACGTAACAATCCCGATAAAAAGACACTAATTTCTACTATTAATCGATGATTAGCCACTTCCATATCAAAAAAAATTCACGTTAGCTATTTTATAATGCTCAAACAATAACAAGATAAGTGCTTCCATGTTTGGTTATTAAATCAATTGAAAAGAACAGTTTATTTAATAATTACATTAAAGCATGTTTAGGCTAACGGAAGGTGTATAAACATGAATATCACAACTCGGCTGAAATTCGTTTCATTTCTACAATTTTTTATCTGGGGATCATGGCTAGTTACTTTTGCGTCTTACCTCTTCAATACATTACATTTCAAAGGCGGTGAAATTGGCCTGATTTTTAGTACATTAGGTATCTCAGCTTTATGTTCACCGATTATTATTGGATTTATTGCAGATAAAATTAATAATCGAAAACTGGTGTATATTGCTTCGCATATTATTTCTGCTGTATTTTTGATCGCAATGGCTCATAGTGATTCAATAACTTTGCTATTTATTATGACATTAGTTCACCTAATGTTTTATATGCCAACTATTTCCGTTTGTAATAGCATTGTTTTTGAGATGTTAAGCGCAAAAAAACTCGATTCGGATGTTTATTTTCCCAAAATACGCGTTTACGGCACTGTAGGTTTTATTGTCGCTATGTGGACAATTAGCTTATTAAAGTTGGAAATGAGTTTTTATCAATTATATGTAGGTGCAATCGCATCCGTAACCCTCAGTATCTTTTCTATTTTCTTTATTTCAACACAGGGCTGTAAAATTGAGAAAAAAGAACAGAAATCTAGTTTTAGTTGTCAAAATATTATTTTACTCTTTAAAAAAGGGCGAGTTGCAGTATTCCTATTTTTTGCCATGCTATTAGGTTCTGTCTTACAAATTACCAATACCTTTGGCGTTCCCTTCTTACAGGATATGGCATTAATGCCTGAGGCTAGAGGTTCGGTTTTTTCTGAATACCCCACTATCTTTTTATCGATATCACAATTTTCAGAAATTGTCTTTATTTTACTCTTACCTCTGTTACTCAAAAAATTCAAAATTGAAACCATCTTATTTATGAGTATGATTGCGTGGATTTTACGGCTAGGCTTATTTGCTTATGGTGATTTCACTGCGATTGGTACACTGGCATTATTTTTATCCATGGTTGTATACGGCTGTGCATTTGATTTCTTTAATATCGCAGGAGCACTATTTTTGGAAAAAGAAATTGCACCCGAATTTCGTTCAACAGCGCAAGGTGTATTCACCACATTAGTCAATGGATTTGGTACATTTTTAGGCGCGGTATTATGTGGATGGGTTATCGAGCTGAATACCGTCGATGGTGTAGTTGATTGGAAAACTTTCTGGATGATTTTTACAGGCTACACCGCCAGTTTTACGCTTCTCTATGTAATTTACTTATTCTATTCTAAAAATAGTCAACCGAAAGCCGCCATTCAATAGCTCTTATTCCCCTTATTCATGACTCATATTTACTGAATAAGGGGTTTTATATTATTTTAAGCTTGTGACTTTTAATGCTTCCCCTAATATTTTAATTGCATTGCGTCGCCTTGCAATTAATGGGAGCGCATAGTTTATTCGCAAATGATTAGGGAAACATCCGCCAGTCGAGAAATGTTCCCCGGTTAGAACAGTGACTTTATTGCGATGTAGAATGTCGAGTAATTTACGATTATCAACTGGTAGATGTTCAACCCACAATGAGAATCCTCCTTGTGGCCGTGAAATACGAGTATTAACAGGAAAATGGGTTTCAACTAACTCTTTATATTGGCATTGTAGTTCACTGTAATGCTGTCTCATTCGGCGCAAATGCAAAAAATAATGCCCTTCTTTTAAGAAGTTTGCCATAACTTGCTGCATAAAAATTTCACCAGAGCAGTGAGATAAATATTTTAAATGTAGAACTTTCTCTTTATATTTCCCGGGGATTATCCATCCCGTACGAGTACCTGGTGCAACCGTTTTTGAAAAAGAACTGCATAAAATAACATGCCCATTGTTATCTAGCGATTGTATTGTCGAAGGCCTTGGATACTGATACGCCAACCCTGCGAGACAATCATTTTCAATTACTGTTCCATGATGTTTTTCAACAATATTCAATAAACGTTGTTTATTATTATCAGGCATAATACAGCCCATTGGGTTATTGCTACTCGGTGTTACAACAACAGCTTTTACTTCCCAGCGTTCGAACGCTTCCTCTAGCCTATCGAGGTCCATTCCAGTTTCAGGGTCAATAGGAATTTCAATAATTTTCCGGCCTAGCCCATACAACGTTTGTAATAATCCTGGAAACGTTGGCGATTCAACTGCAATAACATCATTACCTTGTGTACAAGCTTGCAAGGCAATTGATAAAGATTGATGACCACTCGTCGTGGTCACAATATCATCGGGCGTAAAAAGATGACGATCATCCGAAATTAAATGAATTTGCTCTCTTAAGGAAGCGAGCCCTTGCAAGCTATCATATTCCAGAGTTAGGGAATGTTTACGACGTGCAACCATGGTCATTTCTTGCCATAGTGGCTCTAAACTTTTATCTTCTATATTAGGGACGGCACAAGATAATGATGTAACACCATGTCGCTCGGATACACGCAGAAAATCCATTGTTGGATTCCATTGAGCAACTTGTACGGGGTTTTGAATATAATTTGCCACTTTAGGCAAAAGAGCCTCTGTTTTTTCTGGTATCACAAAATACCCTGATTTGGGTACTGCATAAATCAGTTGTAAACGTTCCAGCTCACGGTACGCAAGTTGTGCCGTTGTGATACTGACTTGATGAGTACGCCCAAGATCCCTCACTGACGGCATCTTTTCACCGCTAAGAAACTCACCCTGTTTAATTTTTTCCTGCAGCTCTTGTGCTATTTGTTTGTACAGTAACACACCAAAACCCTTCTCATTTTCCCCGTAAGGATAATGTAATACAAAAATGACTGAATTTGATCTGTATTTTGTAAAAAAACAAATCTGTCACTTTTTTAAAAATGTTCTCCATGTAATTCTAAATATAAATTCGTACTTTATTAGGAATACTTATGGAATATGAAAAAAACATAAGCGGGAAACCACACCCTAAATTTATCTTATTGCAACCCATTATTTGGCTATTTAAAAAATTAAATATTTTCATTCAAAAAAAAAAGACATGAAAAATATAAAGGGCAAAAAATATAACATTATTATCAATCGTATAAAAAAACATATAATCTGGATAGTTTTTAATGGATATATAATGGGCTTTTCACATATCAATAAATGAAGATGGTTACTTCTAAAAGTAAAATTTTAGTTTTAGATATTATATTGTGTTTACTAAACAGCACCCATTATATATTAATATAGGTGCTGTTTATCTTAAATATTCTAGCTAAGGTATTTCATTAGACATAATTATATGAATACTATGGTTACCCGTGATTCCCTTAGCTATCATTAACTATTATCTGCCTTATACTGGGCTTCTTTTAATAATAGCGCTTGTTTTCGGTCAATGCCCCAACGATAGCCTGAAAGGTCACCATTGCTCTTAACCACTCGGTGGCAGGGAATAGCGACAGCTAACATATTTGCACCACAGGCATTAGCTACTGCTCTGACGGCACTAGGCTTGCCAATTTTTTCTGCTATATCACTGTAACTTACTGTTTCTCCTACTGGAATATTACGTAAAGCTTGCCAGACGCGTTGTTGAAATGCAGTACCTTGAATATCTAATGGTAAATTTAAACCAATTTCAGGTGCTTCAATAAAACCCACCACCTGAGCTACCAGTTGCTCAAAGCCGTCATCTCCTCCAATCAGCTCTGCTTTTGGGAATTTATCCTGTAAATTATTCAATAACTGCTCAGGGTCATCCCCTAACAAAATGGCGCAAACACCTATCGGACTTTGTGCAACGAGTAATGTTCCTAATGAGCAAACCGCAAGAGCAAAATAAATTTTACTGCCTCCCCCTCCTGATTTCCATTCACTCGGCGTCATTCCTAGTCGTTGAGATGAGGCTTCATAAAAGCGGCTATTTGATTGATAACCCGCATCATAAATAGCATCAGTAATTCGTTTTTTTTCTTGAAGCCGTTGTTGCAAGGTTTTATGGCGAAATGCATCCGCATAGGCTTTTGGTGTTAACCCTGTTTGCGCTTTAAACAAACGGTGGAAATGGTAGCGACTCATACCAATATAGCTAGCTAACACTGCCAAACTCACCGTTTGTTCTTGCTGCTCGATATAACGACAAGCTTTCTCAATTTGCTCTTGATAAAATTGGGTTAATTGTGATGTTTCTGTCCGGAAGCGTTTTCCAGCACGATAACCTTGTTTAATAGCTTGTTGCTCATTATCAAAAAACTCAACGTTATCTTTATTTGGTAAACGGCCAGCTGCAGACGGATGGCAATAAATAGCAGAGGTTCTTACACCGTAAACAAAATGGCCATCTGCGGCTTTATTCCGTTCAATCACCGCTTGCCATCTCTGTTCTGGCGTATTCCACAAATTTTTAGTTGTCATCATATCGCCCTTCTTTAGTTAATTGCATTAATTATGACAAACTACAGTTGCAAAAAACTCCGAACATTGCTTTTTAATTCAAGTTTTATTTATCCCGTACGGGAAATCCTTTTAATCCACTTAACGGTGATTTTACATTAATTATCAAATGAAGAATAAGTGCAATAAAATTAGTTGCATGCAATCTCAGTTTCCATTTTAGTATCGGATTTTTTGCGAAAAATAACCAGAATGATCATAATTCCCAAAACAGCGACTAGTGCTCCCATAAAACTAATCATTGAATAGCTATACCCATAGGATAAAACTATTCCGCCAATTGCTGCACCAATAGCATTTCCTAAATTAAAGGCACCTATATTAACGGAGGACGCTAAGGCTTGCGCACCTTTTGCTGCATTCATGACTAACATTTGAATTGGCGGTACAATACCGAAACTAAAAATACTCCATATCATTAAGCCGACACCCGCACCAAATGCATTTACCGCAATAAATGGGAATATAGCCATGCTTAATGCCAACATAATGAAAAATATTATTAAAGTGTTAAAAAGCGACTTATCTGCAAATAATCCACCAATATAATTACCAATAGTAAAGCCTACACCGATAATCACTAACATCATCGTAATCATTTGGTCTGAAGCCTGGATGACATTCATTAACATTGGTGTAATATAGGTATACAACGTAAACATTGCACTCGCACCTAATACAGTAGATAACATGCCTAACAAGACTTGAGGGCGACGTAAAATACGCAATTCATTTTTTACATTTACTTTTGTCCCCATTAGGTTATTTGGTAAAGCCCAAATTAAACTCATAATCGTCAAAATGCCTAAAATTGAAATTAAATAAAACGCCTGCCTCCATCCTACGACTTGTGTTAATTTCGTCATCAAAGGGACGCCACCGATATTGGCTATTGTTAACCCCATGAACATAGCCGCTATTGCACTCGCTTGTTTTCCTGGAGGAACCACACTTGCCGCAACAATTGCGCCTAATCCAAAAAATGCACCATGATTTAAGCTGGTAATAAAACGAGAAAGTGACAGGGTCACTAAATCAGGTGACATTGCCGATAATACATTCCCAACAGTGAAGATCGACATCAAAAATACTAATGCTATTTTAGGGCGCCTTTTGACTAACAATAACGTCATAATAGGTGCACCAACCATAACACCAAGGGCATAAATAACCACTATCACTCCCACAGAAGGAATATCTTCTTTAAGATTATCAGCAATATAAGGAAGCATTCCCATTGGTGAAAACTCTGTTGCTCCAATAGCAAAAGCCCCTATCGCTAATGCTAGTAATGCCGTGTTAATTTTCATATAAAACCTTATTGAAATAATTTATTAACATTTTTATTAATGAGCAGAATTTTTTCACATTGATACTCAATGAAAAAGGCGTTAAGGTGAAAATAACTTTTGCCGGATATGCAATAATGAAAATAACTTTTGAAGAGCTTCAAGCCTTTATTAGCGTTGTAGATTGTGGTTCTATCACCGCAGCAGCAGAACAATTAAACATGACAATATCGACAGTAAGTCGTTTATTACTCAGGCTTGAAGAAAAAATAAATACGACATTAATTTACCGAACAACGCGTTCGATTAAACTTAGTGATGAAGGCGCTGCATTTTTGCAGAAATCGCGAAAAATAGTTGAACTAGCTCAAGAAGCTGAAGATATGCTCTCAATACGACAGGCTGTTCCTTCAGGTAAGTTACGTATAGATGCATCAACGCCCTTCTTGACCCATGTTATTGCCCCGTTAATTCCACAATTTTATGCACTTTATCCGCAAATCGAACTTGAGATCCATAACTATGAAGGAATTACTAATCTGTTAGAAAAACGGATTGATGTAGCTTTTCGTATTGGAGTCCTCAAAGATTCTTCACTCAATGCCACCTTATTAGGTTTTAGTCGACAACGACTCGTTGCCAGCCCTGCTTATCTTGAAAAATATGGCGTACCACACAGTATTGAAGAATTAGAACAACACTGTTTATTAGGCTTCACTCAACCTGATTCATTAAATATCTGGCCAGTAAAAACTCAAAATGGGGATTTATTTAAGGTTTCACCTGATATTTCAGGTACTAGCGGTGAAGTTTTATTCCACCTTGCCGTTCAAGGTGCAGGTATTTTATGTTCAGCTGATTTCGTCACACTAGACGCTTTCGCTCGTGGTGAATTAGTACAAGTATTAGAAAAGAAAACCATTAAAATTCGCCAACCTATAAATGCCGTTTACTATCGTAATCAAGCTGTTTCACCACGCTTACGCTGTTTCATTGAATTTATAAAAAAATACTCAACAAAAATTGAACCACATTAATATTATTTATTTTTCCGCTCTTTTTGTTCAATGCGTTTTTTAAATCCCGTTAACGTCATCCCTGTATGCCGTTTAAAGTAGCGGCATAAATAAGATGTATCTTCAAAGTTTAATTCATCCGCAATTTGCTTAATGGATAAATTACCAATTTCTAATAATGCCTTTATTTCTAGAATCACTTGCCTATCAATCAATGCTTTTGGTGAGTCTTTAAAAAAACTTTGACTAATTTTAGATAAATAAAATGGTGTGAGCGACAATTGCTCTGCATAAAATTTCACTTCTTTATGCTGTTTACAGTAAGTGCTGATTAAGTCCCAAAAACGCCAGCACAGTTTCTCTTGGCGGCTGTTATTTTCTGGTTGAATAGAAGTGTGTTGAACGTGATTACTAATTTCTAAAAATAAATTTTGCAAATGGTTTTTTAATTGCAATAACCCATGTCCACTCCAGTTTGACACGATAGTTAAAAGAATATATCTCCAGTTTTCAAATAGTGCAGTTTTTTCTAATGGCGTTGAAATTACAGGGAAGTCATTAAAAAAAGCAAAAAGTTTATGTGGTAATGCATATGCAATTTCTACTGCTAGCTTTTTGTCAATCAACCAATACTCCAAACGAAATTTGCGTGATTTGGCTTGTAGCATTGCAAAGGAATCATCGTACAAAACGATTATGTCGTTTTTTCGTACTGAATACCGTTTGAAATTAATATTGAATATTGCATATCCTTGCTTGCATACACAAACCGCCACATAAGATGTTTTAATCGGTTTAAATTGCATTTCATCCATATTGCTTTCACCAATCCGAATGACTTCAGGCAAATCAATTTGATAATTTTTTAAATGTAGCATGATCGTTGCACTTTAATTTGCACCATATCGCACTACCATAACAAATAAGTTGTCATAAGTACCTAAAATGAACAAATTATGCCCTTATTTTATTTCCATAAATACCTAAAATAGCTTTCAAGTTAGGAGATGCCATAATGAGGAGATGATAAAATGGTACTTACAACAAATAGGTTAGTATTGCGTCCTTGGCAAGAAACAGATGCCGCTGATTTATATTTCTATGCAAAAGATGAAAGAATTGGCCCAATCGCAGGTTGGCCTGCACACAAAAGCGAAGAAGAGAGTCTTTCTATCATCAAGAATATTTTTATGCGTGATGAAATTTACGCTGTAACGTTAAAAAATGAGAACCAAGCTATTGGCTTGATTGGTTTATCATTCAGCCATGAAAGTAATTTTTCTATTGGTGAAAATGATGCAGAAGTTAGCTATTGGATAGGTGTACCGTTCTGGGGAAAAGGTATTATTCCAGAATCAATTAACGCCATCATGCACCATGCTTTCACTGATTTGAAATTAGATAATTTGTGGTGCGGTTACTTTCAAGGCAACGAACAATCTAAAATTGCTCAAGAAAAATGTGGCTTCAAATACTATGCAACTCTTGAACCACAATTTATTGAATTAATTGGTGAAACTAAAACAGAAGATATTAGTAAAATAACGGCTAAAGAGTGGCAAGCTCGACAGTAATATTTGATTCTATCTATACATATGGCCAACATTTATCTGTTTGGCCTTTTTCTTATTAATTTATTGTCACAACCCATTTCAAACTACATAAAATTATTCTACCGTGTTCCTATTAATGCTATGATTTTTCAATAATTATAAAATTCATATTTTCTCTCAGATCACAGGTAAACACATGCAGGACTATGGTATTTGGACCGTTATCACTCCCATTGTGACTATAATATTGGCGATATTAACTCGCCAAGTCATGCTTTCATTAATGTTAGGAATACTCGTTGGTTTTACTGTCATTCATGACCACAACGTATTATTAGGTGTTCAAGGTACCGTTGATGGTATTATTGATACGTTTTCATCTGCAGGGAATACGCGAACAATTGTCTTTATGGTTATGATCGGTGGGATCATGAGGCTTGTTGTGGTTACCGGTGGTGTTCGTGCGTTAGTTCAGTTACTTACCAATAAGACAAAATTAATTAAAAACCGTAAATCTACCCAGTTGCTTGCTATTATCATTACTTCTCTTATTTTTATTGAAAGCTCAATTAACCAATTAGTCGCCGGCGCCTCAACTAAAAATCTAGCACGGCAATATGGTGTTGCCCCTGAAAAAATGTCCTATATTATCCAAACAGCGTGTGTTTCTGTTTGTTCCTCGGCCATCATCAATGGTTGGGGAGCGGTAATAATGGGGTTAATTGGGGTACAAATATCCCAAGGACTGATTCAAGGCGAGCCTTTTGATATTTTAATTACGTCGATTGGCTACAATTTAATGGCATGGCTATCCATTATAACTATCCTATTCTATGTATTTACTAACATTTCATGGGGTCCCATGAAAAAAGCAGAAGATACATACCGACAAAATTTTATTGCTGGGAATATTTCTCAATTACAAAGCCAAGAGAACGAAGAAGAGATTATTGATCACCCTAATGCTCATTCTTCATTAAACTTCTTTATACCTATTTTATCTACGGTATTAATGGTCCCTATCGCACTATACATCACAGGTGACGGTGACTTTAGCAAAGGAAGCGGTTCGACCTCCGTATATTGGGGAGTCATGTTTGGTACCGTGGTATCTTTCTGTTGGTTTATCGGTCGACGGCTACTAAATATTGATGCGTTCTTTAAAGAGTTATTTATCGGCTACGCCAATATGCTAAAAATTAGCTCCATTATGATTTTAGCATTCTTAATGGGAAATGTTTCTGCTGAGTTAAACACAGGCGCTTATATTGCTGAAGTCACTCAAGGCGTTATGGCTCCAGGTTTTTCTATTGGTTTTATCTTTATAATTAGCGCCATTATGTCTTTAGCAACAGGTACCTCTTGGGGAACTTTCGCAATAATGATCCCTATCGGAGTTCAATTAGGTTTATCTGTAGGAATGCCTGTGGAATATATGATTGGTGCCGCAATTTCTGGCTCAATATTTGGCGATATGACCTCTCCAATTTCTGCGGATGCTATTGTTGCTTCAATGGCAACAGACTGCGAACATATTGAGCACATTCGAACACAGATGCCTTATGCATTAGTGACTGCCAGTATTGTTCTTGCTATTTACCTTTACCTTGGTTTCTCTTATTAATTATTGGGAGTTTAGATGTCTCTTCAACAACGACTAGCACAGTTTGCAAAAATAGATTTACTTAACGCATCGACTCCACTTAATCGATTGAATAATTTATCGCATACATTTGGTCGTGAGATTTATATAAAGCGTGATGATATGACCCCCCTTGCCATGGGAGGAAATAAACTGCGTAAACTAGAATTTTTAATGGCCGATGCATTAGCCAAAAAAGCAAAAATTATTGTTACTGCGGGGGCAATTCAATCAAACCATGTCCGCCAAACTGCCGCGGTTGTCGCTATGTATGGGCTTGAATGCGTTGCATTGTTAGAAAATCCAATTCAAAGTGATAACCCTAATTTTCTTCATAATGGTAATAAATTATTAACTGATTTATTTGCCACTCGTTGTGTTATGTGTGATGAACTAACCGATCCTCAATCTCAACTGGAAGAATTAATTAAAACCCTTTCTCTTAAAGATGCCTATATTGTCCCTGTAGGAGGGTCAAATGCATTAGGTGCCTTAGGCTATATTCAATGCGCTATTGAAATAGCTCAGCAGAAGCCAGAACATATTGAATTTGACAAAGTTATTGTTGCATCAGGAAGTGCTGGAACACATGCAGGGCTTGCTATTGGCTTGCAAGAACTATTACCACAAAGTCAAGTGATTGGTGTAACCGTATCAAGAAAACAACAAGACCAAGCCCCTAAAGTTGAGAAATTACAAACCGAATTGACCCAATTGTTGGATCTAACTAAAACACCTAAAGTGCAGCTATGGGATAACTTCTTTGCCCCCATGTATGGAATGCCAAACCAAAAAGGCCTCGCTGCAATCAGTTTATTAGCGAGGCAAGAAGGTATTTTATTAGACCCAGTTTATACCGGTAAAGCCATGGCTGGATTAATTGACTACTTAGAAAACTCTGAAGAAAAAACACCCATTCTATTTGTTCATACAGGTGGAGCCCAAGCGTTATTTGCTTATTCAGATATTAGCCAAGCAATTAAATAATTACCATCAGATAAAAGGGCTAAATAGTCCTTTTATCTTCTCTCTAATACCAAAAATGCTCTACTTTTCCTCTTCTATGACATTTATCAATTGATTGCTATACACTGATAAAGCACAGGAGAAAACATTTATGAACCAAGTTCCCCATATACTAAAAAAAGCAACGAAACATGACGTGTTATTACTACATAAAATAGGTACGGAAAGTTATTTGCATCATTTTGCTACATTATGGAATAGCCAAAATGAACTTAACACATATTTAAATCAAGAATATAGCACATCTAAAATCACTGAGGACCTTAATCAACAACATATTGATTGGTATATTATTGAAAATACGAGCCCAATCGGTTTAGTAAAACTAACCTATCACTCCTCTATACCTGAAACTGATTTAGTTGGTACTTTGTTAAATAAGCTTTACTTCTCTCCTGGCGCTACAGGTAAAGGTTATGGAAAAACCGTATTTAAATTAATAGAAGCGCTCGCAAAACAACAAGGTGACTCTTTGCTATGGCTAGATGTCCTCGCAAGTAACACTCGAGCAATGACATTTTATCAGTCAAACGATATGCACATTCTGAAAGAAATTTTATTTACAAGCGAAACTCAGCAATCTCTTGAATATATTATGAGCAAAAAACTTTAACTGTATATATTGTAACTATAGGATATTCATGAAAAATACAATTCTTATCACTGGTGCGACAGGCCAGGTTGGTCATTACCTTATCCAATCATTACAGAACAAAGGCTATCATGATATTGTTTTAGCGGTTAGAGATCCTGCTAAATTGAAAAACACACCTTATCGAACTGTTGTTATGGATTATGATAAGCCAGATACTATTGAAACCGCTTTACAAGGTATAGACTCCGTTTTCATGATGACGGGCTATACCATTGATATGCTTGTACAAAGTAAGATCTTCATTGATATTGCAAAAAAATCGTCCGTGAAATATATCGTACATTTAGGTGCCTGTGGGGATGATAGCGCTCAAGTGGCACATTGGGCATGGCACCAGCTTATTGAACGCTATATTGAATGGTCAGGAATACAATTTACTCACCTTCGTCCCGAATCTTATATGCAAAACTTACTGGGTTATCAAGGGGATGAGAACTTACAAAAAGGTGTCTTGCGCTCTTATTTTGGCAATGCGGTACTCAGCTGGGTTGACTGTGCCGATGTTGCTGAGCTAGCAGCTTATTGCTTACTTAACCCGCAACAACATACAGGACAAATTTATCGTCTTGGTTATGAAAACAAAAATTACACACAAATAGCTGAATTATTAACAGAACAATTGGGGATCCCTTTCAGCTATCAGGCAGAAAATCCCAATGAGTTTTGGCAACATGCCCTTAAAAATAATTTAGAACTCGCTTATATGAAAAGTATCTATGACCATTATGTCGCTTTTACCAATGGGGAATTAGACCGTTCAGGGATGATTTTTGATAATTTTCAAGCAATAACGGGTAAAGCACCAACATCACTAAAAGAATTTATTTTAAAACATCAAGAAAAATTTAAGTAAATTTAAAATAGGCCTCTAATTTGGCCTATTTTTATATTATCTTTTATTCGCAATAAGTATTCCCAAAACAATTAATATTCCGCCAATAAAAATCACTGTACTGATTTGCTCATTAAGAAATAGAGTTCCCACAATAACCGCACTCAGCGGATTTAGTGCAATAAATGCCCCTGCACCCGCAGCCCCTAATTGTGAGACTCCCTGATAATACCAAACGTAAGCTATTGCAGACCCCAAAATACCCAAATAGCCCAAACTCACTAAATCTTTTAGAGAAAATAATGATACAGTATCTAATGTGATATCTAGACACAATGACGTTACTATCAATAACAAGGTCCCAAATAACACAGCGTAAGTTACCGTATGTAATGCTCCAATTTCTTTAATAACGTTTTTACCTGCTACAGTATAAATCCCCCAACTGATTACACATCCTAAAATTGCTAGATCTCCTTTACTAACCATAAAAATATCACTACTCGGTGTTTTCTCTGACAACAAAATTATTGCCCCAACAACACATAACGTAATCCCAACACCTTTTTTCAATGAAACCTTTTCTTGCCAAAGAAGAAAAGAAATGAACGCTATCATGGCAGGGTTAATGGCGACTAATAATGCGGCTCTTGACGCAGGGATAATTTGTAAACCATAAAAAAATAAAATTTGATAGATAAACACGCCACTGGCCCCTAATAACATAATCTGCCATAGCTGCCTTTTATTTATTCGTTTCCAACCTAATCGACCGAGTATAATGACAAGAACCAACGAAATACTGGCAAAAAGAAAACGCACCGTCGCGGATAATAACGGTGGAATTTCAGGTTGAATAACCCTACCCGCAATGAATGTTCCCCCCCAAATGACAGATACAAATACCATTTGGAAAAATATAAAATTACTTGGTCGTCTTTTCATTACTGTTATATTGCTCATCCATGTATTCCCTGTTATCAACTCATATTTATCTTCTCTTTACATGATGGATAAGCTAACCTTAATGCTAGGTCATATCCTAATGAGCATTTACTCATGACATTAAGCCAACTTGAAATATTCACAATTGTTGCCGAACTCAAAAGTTTTACGCTTGCTGCAATGAAATTAAACATCTCTCAGTCAGCCATTTCACACGCGATAAAATCCCTTGAAAAAGATCTTGGTGTCGTGTTATTCACTCGAGAACAAAATCAAACCACGTTAACTGAGATAGGGAAAAAGCTCTTATTAAGAGCTCATAATATGCTCAATATTCAGGAGGCGATGAAGCAAGAAGCATTTGCTGCAAATGGTCTGAAGGCGGGTATTCTGCGAATTGGTTCTTTTGGTCCCGGGTCATCTTTAGGGCTGTTACCTCCATTACTCGATAGGTTTCGCCAAAAATATCCATTGATAAATATTATGGTTGATGAAGGTGATGATGAAACCGTTACACAGTGGTTACAAGAAAAGCGAATTGATATTGGTGTTGTCGTTTTACCCGATGAACGCTTTGATACGTTTAAAGTCAAAGACGACCAAATGGTTGCTATACTGCCATTAGGCCATCCTCTGGCAAATGAATCGTCTATTTCTTTGAAACAGCTTTGTGATTATCCATTTAATTTAACCCAAGCAGGTTCTGGAAAAATCGTTCTAGATTTATTTCATGCACAAAAATTAACGCCAAAAATTCAATTTAAAACAAAACAATTGCTAAGTACTTTTACACTCGTTGCTCGGGGAGAAGCTATTTCTATTGTTGCACAACTAGCAATTCCTACGCATCTTCAAGACATCGTGATTAAACCCCTTAACCCACCAGTTAAGCGCAGTATTGCTTTTGCTGTTAATAACGAAAACCAAGCATCACCTGCAACAAAGGCATTTTTACAAATTGCCAAAAAACTATATTGTGATTAGTCAGTGCTATTCAGCAATTGGTAAGTGATTACGTATAAATATTGCTCATTTGGGTAAATTTCTTTGATAAGCGCTTTCAACGTCTCTAAACTCATGGCTTCTTGCTTAGCATGGTATTCAGAAATGTCATCATAAGAAATGGGCTCTACCGACAGTATTTTAATATCAGTATAATATTCACCTGTTTCCAACGCATATACCTTCACAATAGTCCCAGGAACATAATCACTCTCGCTTTTATCACGGATAGTGATAATTTTTTTACCGGAAACCACCAATGGAAGTAAACGTTCAAAAAAGGTTATCGTGTCTGGTGTGTTATTCATAATAATTCTCTTATTTTTATACCATGTCTTCTCTAGGAAGGCCTATTTTCTTATAACTCCAATAAATTGCAATAAAATGGTTCTTTTTGTGCTTTCAATTATACGAATGCTATAGCGAACATTCCATTTTATATACAATCAAGCCATAAAAATATTATCTACGACTATAAACTGAGTACGCATAATGGATAACAATGAAAATTTGTTTTATCAACAAGAACACTACTTTTGGTCTGCTATATGTGCAAATGTAGTGAAAATCAGCAACCAAACTAGTGCTTACTTTTCTGAGCTACCATTACCTATATTTAATTATATTTACCTCCACCAAGGCGCGCTCATTTCAGATTACGAGAAGGCTGAAATGCTGTTCAAACAACAAGCTAAGCCTTATGTACTTATTGTTCATGACCAAATACATTCACTATTTGAGTCAGAAATAATAGCTCGGGGATTAATCTACGATGGTGAATCAACCGCAATGATTTTGCCGCAAGACGTTCTATCTCAATACAATTCACCACCGCAGCTTAATGCTGGTTTTCAGGTTGTGTTAAGCAATAATCAACTCAAAGATTGGGCTCAGCCTTTAATTACTGCATTCCCTATCGATGCTGATACAAATGAAGATGACTCAACTGTTACCGACGAGTATATTCGTTATCACCAAAGAGCACTTGATAAACAAACTAATATGGTACACTTAGTCTTATTTGCAGATCAGCAACCAGTCTCAACCTTAACTATGACATTTAATAATAAGACGGCTCGACTGGATGATATTGGCACCGATATTCAATACCAAGGTAAAGGGCTCGCGACTTTACTTATTAAACATGCGCTATACCTTTGCCATCAACAAGGGGTTAAACAGTGTGTATTGGAGTCATCCAGTGAAGGGTTATCTATCTACAAAAAACTGGGTTTTGTACCTATATTTAATTACTACAGCTATATTTCGGAGTGATTTTATAAAATGCATCTTAATAAACAAGGTGCATTTTACTTTACCTAAAAAGATAAGGCTCGAATGTAATCACTAATAGCAAGACTCCCCCTCCAATATTAATGTATTTTCGTAATGTTGAGACTTTAAGGGAGGAAGAAGAAATAATTAAAGCGGAACAAGAAACCAGCAGCCATAACGCCATCATGATAATATGGATAAGTGATAATACTAGAAAGTTAGCGAGTGACGGGTCTGCTCCTGCATATTTAGAAACAACAACTAAATATAAAATAATCGCTTTTGGGTTAAGTAAATTAGCTAAATAAGCATCTTTGACCGTGATTTTTTTTATTTCTTGAGAGCTTTCTATTTTACCGGCATTAACCCCTGAGATGATCAATGAAACTGCAAGATACAATAGATATAACGTACCTAAAATGCCAATTAAATTCATTACCCACTGGTAAGAAACCAGTACTTTACTTAAACCAATTCCAACTAAAAAACCATGAGTTAAAATGCCTAATCCTGTTCCAACAATAGGTATGAACAGCCCTCTAATACCTTGGTTTAATACACTATTTAAAGCAATCGCAAAGCTTGCTCCCGGTGACACGACAATGGGAAATAATATAACGATAAATCCGAGTATATCCACTTTATTTTGTCACCGTTTGGTACCAATGTTGAATATCTGTCACAATTTGTTCAGTATGTAACTGCCCATCTTTATCTTTAAAAAAATGGTCTAAATCTTGATATGTTCGGTAGCTGACATGGGGATTACGGATTTGTTTCATCATATTATTTGTACCATGAGCATCCACGTTGGTATCCGCCATCGTTTGTATCACCAAATGTGGAGTTTTAACTGACTGAATAAGTTTTAAATTGTCAATGGTGAGCATCTCATACCACCATTTCGGACCATGACCGCTGACAAATTGGTCGTTGTTTAATTGCTTTTGTTTTACTGCTTCTGCAAATTGTTTAAAACCTTCTTTTGAGTTAGCAATTTCTTCTTTAGGTGTATTATTTTCAATACTATACAGAACATCATTAATAAAATATTGGCCGCCGACATTCAATGCAACGGATGCGGTTATAAAGTTTTCTTGTGCAACAATTAAATTAGTTACCAGTGCACCTTCACTTCCGCCTAATAGCACTATGTGTTGGTAATCATTTTTTAATTGTTGTAATACTGCCACATAATTATTGGCGCGTTCTAATGGTGAATCTTTCGACATATAGTCAACAGGACATTCTTCTTCCGAAGCTTCTTCATCATTAGCCCCCACTAGGTTGTTTAGCCCTGTTTTTTCAACTAATAAAATATCATTATCAGGAAATACCACACCGAAATTTTTCAGCATGTTTGGATTATTAATGACGCTTTTACAATCAGAGCCTTGTAATAGAACTAATAAATCCTTTGATTTTTCGGCTTGTTTTTGGATTAAGTAATAGTTTATTTCTTTTCCTGCAAAGTGCATGGTTTGCATATTCACAGATAAATCCTGAGCAAATACACCCAATGAATAAAGTGAAAGTAACAAGGTAGTCATTTTTAATTTCATCGCGCACTCATCATGTCTATAAGGGCCTTTCGAAGATATTATATTGATTTTTTTATAACAAATAGCACCTAAAATGCCCTCACGATACAAAATAAAAATTACATATATAACCTATGCTTGAGCAATCTTTATTGCCATATTAGTAAACAAGTCAGTCGTTTGTTTACTCAATTCTGTTGTCATAACTAAGATTGAAATTTGTTCACAATTGGCAATCTTATACCTCGCGACTCCAGGTAATTTGTCTGCGGTCACTCCCATAATGACTTGATTACTGCGTTCAAAAAGGATTTTCTTAAATTTAGACTCTTCATAATCAAATATCGAAACCCCCATTTGTGGATCTAAAGCACAGCCACCAATAAAGCATTGGTCAAAATGGATTTGATTGATTTGATTTACTGCAGAAATATCAATACTCGCGCCAACTTGGCGGTTTAATTTTCCACCAATTAAAATCACTTCACATAGTGGCTTCTTCATTAGTTCTAATGCTATTGCTGGAGAATGAGTCACAACCGTCAACGATAGTTCTGAAGGTAAATAACGAGCGATTTCTAAGTTAGTTGAACCTGAGTCAATAAAAATACAGGTATTTTGTTTGACTAGTTTATTGCAAGCCTTCGCTATTTTGATTTTTTCATCTTGGTTTTGTGTCGTTCTCTGCTCGAATGTGCCCTTTTCCTCAAGCATACTGACCGCACCGCCATGGACTCGACGACAAACGCCTTCTTGTGCTAATTCATTTAAATCCCTGCGAATAGTATGCTCTGATACTTGCATTTCACGGGCTAACGTCGTGCAAACCACACGCCCTTCATCTTGTAGTAACTGGCGAATTTTATTTTGCCTTTGTTCTGGAAAAGCGACATAATCGAGCATACACTTCCTCATTAACTTTTTTTAGCAATCATAATCGAGCAAGAAAAGATGTCAAACACTATCTTGTTCAGCACTCGAGGACAACTAAATGACACACTCTCAGTTACCAGATAGCTTTTTCTTACATGAACTTGCCAATACTGCCGGTAAAATTTCTCTTGAATACTATCGAACAAATGAACTTAGTGTTATTGAAAACAAACCCAAAGCCAACTATCGCTTCGACCCAGTCACTCAAGCGGATAAGCTCGCAGAAAAAGCCATGCGAGAACTGATATCTAAACATTATCCAACGCATTCTATCATGGGTGAAGAATATGGAATAACGGGTATAGGTCCCATTCAATGGGTACTTGATCCCATCGATGGAACCCGCCCTTTCCTTTGTGGGCTCCCTTTATGGGCAAACTTGATAGGCCTAACTGAGCATGGCAAAGCGGTTATGGGAATGATGAGCCAACCCTATATTGGCGAACGTTTTTGGGCAGACCAACACGGGAGTTGGACTAGTAGCTCTCACGGACAATATCGCTTATCTACTCGCAAACACGTCAAACTCGAACAAGCCATCTTGCATACCACATCGCCTGAGCCTATAGCAGCACGGCCAGACATTCATTTTATGGCGCTTGAGAAACAAGTATTAATGACTCGCTATGGGGGAGAATGCTATGCAATGGCAATGCTAGCAGCGGGTAGAATCGATATTTGTGTCGAATTCGCACTGGAACCTTATGATATTGTTCCATTAATCCCTATTATAGAACGTGCTGGTGGCATAGTGACTACATTAGATGGCAGCCGAGCTGAAGCAGGCGGTGCTGTTGTAGCCACGGGTTGCCCATACCTTCATGAACAAATTCTGACTATCTTAAATACAGGTAGTTAATTTTATCTTTTTAAGAAGCCCTATAAAATGCAATCTACTCAACAAGTTAATAGCCATGTTTCCTTGATACCCGCAAAAAGGGAGCAAGTTTCTACTCGAATTATTTTTTTTATTGCTGGTTTTGTTACCGCGGCTTGGGCAGCCATTGTTCCTTATGTCAAACTTAACACAGGAGCAAATGATGCCACCCTTGGCATGCTACTATTATGTTTCGGTGGAGGGGCACTTATTGCTATGCCGGTGACCGGAGCATTAGCGGCCAAGTATGGCTGCCGCCGTTTAATGGTTTTTTCCACTATCGCCTTTTGTTTGTTATTCCCCATTTTATCTTCTTTATCGCAAGTTAACTTCATCATCGTTGCTTTGTTATTTTTTGGAATTTTCATTGGGTTAACAGATTGCGCGATGAACATCCAAGCTGTTATTGTTGAAAAATCATCCGACAAGCCAATTATGTCTGGTTTTCACGGTTTTTATAGTGTCGGAGGTATAGCAGGTGCAGGTACCATGAGTTTGATCTTGCTACTTGGTGTTTCCGCGACAATGGCATCAATCATTATTTCAATTGTTGCGGTGGTTCTATTAGCGGCTTGCTATAACGGTTTAATCCCTTACGCTAACGCCCCAACTGGCCCCCTTATCGCTATTCCGAAAGGCATTGTTTTAGTTATTGGGATTGTTTGTTTTGCCGTTTTTCTTGCTGAAGGTGCAGTTCTTGACTGGGGAGCTGTATTTTTAATTGAACACCATGGATTAAAAGAAACTTTAGGCGGTTTAGGGTTTGCGGCTTTCGCCACAACCATGACTATTGGCCGATTATTGGGTGACAAAATTGTTATGCGAGTCGGTTCTGCTCGTGTCGTATTTTTAGGTGCTTTACTCGCTTGCCTTGGTTTTGTTATTGCTGTTTTATCTCCTCATCTCATATTTGCCATCATAGGTTTTGCATTAGTCGGTGCGGGTTCATCTAATATAGTCCCAGTGATGTTTTCTGCTGTAGGGAAGCAAAAAACGATGCCAGAGGCTCTTGCTGTACCCGCAATTTCAACTTTAGGCTATTTAGGTATTTTGGCTGGACCTGCAGCTATTGGTTTTGTTGCTTTTCAATTATCCTTGGCAACTGCATTATTATTAATTTCTGCATTATTAGTTATTATTGCTTTTGTAACTCGTTTTATTCGCGTGTAATTTTTTGAATCTCTTAAGGCTACTGCGTTGTAGCCTTACACTCCATTTTCCCTCATCAATTGTTCATATCTGATAAAAATGGGAACAATCGTGCTCTATTTATAGATTCCATATATATAATTATTCATTAAACTATTAAAATTCCATCTGATTTTTCTACTAGCGACTTCCATATATACACTGAGGCTAAATGAACCCTACTCATAAAAAAAAGATTATTATTATTGGTGCTGGCTTTGTGGGTACAACATTAGCTTGGTATCTATCAAGACAATCTGATACGCAGGTCATTTTGCTTGATAAAGCACACGCTGGCCAAGGTGTCACACAGCACGCTTTCGCTTGGTTGAATGTGTCATATGGAAGGCCTGATGCATATAATCAACTTCGACAACAAGCCCTCGTGGCATGGCATGAACTCGATAAACACACAAATGGAAAGTTAAATATCCAATGGATAGGCGCTCTCAGTTGGCAGGAAACAGATTCAGCAACTGCAGAATATGTCTACCACTACCAACAAAGTGGATTTAATGTCGAATTATTGGACAAATCAACCGTACACAAGATGGAACCTTTCTTGTCTGCTTTACCTGAACTTGCTGCATTTTGCCCAGATGAAGGTAGTGTTGACCCGATTCATGCAACAAAAGCGTTACTATCCCTTGCTATCGAACAAGGTGTTGTCTATTTACCTCAGCAGGAAGTTCACACTATTTTGCAGGAAAATGGACGCATAATTGGCGTAAATACCCATAAAAATACGTTTTTAGCTGAACAGGTTATCGTGACTGCTGGCGCAGACGCAACCGCCCTTATGCAATCACTTGATGTTGAATTACCGGTTACCGCCTCTCCTTCTATCATTGTGCACATCAATGATTCCACCGAACAAACATTGGTTCAACATATCATTTCAACACCACAAATGGAGCTACGACCGGCAGGTTCAGGTAAAATACTCTGTGCTGAAGATTATATTAGCGAAAAGCTCGAACACAGTGCAGTGGCTATCGCACAAAACGCCCTTACAACGATTAAAAATTCATTTATAGGTAGTAACACGTTAAATCTTGAAAACGCTTTCATAGGAATGCGACCTATGCCTAAAGATGAGATGCCAATTGTCGGAAAAGTTGCTGATTTTGAAGGTTTATATATTATCAGTATGCACGCTGCGATTACGCTAGCGCCTTTGATATGCCAATTGGCTCAAGATGAAATCTTGCATGGAATTGAACAAGCTGCATTAGGCCCATATCGATTAACTCGTTTTGTATCAGGTAACTGACAAATGAATATTCCGTTGTACTATTTAAGACATTATCAATCGATTGAAAAAACATTTTGGACATCTATTTGTGAACATAGTATCCAGATTGCACAACACACCATTTGCTATTTAACGCCCCTTAATTCACCGGCGTTTAACTTCATTTATTTGCAGCCTGACTCGACCAGTCACGCCTTTATGCAGGCTCACAACCTGTTTGTTTCACAGAAGAAAAACCATACCTTAGTGATCCCCGAAGAGATGATCCAGCAGGTGGTTACTGAGGCTGAGTCACTAGGTTACAAACGTGACAGCGTCACCACTGCAATGGCATTGACCTTAGCAAAACAAAATGAGGTTGAACTGCCTGATAACCAAGTCGATATCGTTTTAGCGAATCACGATTTGTCTTTGTGGGCAAAGCCACTTGTTTCCGCATTTTATTTATCTGAAGAGCACGACCAAGTTATTAAAGAATATGTGCGTTATCATGAGGATGCTTTGCAACAAGGTGCACCGCAATTTCACCTTGTGTTGCTCGTCAACGGAGAACCAGCGACCTCAATGACCGTGACAATTGAAGGAACGTTAGCCCGTTTTGATGATATTGGTACTGAGCCAAGCCATCAAGGTAATGGTTATGCATCACAACTCATTGATTATGCTTTAGCATTTTGCCGCCAGCAAGGTGTAGAGCACTGTTTCCTTGATGCTTCAGAAGCAGGATTTGACCTGTATAAAAAATTTGGTTTTGAGCCATTATTTCGCTATATCAATTATGTCTGGTGCAAATAATTTAAAGCAATAGTGTTATTTGTAGAGGCATCTAATCTGGGATCATTGTTCATACAATGGTTCCAAATTCAGCCATTTCCAGATCAACTCTAGTGACAAAATTGTCTGATGTTTACATATGAAAATTAATATTATTGGCACTAGTGGCAGCGGTAAAAGTACCCTGTGCCAGCAACTTTCTTTGTTATTAAATGTCCCTTCTATTGAGTTAGATAGCTTATATTGGCTAACAAATTGGCAAGGTTCTTCGGATGATGAGCTTAACCAGAAACTTACCGCTGCATTAGATAAAGCGGTATCTGGATGGGTGCTTGATGGCAACTATACACGGACTCAACCCATTAAATGGAAAGAAGTCGACATGGTGGTTTGGTTGGATTACTCCTTGCCTCGAACCCTTTATCAGTCGATTACGCGCACATTAGCACGCATTCGTTCTGGACAAGAGCTGTGGGAAAATACAGGCAACAAAGAACGTTGGAAAAATGCCTTTTTCAGTCGCGATTCGATAATTTTGTGGCTGCTAAAGACTTACTATCCAAATAAGGAAAGAAACCTAAGTCATATGGCAAATCTCAATTTACGCCATATTCAGTTTGTTCGGCTCACCTCACCAAAAGAAACAAACTTATTTTTACAACAGATGAAGGCTCAAGTTCAGAGTAAATAAACATCTCGGCAGTCATAAAAACTACCGAGATAGTATTATTCAGCAATTAAAGCTCATCACATGCCGTTTTCAACATCGCTGTTTGTTGAAATTTTTCAATTCCTAACTCGATTAAGCGGCTAATTAATTGCTGATAGGTCATACCGCCTTGCTGCCATAGTTTCGGATACATACTGATATTCGTAAAACCAGGCAATGTGTTGATTTCATTGATAACGACGTCATTATTTTCCGTTAAGAAAACATCCACACGGGACATTCCATAGCAATTTAATGCGCGGTATGCGGATAAAGCAATCTCACGAATTTTATCACTCACCGCCTCATCTAATTGTGCAGGAGCAACGACAGATGCGCCATTCTCATCAATATATTTGGTATGGTATGCATAAAAACTATCGTGCAACACGATTTCACCACAAGGGCTGGCAAGAGGTACTTCATTACCCAATACTGCACACTCAATTTCACGCCCTTTTACTGCACTTTCAATAAGGACTTTAGTATCAAATAAAAAGGCAAAATCAAGAGCCGTTTCAAATTCCGATTTAGTGCTGACTTTGCTGATCCCGACAGATGAACCTTGATTTGCAGGTTTAATGAATAGTGGTAAGCCTAGCTGTGCCACTGTGGCTTCATATTCCGTTGTTGTACGTTCATTTTTAAGCACCGTAATAAACGGGGCAATATTTAAGCCTGCGTCTCTAAGTAATCTTTTGGTAACGTCTTTATCCATACAGGCGGACGAACCTAAAACCCCCGGCCCGACAAATGGTAAATTCGCCATGCGCAATAAGCCTTGCAGCGAACCGTCTTCACCTAAATTACCGTGGACAATAGGAAAAATGACATCAATTTGCGGCAATGGTTTCGCATCTTCAAGGGAAATAAATTGCTCTCGAGTTTTCCCCGGAACAAGTGCAATGCTACGTTTTGGTGTATTCAATGCAATACGAGACGGGTCATCACCATGCAATAAATAATCAGATTCGTTATATTCATGCCATTGCCCTTCTTTATTAATTCCCAAAAGGCATACATCAAATTTATTACGATCTAATCCATTGATAATATTTTTAGCGGACTGTAGCGAAACTTCATGTTCTGTTGATCGACCACCAAAAATAACACCTACTCGTATTTTGCTCATTATTTGCTCCGACATAAAACACCAAACCTAGCAGAGAAATATAGCACGCAAAGAAATGCTTATGACATAAATTATTTATTTTTCATTAGGGTTCGCTGGCTTTATAATCAAACCGTCTTTTTTTGATGCCTAATTATCTTTCATCAATCAGGGTTTCAATGCTGATACTTACCTGTTCTATTAACCACTGGGTAAAAGTAGCTGCTGCACTGCCTCGCTCAATAGGTTTCGATGACAATAAATAATACGCAGAATTATCTTCAATGAAACCATATGGTGCGGCTAATTGCTTTGATTGCACTTCATCCGCAACCATCAAAAATGATGCAAGCGCTGCTCCTTGCCCCGCCAATGCAGCTTGAATACACAAGTAAAAATGCTCATATGTAATGGTTTTACTATTTGGAAGAGCAACTTTTTTTATATTCTGCCAAGTTGCCCATGCATTAGGTCTAGATGTCGTCGACAGTTGTGGTATGTGAGCAAAATTTTTCTTAAGATCAAGTTCAGGCCGAACCACAACCCCCATACGTTCTGAACAGACTTTTACTGCACAAAGATTGTCACTCCATTTAAAATCATTACGCCTCAATGCTAAATCAACATTCGCTTTTGTAAAATCAATAACACCACCTGCTGCAACTAGATGTACCGTAATATGAGGATATTGTTGATAAAAATGCGTAAGTCGAGGAATTAACCACTTCATTGCAATTGTTGGTTCGCATGACAAGCTAACAACATCAGGAAACGTGCTATTTTTTATCTTTTCAACACCGTCTTTAAGCTGCTCAAATATCGAACTAGTCGTTTGTAACAATATTCGTCCGTTAGCCGTTAAAAAAACAGCTCGGTTCCTTCGTTCAAATAACTCAACACCAAGGTATTCTTCTAATAAACGAATTTGTCGGCTAATCGCACTATGAGTCACATTTAGCTCTTGTGCCGCTTTCACAAAACTGCCTGCTTTCGCAGCAGTATCAAAAAAACGTAATGATGTTAACGGTGGTAGTTTCATATATATAGGTAATAAAAACTGACAGATTTGCGTCAGGATAAATCGCTTTTTAGTTTTATTCAATCCATTGATAATAAAAACAATAAATAAACAAATTATTTCAAAGAAAATACATTTTTAGTCTGTTTCTATTACCTTTCAGGAAATTAATATGAATGAAATTATTGCAGTTGCGACCATCACCATTTTAGCCGTTATTAGTCCGGGGCCTGACTTCGCTATGGTAACTCGCAATAGTTATACCTATGGCATTAAAACAGGCTTACTGTGTGCGCTAGGTATCGCTATTGGGGTACAGGTTCATGTGTTCTATACCGTTTTTGGCATCACGTTAGTCATCATGAATTCACCAACATTATTCTTAATTGTTAAACTTATTGGGGTATTTTACTTGGTGTATATCGGATTTAAATCATTAACGAATAAAGTAAAAATATCCTCGAATAATGCAGCATCAAGGCCATTATCTGCCTTAAATGCTTTTAAAAATGGTTTTTTGACGAATGCTTTAAACCCAAAAACCATGTTTTTTGTGGTTTCTGTGTACAGCCAAGTTATCAGTACACAGAACTCAATTTGGTTAAACTTAAGTTATGGCCTATTTATTTCTTTCGCTCATTGGCTTTGGTTTAGTCTAATTGCGATTTTCTTTGCAACCCCCGTAGTACGAAACAAAATCCTTAACTACCAATTTATTATGGATAGAACAATTGGCACACTACTCATTCTATTGGGACTATCTTTATTATTCTTTAATGTAAATTAATCTTGTACTTACACCCCTACCCATGCCCACATTCATGATAATTATTTACCTTGCAACCGATAATATTCATTGACTACTTTCGCCAACTCAATCACATCAGCTGGAATGTTGAGTTTGGCGAGCGCCTCAAATGGCACCCATTCAAATGGTGCAAAAGGCGGTTGTGATGAAGGCAATAACTCACATAAGTAAATCATATCAATATGCCAATGGTTGCCTTTCTTTTTATCGACAATAAATTCTTTTAAGATAGCGATAGGCAGCGGCAGTACTTGTGTATGGGGTGAATCATGGATTTGTGATGCAAACGGGAAACCACAACTGACTACTTGGCACTCTAACCCCGTTTCCTCAAGAACTTCTCGAAAAACAGCATGCTGTGGCTCTTCATTCACTTCGATGTGGCCACCCGGTGGTAACCAAAAACCAAGCTTTTGATGCTCGTGTAATAAAAACTCACCATGCTCATTACGGATCATTGCTGTTGCCGTAAAATGTTTAACTTCCTCGTTCATCCTGTCACTGCCCTTTTTCTATTTTACTATTTCTACATTGTATTTTTATTTCGAGCCTAACACCTTGCGGCCTTCCAGTCATAAGGCATTAACTCTGCTAATGTCACCTGCGTGTTTTCATTGACTGCAACGACTGTTGACTGGTTTTTATCTGACAGCTGGCTTAGCAATTCCCGGCAGCGCCCACAAGGCGGAACAATACAGCCTGAAGCATCAATGGCGACAATAGCTTTAATGACTGATTTACCATTTTTAAGCATATCCGCAACTGCAGCATGTTCCGCACAAAAGCCAAGTGAACAGGCAGAATCAATACTGATGCCACTATAAATCTCGCCATCTTCTGTTTCTAATGCAGAAGCGACATAACCACTTTCTACATAACCATTAAAGGTTGCAGGTTTAGCATATTTCTTTGCTACTTCAATTAAGTGTTTTAACATTACTTCTCCGCTAACTATTCTATTGATATGTTCGTATTAGACGTTAACTAGATATAATAATATCAATTTTTTTGTGCTTTATTCTAAGTCCACCATATAAAGAATGACTGATTTTATTGTTTTCAACGCGCTTTCAAGCTCCTCATCAGAAACGGTACTAATGGCGACACGAATAGCTTGAGGAACAGCTACTGCTGTCGAGTAAGAGCTAGCACTACTCACAGCAATATGATGTTTAGCCAATACGCTAATCACTGGCTCTGAACGGACGCCTTCAGGCAACGGTAGCCAAAGAAAATAACTATTGGGATGGGCTATATAAGGGAGGTCCGTGAAAATTCGCTCAGCGATTTTTTGTCTATTTCTCGCATCTTGCCTTTTGTTTCGCTCAATTTTGGCAACTTCCCCTTTTTTTATCCAATCACAAATAATTGCCGTGGTTAATGCTGGCGTATTCCACGTCGTTATACGTATAACTTTTTCGATGTTAGATATGTATTGTTGTGGCGCTAAAACGATACCAACACGCAAGCCTGTAGCAATATTTTTCGAAAATCCCGCGATATAAAACGTTCTTTCTGGTGCCAACACAGCTAATGGAATTGCCAATGGTCGTTGCAAAAACGCATACGCGCCATCTTCAATCAGTAATAAATCATATTTTTTTGCTATTGCTACCAAAGCCTTACGTGCTGATAAAGACATAACCCATCCCAAAGGGTTATGCACTGTAGGCATTGTATAATAACCACGAATTTTTCTTTGCAAACACAGTTGCTCTAAAGCAGCTAAGTCAGGCCCCCCCTCTAATACCGGTATTGAAATTAATTCAATATGATATGTCTTAGCTAATGCTTTAAAGCCTGGGTAAGTAAGAGCGTCGACAGCTATCGAATCTCCTGGGCTAAACATCCCCAAGATAATAGTCGCTAGGCCATGCTGTGCACCGCTTACAAAAGAAATAGTATCAGGTGATACGTTGGAAAAACCTTGTTGTGCTAGGTAATTAGCCGCAACAATTCGCTCATGATGACGGCCTGTATGTTGCTGATAATATAAGATCCCCTCCAAATCACCACCGATAGAAAGCTCTCTTAACGAGTCTCGTAATAACTTTGTTTGCTCTTTTGCAATTGGATAACTAAAATTTAAATCTAACATTTCGGGTGTTACATCTTGTTCAATGCTCAATGCGGGTAGCAGATGGATATCCCTGACAAAAGTTCCTCTACCCGTTTCGCCACTCACTAAGCCTTTTTCAATAAGCTCACGATACACCCGTGACGCTGTCACCAATGAAATACCTTCCTGCTTAGCAAATGCGCGATGGGTCATCAATCGAGTTCCTGGCTTCAACTCCCCACGAGAAATCTGCCCTGCCATTTTATCGACGTATTTTTGGTAACGTGCCTGAGCCATGTGATTGTACCTATGACAATTTTTTGATTGTCATGATTATCTGCATTAATTTTCTCGAACTCAAGATATTTACCTATTCATTTAATGAGGAAATTATGGAACAAACAGTATCAACACAACCCTCTTCTACACGAGGTTGGTTGTATGGTTTTATTGGTGTCGTTATTTTCAGTGGCTCCTTACCAGCAACGAAAATGGCTATAGAAGGGTTCAGTCCAGATTTTTTAACCGCTGCACGTGCTACTATTGCAGGCATTATTTCTATCATTATTTTTCTGTTTTTACGCCAAAAACTCCCTAATAAAGCCACTTTTCTCCCTTTAGTCATTGTCTCTATGGGTGGGGTTATTGGTTTCCCTTTGTTAACCGCTTTGGCATTACAGTATGTAAGTTCCGCACACTCAATTGTATTCATAGGTTTACTGCCTCTCGCAACCGCTTTTTTTGCCGTTTTGCGTGCCCACGAGCGCCCTCGCAAAATGTTTTGGTTGTTTTCAGTAATAGGAAGTTTATTTGTTATCGGCTTCGCATTATTTCAAGGTGGAGAAAGCAGCTTGCTTGGTGACCTCTATATGATAATCGCTATCTTGTTATGTGGCCTGAGTTATGCAGAAGGTGCCGTACTGTCAAAACACCTTGGTAGCTGGCAAGTGATTTGTTGGGCATTAGTTATCTCTTTGCCCATTATGTTAGTGCTGTGTATTACCTTATGGCCGGGAAATGTAATGGCAGTGCCGAGCAAGGCATGGGGAGGTTTACTTTATGTTTCATTATTTAGCATGCTCATTGGTTTCTTTTTTTGGTATAGAGGCTTAGCTGAAGGTGGTATTGCTGGTGTAGGGCAGTTACAGTTATTACAGCCATTTATTGGTTTGTTGTTGTCAGCATGGCTACTACACGAAACTGTAGATATATTAATGGTCATTTCAACTTGTGGTGTGATCTTTTGTGTTGCAGCATCCAAAAGATTTGCAGGGTGAGTTTCTTATTGAAAAACATGGGGCATTCGAAGCGCGATTAGAGAAGATAAATTATCGTATGATAGTTGGCAGCAATTGACTGTAAACTCCCTCTTTAATTGCAAGGAATGATTAAAAATGCAATTTGTTATTGTCCAGCAGCAAGATACACAATTAATTGATCAAATCAGCTCTGCATTACACCAAGAATGGGCAACATTAACGCCGTGGTCTGACATTTCCATTATAAAAGAACGATTATTTAACCGTAGCCACATAGATAACCCTCAAATATTGTCATGCTTTGTTGATGAACATGGGCAATTACTTGCCTGTGCAAGCATTATTTTGCATGAGCTTCCAGACGTTTCAGGTGCTCAGTGGTGGTTAGGCGAAGTTCTCACGATCCCATCTGCTCGTGGGAGAAAAATTGGCACAAAACTGATTGAACAACTTTACCAGTATTACCATAGATTCAACATTGCCCCTTTGTATTTATACACGCCAGATATGCAAGCACTATATCGCCAAATGGGCTGGGAAGACGCTGAACAGAGGCTAGTGAATGGTGAGTGGGTAACCGTAATGAAACGTTAGTGGTAAAAATAGCCAGCGCATGGGCCGGCTATTTCTGATAAAACTATTATGCGGTTAGTGCCAGTTTTGCTCCAAACATCAAGAATACAGCGCCAATACAGCTATTAGAGAATTTAGATAGTTTTTTATTATGTTTAACCATATTCGTTACGGCAACCGCGCCAAAAATCAATAGTGATAAATAAATCATGCTACAGACTTCTAAAATGGCGCCAAGAATAAAAAATGGCACACCCGCGCTTGGATAAGCTGGGTCAATAAATTGGATAAAAAATGAAACATAAAAAATGATCATTTTAGGATTTAGTAAACTTAAAAAAACGGCTTTTTTATAGGTACTCTTGGTTTCTAAAGTAATTGAATCAACATCACCTGTATTTTCTTTCTTATGCAATACGCTATATAAGGTTTTAATCCCTAAATAAAATAAATAAGCCGCCCCTGCGTATTTTATAACACTAAAAAAGATAGGCGATGTTTTCACTAAAGATGCAACCCCTAAAAATGATAGAAAAATGAGCATAGCATCTCCTGTAAAGACACCTAATGCCGCTTTATAACCATTTTTCACACCATATTTCGCACTGCTAGTTAAAACAAATAAAGAATTAGGGCCTGGTACCAGTGTAATAAAAATAACACCGATAAGATAAGTCCATAAGTTTGTAATACCGAGATTTTCAAGCATAGGAAACCCGCTAACTCAATAAAAGTTATAACAAAAAATTCACATCGTTTCTTTATATCTATTATGATACAGACTTTATTTACCCTATAAAAGATATCACCAATGAATAATGTAAATACAAAATATAATTTCAATAAATTAAAATAAACTGGTTTTATATGAATGAATCAACACGTAAAATTGGAATAATAAACCATATCGATCAGCTTAATCAGAAGCAGACTGCAAACACCGAACAAGGCAGTAATTAATGCTAATATTTTTCGATAATTAAGAATTTAACACCACAAAAACAAATGAAATAGTAATAGTGATTTGAGTGAGATTTCGCGTTATAACATAAACGTCGGTGCTATTTAAAAGTAACGTTGGATAAAAACTGCATGAAATTAAAACACCCCATTTAATAGCAAGCTAAGATTATTTTCTTTTAACATTTTATTAAAAAATATTGGGTTATTAATAACTATTATTTTAGGAATTCCATGGAAAGCGCTAACTATTTTCATCTAGAGGAACTCAATGGCCTTGAAATGATCAAAGCTCGTTATCATCAACAAAAATTTTCTCGCCATAGTCATGAAGGGTTTTGCATTGGTGTTATCGAAGAAGGCGCACAACAATTTTTCCGTACTGGCGAAAACCACTACGCCCCTAAAGGGGATATAATTTTAGTTAATGCCGATGAAATTCACACAGGCTCATCAGCAATGGAAAATGGCTGGTCTTATCAGGCTATTTACCCTACTCCAGAACTTTTTACCCAACTCACACAAGGTTTAACAACAGAACACCAAGGGCTAGTACCCTGGTTTCCTATTGCGGTGATACAGGATGCAGGGCTTAGCGCCCAACTCCGCTTATTGTTTAGTCTATTACCTCAGCCAGGTAATACCCTTTTCAAAGAAACCTTGTTGTTATCCTCTTTAAGTTGGCTGACCTTACGTTACAACCGTACTAAAGTTGAATTAACAGAAATAACACCCGCAAAGAAACGCATAGAACAAATTTGTGATTTGCTCATAAACACCTGCGAACAAGAACATTCATTAAGCCAATTAGCTGAAATATCAGGTTTTAGCCAATGGCACTTTCTACGACAGTTCAAATTGCATACAGGAATTACACCGCACGCATTCTTAGTACAAGCCCGCTTACATAAGGCAAAAAAACTGTTATTAGCAGGAAATTCACCCGCAGAAGTATCAAACCAATGTGGTTTTTCCGACCAGAGTCATTTCACTCGGCATTTTAAACAAGCCCTTGGAGTTACCCCTGGGAATTTTATTCGGCATCGGATCGGTGAAAAGAGCAATTTTATTCTATCTACTAATATTTAATCTCTTTAAAATCAATCAAATTATAAAAGTGTTCATAATTACAACAAGGTTAGTTTAAATGGCATCACAACAAAGTAATCAATGGCAAAAAGCAATGATGACAGGAGCTGTTCATACCGCTCCTCTTAACCTTGCGGTTATTCCATGGGGGGTATTAGCAGGCTCAATGGCGGTCGAAACTGGTCTCGATTTCTGGCAAAGTGTGGCGATGTCTGCGATGGTATTTGCAGGCGCAGCACAGTTAGTCACTCTTGGATTACTTAACTCAGGTGCAGGCTATATCACGATTGTTATTTCTGTTTTTTTTATCACTTCCCAACACTTACTTTATGGGCTGACATTACGCCCCCAAGTTAAGGACTTTACAACGCCTCAACGTCTTAGTATCGGCTTTTTATTAACAGATGAATTGTTTGCGATTAGCGCAGCTAAACGGCAAAGCTTAAGTTTTCCCTATCTCTTTGGTGCTGGGTTTAGTTTTTATCTGGTTTGGTTAATCACCAGCCTTTGTGGGATTGCGATGGCCAATATTGTGGGCGATTTGAGTCGCTTACATCTCGATTTTTCTGTGGTTGCAACTTTACTTGCAATCGTCGTTCCACTAACAAGAAAAATAAGTACGCTTTGTGGTGTTATTTTTTCACTCGTTGTCGCTATCGTACTTTCAATGTACTCCTTCAGTAGTGCTATTGTTATCGCTGGTGTGGGTGGGATGTTTGTGTCAGTGGCCGTTTCACGTTTATTGAAGGAGGAAAAATGATTTGGCTTTTAATTATTACCTTAACAGCGGTTGTTTTTACTCTACGTTATATTTTCCTAATACCACAGTTGCCAATACGTCTTCCCCTCGTGGTTCGCCAAGCACTAGGGTACTCAGCACCTTGCTTGCTAACTGCAATTTGTGCCCCTGTTATCCTATTAGAAAACCATGATCTACGCTCCTTCCCAGATAATCCTTATTTATGGGGGGCGTTATTCTGTGTCATTGTTGCCTCAGTATTGAAAAATATGCTGTTAACTGTCGGTCTTACCTTAGTATTTTTCTATTCCCTTATTTATTTTATCGGTTAACTTAATATTCAAGATAAAGCATCGTTCAACGCTTTGCTTTATCTTGGTTAATCCCTCATAATATGGCCCTCTCAAAATACATTCCTTTTCAATTTCACCCTGTCATTGATTGTCATAGTGAATACTTTATTGGCCTTACTTACTCAATAAATAGCCAATTAACTTTTATAGATAATGGATAATACAATACCATGCTTAATAATTATGTTTTACGTAGTGTTCGCTATATGTTGGATTTAAGCGATGCCCAAATGGTTAAAATCGTAAAACTCGCAGATTTGGCTGTTACAAAAGAAGAAATGGTGACTTGGTTAAAAAAAGACAATGAGCCTGAATATGTTGAGTGCAATGACAATGTAATGGGGCATTTTCTGAATGGTTTAATCTATCACCGCCGTGGTAAAGATGAAAATCATCCCGCACCTGACGTTGATAGCCGCATTAATAACAATATTATGCTCAAAAAATTACGTGTGGCTTTTGAATTAAAAGATACAGATATGATTGAAATCTATCAGCTTGTTGATTTTCGCGTATCCAAACCTGAGCTTAACGCTGTTTTCCGTAAGCCTGGACATAAAAACTATCGCGAATGTGGAGACCAATTACTGCGTTACTTCCTAAAAGGCCTGACAATTCGTCTACGTGGTGATAAATAACCATTTCTTCTGTTTGTTTTTTGTTCGTTTATTTTGCATTTTTCTGACATTTGTCTATAATGAAGATGACAAATGTCAGGAGATTCAAATGAGAAACTATATCCCCACAACCCCACTTCAACCGACTGCTTCATCTTTTAAACCACTATGGCGCCATGTAGGGTTACCCGCTGAGCGTGGTATTGAATTGACCCACTTCTTACGCCAAGGGCTGTCTGTCTCTGTTTTAGACAATATCCAGGAATGGTCAGGAATGAGCAAAACTGAATTATTACGGATATCCGGTATTAATGAACGCAATATTGCTCGTCGCAAAAATGCAGGCCAACCCCTTAATGCTGATGAAAGCGAACGAATTGCTCGTCTAGTACGCGTGTTCGATGCGGCAGTGCGTTTATTTAATGGAGATAAACATGCAGCAGGTGATTGGCTTAATCACCCAGTTAAAGGGTTAGGCCATTTACGCCCTATTGAGCTTATTGCGACAGAAAGTGGAGCCATTGAGGTGATTGATTTGATTGGCCGCATTGAGCATGGTGTGTTTTCATGATTTTGTATCGATTGGTTAAATCCAGTTTTGTACATGATGCATGGTCAGGCCAAGGAGCCATGCTCTACGGCGGGCGTTGGAATCATAAAGGAACTCCCGCTGTTTATACTTCAACGAGTATTTCATTAGCCACCCTTGAAATACTCGTTCACATCAATCAAGACTTACTGTTAAACCAGTTCAGCTTGCTGTCCATCGATATCAATGACAGATACGTGATGAAATTGTCGTTAGACCACCTTCCAACAGATTGGCAGCAAGACCCAGCACCAACCTCTACCATGGATATTGGTACTACATGGCTAAATAACCAAGATAGCTTAGTATTGTTAATTCCCTCTTGTATTATTCCCTACGAATACAATGCAATTATCAACCCGTTGCATCCGCAATTTCAAAAAGCTATACATACCGTTAAACCGCTGGATTTTAGTGTTGACCCACGCTTAGCATAGTTAAGTATTTGCTAACAAATACTGTAAAAAAGTGTCTATTTTCGGTGATAATGCACTACGGCTCGCATAAACCGCGCTCAGTTCTATTGGGGCTGGTGATACCTCATCGAATTCTATTTGCACTAATTTATTCTGTGTAATCTGTTCGGCACACCCTTCTAATGCCAAGATGGCATAACCAACGCCGCTCATTGCGGCAGCGTGAGCTAGAATACCACTATTTACGCGATAGTTACTGTTAACTATCACTTTTTGCTGTAACCCCTCTGAATCAATAAATATCCATGGTTGCCCCTGCAATGCACTCAAGCTTGAAATACACGGCATATTAGCTAAGTCCATAAATGAACGCGGTTTTCCTACTTGTTCAATTAATTGGGGAGCGGCAACTACAACACTTTGCCATGATTTGATTAAACGTGAGTGATAGCTACTGTCCTCAAGGTGACCACGATGAAATGTGAGTAATAAATCAATATCATCACTAATAACATCTTGAGGCATTAATTGTGTATCACAGTGAATATTTAATTGTGGGTGTAATAATGCAAACTTCGCTAATAAATCCGCGAATAGTAGACTACCAAATTCACTGGGGATAGTTAGCCGTAACGTTCCGGTAAGTTGTTGTGGATGACAAATTTGCAGCACAACCTGCTCTAATTCACTAACTAGCTTTTGGCTTTGCTCAAATAAAATATTTCCCGTTTCAGTTAGCCGCATTTGCCGGGTTGTTCGTTCAATTAACTGGCTGTTAAGTTGTTGCTCCAACTGTTTAATATAACGGCTCACATTCGATGTTGGCATTGAAAGTAATTTTGCCGCATTGACAAAATTTCCTTGTGTCGCAACAGCAATAAATACTTTCAATAAGTTCAGGTCAACAGCCATTTCTAATCCCTACAGTTCACTCTCTATTAATCTGAACTAATAGCATTAGCAGTATCCAAAATCCATTATTTTTTGATACCGCTCTGCTAGCAATACTTCCATGTCTAATTGAATTAACTCATTTAAATCAGTGAGTAATTGTTGTTTTAATTGTTCTGCAGCTAACTGATAGTCACGATGAGCTCCACCCAAAGGCTCTGAAATAATGGTATCGATAATGCCTAGCTCTTTTAACCGTGGAGCAGTCATTCCCATCACTTCCGCTGCTATTTGTGCCTTTTGGGAATCTTTCCATAAAATAGAGGCACAACCTTCCGGGGATATCGCTGCATAAGTACTGTATTCCAACATATTAATACGATCCCCCACACCAATACCTAACGCACCACCAGAACATCCTTCACCTGTAATGACACAAATAATGGGCGTTTTTAAGCGCGACATTTCGATAATATTGCGTGCAATGGCTTCTGCTTGTCCGCGCTCTTCAGCACCAACGCCAGGATAAGCTCCCGCAGAATCAATAAATACCAATACAGGTAGGTGGAAACGTTCCGCCATTTTCATTAAACGGAGTGCTTTGCGGTAGCCTTCTGGCGATGGCATACCAAAATTACGCATAACTTTCTCTTTTGTTGTACGCCCTTTTTGTTGCCCCAGCACCATAACCGGCCTACCATCCAAACGAGCAAGCCCTCCCACCAGCGCCTTATCATCAGCAAAAGCACGGTCACCGGCTAATTCTTGAAATTCAGTAAATATTAATGAAATATAATCAAGAGGATAAGGCCTTAATGGATGCCTTGCTAATTGAACAATTTCCCATGCCCCAAGAGATGCAAATATCGTTTTTGTCAGAGAATGACTCTTTTTTTTCAAGAGCTGGATTTCTTCCTCTAATTTAATTTCTGAAGGGTGCCCTTTCTGTTTGAAGGCAATAAGCGCTTCAATTTTGTCATTGAGTTCAACAATGGGTTTCTCAAATGCAAGAAAATGGTGAGTCATATCGTTCCTAAAATGGTAACTGCAATCTTAGGAGTGTAACCAGAGAATCAATCCCATTCCATGCCTAAAAATAGGATTGATTATTACCAAAAGTGGGATAGTTATTTAGCGCTGATTTTTCTTCAATTGATTTGATTTTAAACTATTTTCCATGATTTTTTGAAAATTAGGGCATAAAAAGTGGTTTTTTTCAGGGCAATTCGCAATGTGCAAAATACCTTTTTTTAATGCAGATAACCCCTGTATGGTTTGTTCAATCTCCTCGGCTTTTTCGAGTAAGCTCCCACGTTCAATATTAGGGCCATCCTTATGATTGAGCATGATAGCAATTTCGTCGAGTGAAAATTTAGCTTCCTGCCCTAATGCAATTAAAGATAAGCGGGTCATAACATCTTTCCCATGATAAACCCGTTTTAGCCCCTTACGGCCTATCGGTTTAATCAACCCTCTTTCTTCATAATAACGTAAGGTTGATGCCGCTAAACCTGATAATTGGCTAACTTGAGAAATATCCAGTTCATCATGCATGAAATAATAACCCGCTCTAACATTCACAACTCAAGCTAGTTGTTGCCGTAATAATACCGTAATTGTGCCGTTCATAAAAATTTCACGATCAACTACGTAACCCAACTTTTCAGCCACGCGTAAAGATGCCAAATTCCTCGGCTCAATAAAGCAAATAGATTGCTGAAACTTATTTTCTTTTACCAGCCAAGACAATGCAGCCTGCATCGCTTCTGTTGCATAGCCTTTTCCTTGGTATTCAGGTGCAATGACCCAGCCCGCTTCCGGAATGCCTTTAACTTGGGGTTCGACCATGCGATGAAAATCCGCAAACCCCAAATCACCAATATATTGGCCACTTACTTTTTCGCGGACAGCCCAATAACCAAAGCCTAATAATGGCCATAAGCCACCATAAGCTAACATTCTCATCCATGACTCGCGCTCGCTAGATGGCATACCGCCAATGTAGCGAACCATCGACTCGGTCGCCCATAACTTCGCAAGTGCAGGAAAATCACTCACTTGGTGTTTATTTAATATTAATCTGTCTGTCTCAAGTTCAGGTATTACAGCCATTGATTGCATCTCCTTGCTATCTAAATGGGGGTTCATCAAACGTTCTTAATTTCCTTGAATGTAATTTATCCCCTTCTTGCCTCAATAAATCAATAGCACGAATACCTATTTGTAAGTGTTCAGAAATTGCACCTTCATAAAAACTGTTTGCTTGGCCCGGTAATTTAATCTCACCATGCAAAGGTTTATCCGAAACACATAAAAGCGTACCGTAGGGAACCCTGAAACGATAACCTTGTGCTGCGATTGTGGCACTTTCCATATCCACTGCAACAGCGCGACTTAAACTAAAACGGCGAGCCGTTGCAAAAAAGCGTAATTCCCAGTTTCTATCATCTGTTGTAACAACGGTTCCTGTTCGTAGTCGCTGTTTTACCAACTCCCCAGGCATATTACTAACTTGTTTCGTTGCGTCATATAACGCGCGTTGGACTTCTGCAATACTTGGAATAGGAATATCTGGCGGTAATACATCATCAAGAATATGGTCATCACGCAAATAAGCATGTGCCAAAACATAATCACCAATTTTTTGGCTTTCTCTTAATCCACCACAATGGCCTATCATCAACCAAGCATGTGGTCGTAAAACCGCTAAATGGTCGCAAATATTCTTTGCATTTGAAGGCCCAACACCGATATTCACTAAAGTAATCCCTGCACCATCCCTAGCGATTAGATGATATGCAGGCATTTGAAATTTTTTCCATGTTAAATCAGAAATGGCAATTTGTGGGTCTGCATTCTCAGCGATTAAATAATTATGCCCTACACAAGATAATGCGATATAACGACTTTCAGGATCACGTACCTGTTCACATGCCCAATTCACGAACTCATCAACATAACGGTTATAATTGGTGAATAAAATATAAGGTTGAACATGTTCAGGTGGGGTTCCGGTATAATGCTTCAAACGCGCTAATGAAAAATCCACACGTAATGCATCAAAATGAGACAGTGGCATTTCATCCGTAGCAGAATACAAGCCATCGGTAATATCATCACTAATGTGAGATAAATCGGTTATAGGAAAATGTGCAGCTAAATTACTGCTCATACTCCTATCCAACATTAAGTCTGAGCCATCAATGACAAAAGGATAAGGAATTTCAATTTTTGAAGGGCGAACAGCAAAAGTAACATCATAATCTTGTTGCAAAATAGACAGCTGTTCAACTAAATAAGCACGAAATAACTCTGGTTGAGTCACCGTAATGGTGTAATCACCTCGTTTAACAAAGCGTGCATAAGCACGTGTTTTTTCACAATGATCGACTTTTCCTTCCCATGTTACACATAGCTCGGGGTAAGCGAATAACCCATTTTCCCTTTCTGTAATATCTGGTATGCGGCCTTCTTTTACATAAATAGCAATAGCGTCCCTTAATGAGTCTATCGCATTGCTATATAACAACGAAAGTTTATCCAAAACATCTTCAATAGATAAGTTTTCATATTTCTGGCATTTTTCCAAAGACACACACAACTCCTTATCATCAGATAAAATCATCTCCGATAACATAGAGTATCAGTGTGATAGTTGCAAAATATATCGAGATTAATGTACTCACGATAAATGTACTACAAAAGATAAAACAATGGGTAATGTGAACACAGCAACCACGGTTTGTAAGGTAATTATACCGGCCATTAACTGACTATCTCCATTTAACTGGCGCGTTAAAATATAAGCGGTTGGTGCAGTGGGAATAGCAAAAAATAGCACTAATAAGGTTGTTTCAAGGTTTGGCAATGAAAATAAACCCGCCACTATTACCGCTAAAATAGGCATAAGAAGTAAGCGTAACAATGTCGATGTCATGATGGGTTTAAATTCATTTCTCAGCGTTGAGGTTTGTAATGCGGCTCCAATACAGATTAGGCCTAACGGTAAGCTAGCGGCTGCGAGTAATTTTAAAAATTGATCGGAGCCAAACGGTAACCCGACAGGCGATATATTTAATAACACCCCAACAACACAAGAAATGATTAATGGATTTTTTATGATCGGTAATAAAATTTGCCTAACGGAGACTTGTTGCCCAGAAGATAATGAAAGTACAGCGATGACATTACAGCTTGGTACTAAAACAGCCATAATGACTGCAGCGATAGCAATGCCTTCTTTACCAAATAAATCTGCAACAATGGCCAACCCTAAATAAGTATTAAAACGCGTAATTCCTTGGATGTGAGCACCAAATCGTGGGATAGGTATTTTGAATAAATATTTACAACCGAGAACTAACGCGGAACTCATCGCTAAAACACACAAAATGGCGCTCGCTAAATAGGGTAATTTAGGGTTATCCAATGGTGCTGTTGCTAAACTGTTAATTAATAATGCCGGGAATAAAATAAAATAATTTAACTTTTCAACACTCGGCCAAAAATCTGTGGTAACTATTGTCGAACGACGTAATACAAATCCCATTGCAATCAGAGCAAATAATGGCCATAAAACTAATAAAATCTTATCCATGAGAACGTCATCTGTTTTATCGAAGTATTAATTAAGTATATTAATCAGTCTATCGTTAAGTTTTTGTGACAGATAGGTAAAAAAAGCTCTATTTCAATATTTGGCTTTTCTCCTATTCATTTTTGCATCAATCAAGATTTAATCGATTATCTCTTGTTTATATTTAAATAAATATTTTTTCCACACAAAAACTGAACCCTAAAATTATCTCACTTAGGCATATAAAAATCATTTGCTTACCACAGCAATATTATGTATTTTTATTCACTATAAATGCATAATTAAAGAGGTTGATATGTTTAAAAAATTAGTTTTTGCTGGCTGTATGTCATTGGCAGCCTTCGCCGGGAATGTTTACGCAAAAGAAAGCTATACGGTTGGTGCTGGTGGAACTTACCGTCCATTCGAATATGAAAATAGCCAAAAACAACTCGAAGGCTTTGATATTGATATCATTAAAGCCATCGCGGAAGCAGAAGGTTTTGACGTTAAACTTGTCAATACTCCTTGGGAAGGGATTTTTGCGACTTTATCGTCAGGTGATAGAGATATTTTAATTTCGGGGATTACAATTACCGATAAGCGCAAAAATATGGTTGATTTTTCTAATCCCTATTTCCCAGCTGAGCAAGCGATCGTTATCAGCGAAACATCTGATGTAAAAGATTTAAATAGCTTAAAAGACCTGAATGTAGGCGTCGTAAACTCCAGCACAGGTGACATTGTTGTTTCTGATGTAATCGGAAAAAACAGCACATCAATTAAACGTTTCGACAATACTCCGCTTTTATTACAAGAGCTATTTGAAGATGGTATTGATGCAGCTGTTGGTGATGTTGGTGTGATTAAATATTACATAAAAACGCACCCCGAGAAAAAATTCAAACTGATCTACGATAACCACTTCGAAAAACAATATTTTGGTATTGCTGTCGCAAAAGGAAATAGCGAATTACAGCAAAAAATAAATAATGGCTTAGATAAAATTATTGCAGACGGTACTTACAATAAAATTTACCAGAAATGGTTTGATGAAAATGTTCCTCAATTACCAAAACAATAATTTAATCTAACTTAAGGCCATCCTTGGATGGCTTTTTCACGTTATAAATCAGGGTGAAATATTAAGATGTCTGCGTTTCGTTGGGAAATAATTGAAGAATATGCTCCGTTATTTGCTGAAGGCGCAATGATGACGATAAAAGCAACCATCATTTGCGTTATTTTAGGCTCATTATGGGGGTTAACTCTCGGCTTAGGAAGAACTGCCAAAGCTGAGCAAGGAATTTGGAAACCTATTTTACATTATTTTGTACAGTGGCCTGTTCGCTTCTATGTCAGTGCTTTTCGTGGTACTCCGCTATTTGTTCAAATAATGGTTGTTCACTTTGCCTTAGTTCCACTATTTATTAACCCGCGTGATGGCTTATTTGTTACCTCAGGGATTATGTCTGTTGATACGGCTAAAATGCTCCGGTCCGATTACGGTGCATTTTTATCTTGTGTCATTGCAATCACTTTGAACTCAGGGGCTTATGTTTCTGAAATTTTTCGTGCGGGCATTCAATCTATTGACAAAGGGCAGATGGAAGCCTCGCGTGCGCTTGGTATGAGTTGGGCAAAAACAATGCGTAAAGTGATCCTTCCGCAAGCTTTTCGTCGTATCCTTCCCCCGCTTGGAAATAACGCCATCGCGATTGTTAAGGATTCCTCCCTTGCTTCCGCAATTGGCTTAGCTGATCTCGCCTATGCAGCGAGAACGGTATCCGGTGCTTATGCAACTTATTGGGAACCCTACTTAACGATATCTGTGATTTATTGGATGCTGACATTTATACTTGCTCAGTTGGTGCAATATATGGAAAGAAGGTTGGGCAGAAGTGATTTACGTTAATAATTTACAAAAGAAATTTGGCGATGCTCATGTACTTAGAGGTATTTCTTGCGAAGTTAAACCTCAAGAAGTGATTTGTGTCATTGGCCCTTCTGGCTCAGGAAAAAGTACCTTCTTGCGGTGTTTAAACGCACTAGAGCGCCCAGATGGCGGTGAAATACAAGTTAACGGTTTTAACGTTCATGACCCTAAAACCGATTTAAATAAAATGAGAGAAAATGTGGGGATGGTGTTTCAGCGTTTTAACTTATTCCCTCATATGACCGTGCTAGAAAATTTAATGATGGCACCAACCTTAGTGAAAGGAATAAAAAAGGAACTGGCGCTTAAACAAGCTGAACAGCTCCTAACCAAGGTGGGACTGTTAGATAAAATTGATGCATGGCCAGCCAGTTTATCCGGTGGTCAGCAACAACGTGTTGCTATTGCCCGGGCCTTAGCAATGCAACCGTCCATTTTGTTATTTGATGAACCGACATCGGCACTTGACCCTGAATTAGTTGGGGAAGTACTTTCTGTGATGAAAACCCTTGCGAATGAAGGTATGACGATGGTTATCGTCACCCATGAAATGGGATTTGCGCGTGAAGTTGCTGACCGCGTTATGTTTATTGACCAAGGCATAATTCAAGAAGAAGGTACACCAGAACAACTCTTTACTGCACCTAAAAACCCACGAACTGCGGAGTTTTTAAGTAAAGTACTTTAATTTTTTTACCTGCTTAGCAATCTAAGCAGGTTTTTCTGATATCCAAATCTTTTTATTATCGATAAGCTAAGAATATCACTCCTTAATAAATCTTAAGTTATGGATATCAAAAGCCTCTGTAAACAATACCGCTCAGGAAAAAAATTTAAATATGTTTTCTTCTGGGGCCACCAAACCAAGCAAAACCAAATTACAAAAAGCTGTTTCAGCCAATGGTACCCTTCCCCATTTATTGTCGATAATCACCGTTTTGCTAGCGCAGAGCACTTTATGATGGCAGAAAAAGCACGCTTATTTAGTGATTTAGAAACATTGGATAAAATTATTCACGCACCAAATCCTGGAGCAGCTAAAGCATTTGGTCGTGAGGTTCGTGGGTTTAAACAAGATATTTGGGATGAAAACCGTTTTACCATTGTTGTTGCGGCGAATATGGCCAAATTTTCTCAAAATATAGAAATTAAGCAGTTTTTACTTGCCACAAACGAACGTGTTCTGGTTGAAGCTAGTCCTGTCGATAAAATTTGGGGAATAGGCCTTGCCGAAGATGCTGAAAATATTGAAAACCCATTAACATGGAAAGGGTTAAATCTGCTCGGTTTTGCATTAATGGATGTTAGAAGTCAGTTAGCCAATCTAACTCTCTAATTTTTCGCTTATTTTCCGATAAAAACAAAAAACCCGTTGTGACTAAACAGCGGGCCTATCAATATGTTACTGAATATAGGATATGCTACTACGTTTTATTACAAAGGCATTCTATATTCAATTACCCCTGGTTTTTCTGCAACCCAATTATATAATTTTTGACCTCGTAAATTGGTTTCCTGTGTATGCCAATATAAGCGGCCACATTGTTTTTCTTGCGCTTGTGCATGTACAAATTCAATTAATTGCTTCCCTACATGTCGTCCCCGCATTTCTGGCGACACATACAAATCTTCTAGGTAACAAAAATCATTTTCTGCCCATGTTGAACGGTGAAATAAATAATTTACAAAACCAACAACTTTTCCATCTTCAAGCGCAACCGCACAATACATCGGTTCATTTTCATCAAAAAAGCGCTCCCATGCTTTTAAGGTAATTTCTTCGCTTAAATCTACTTGATAAAATTTTTGATATTCCAGCCAATACACTAACCATGCTGGATAATGTTCTGGAGCAACAAATTCCACGGTAACTGATAATGCTGTTTTACTCATAATAACCCTTCCATTTGTAGACATATTACATAATGGAGTTATAGTACATAGCAATCTGGCTCTGCATAAGAGACACTTTTGTTATTTATTTAGGAACCACTTTATGCGACGTCAACAACATGCGCAGTTTCCATTACTCTTACTTGAAGATGGGCACATTAAGGAAAATGTTTATCACACAATACGTAGCGCTATCTTAGATGGACGTATTGCTGCTGGTGTTAAGCTACCTTCTTCGAGAGCATTAGCGGAAATGATGTCGATCTCGCGAAACTCGGTCATTGCTGGGTTTGAACGATTAATTGATGAAGGGTATCTTTATTCGAAAAAAGGCTCAGGAACTTATGTTTCGCCCCATATTCCTGATGAATTAGTTGGCACCATAAGTAGCACTAAACAGCGTGACCAATCTGGATACCCTGCATTAAATCTGAACCCTAGAGTTTCTACTTTAACAAATTTATGGAAAAACTCACGACCGAATACCGATAAGAACTCAATGTTTAATATTGGTATTGGCTGTGTTGACCAATTTCCACATGAATTATGGGGTAGATTATTAGGCCGAGTTTGGCGTAAATCCAAACATACAATTACGCATTTTAATCACCCTGATGGATATACACCGCTAAAAAATTTATTAGTCGATTACGTTCGTTCTACTCGCGGAGTTCATTGTAAACAGCAACAAATTATTATTGTCAATGGAACACAGCAAGCCATTAATTTAGCTGCAAAAGTCTTATTACAGCAAGGAGATAAAGTATGGTTAGATGACCCTGGCTATGATAGTGCAAGAGCTATTTTAACCGCGGCAGGTGCTGAGATTGCCGCAATTCCATCTGACAGAGAAGGAATGGATATTGTATACGGTGCAAAACACCATGAAACAGCAAAATTAATTTATACCACGCCTTCTCACCAGTTTCCTCTCGGCACAACCCTCAGCTTACCGAGACGTTTAGCATTATTGGATTGGGCGCAACAAAATAATGCATGGGTTTTTGAAGACGACTATAACAGTGAATTTCGTTTTCTATCAAAACCTATTCAAGCCTTACAAGGCTTAGATAATCATCAACGTGTTATTTATGCAGGGACATTCTCTAAAATGATGTATCCCGGTTTTCGTTTAGGCTTTTTAATTGTGCCAGAAATTCTGAGTGAGGCATTCACCATGATGAAATATTATAGTGATAGCCACTGTAGTTATTTAGAACAGGCTGCTTTAGCGCAATTTATCCAAGAAGGCCACTATGCACGCCACGTCAGAAAAATACGAAAGATATGTTACGACCGACAAAATACGTTTATCAATGCCATCAACCATTATCTCCCGCATTTATTTGATGTACAAATGACAGATTCAGGCATTCATACCGTTTGTTGGGTTAAAGATGGTTATGATATTAACCTGATCCTTAACCAATGCCGTCTGTTAGGCTTTGGCGCACAACCGCTATCGCGTTACTGCATTCAAAGTACTCACCAAAATGCGATTCTATTTGGCTACGCCGCTCATTGTGAAAATGAGATAATTAGCAACGTAAAATTACTTAGCAATCAATTGAATAAAATATACCCTAGTTAAACAAAAATGATTTTCAGCTTTTATCTGATAGCTAGGAATTTTTCTAATCTTTATAACTGTACCTTAATAGCATTGTTTATATTGAGGCACTTTTATGACAAAAATAAATTATCCCCATGAGTACGAAGTTGGCGATGTTGTCTTTACCAGTATTGGGACCGAATTATTTCGCCAAATAGCCTCAGCATCTTTATGTTGGAGTAACCATGTTGGCATGATTGTCGGCCATAATGGCGAAGACTATTTGATTGCAGAAAGTCGGGTTCCGCTTTCAACAACGACAACCTTATCTCGCTTTATTTCCCGTTCATCTGGTAACCGTTACAGCGTACGTCGATTGGCTCATACACTAACCCATGAACAAAAATCCGCATTAATCGCTGAAGTTCCTGCTCGCTTAAACAAATTTTACCACACCGGGTTTAATTACAATTCACCTAGGCAGTTTTGCTCTAAGTTTGTTTTTGATATTTACCAATCTGCTTTGTCAGTCCAAATTGGTGAAATTGAAACATTTGAAGAATTATTAACTAAAAATCCGAATGCCAAATTAAATTTTTGGAAACTTTGGTTTATTGGCCAAATACCATGGGACCGTAAAACAGTTACTCCAGCGAGTTTATGGCATCACCCTGAATTATCACTCGTATATCGTAGTCATGAGGATATTCATTAAAACAATGTGGGCAATAAACTTGTTATTATTATCATGTAGGCCTAATATCATGAAAACCTAACGCCTTCATGGCCATTAAACTGATTTGTTGCAAAATATCCGCTAATAATGCGTTATCGATTTGCTCGCACTTTAAGCGTTTAAGGAGTGGTTTTCGTGCAACAACAAAACCTAATACTTGGCCAATTAGCACATGAGCCTGAATAATTGCAGTTTGTTCATCAACTGAACTCGCAAGTTGAATTATCCCTGACAAACGCGTATGAAAAGGCTCAATAAAATCACGATAAATGACATCATAATTATCTGTTGGTTCTAATTGCTCACGAAGGATCAACACGGAATAAAATTCATGGTCTGGTGATAACAACGCATTTCCCAGCCCTTTTATTAACAAACATACCAATTGATTTATTTGCTCTGCATTTATCATTTCTTGCTGTGTTATATCAGCAAATAGCGTATCAAACGCTAGAGTGTTACTTGCTAATGATAAATCAGTTGCGACTTTATGAATAACAGCGGCATATACACCTAATTTCCCTCCCATATGATAAGGGATCGCAGATTGATTTACGCCTGCATTTTCAGCTAGTTGGCGAGTTCTTACACCATTAATACCATGAAGAGCAAATTGCTTGATCCCTTCGTTAATCAGCTTATCTTTGGTTGACTCCGAAGAAAGGGTATTTTTATTGGTATCAGTCATATTCCGCTGTTATTCCGTGAATTAATTATCCGCCCGCATAAGATATGTTGAATTATAATTCAATTCAACGCCCTGCTCTTTACCCACAACGGCTGTTCCACCCAAATTACAAAGATGGTGACCAAATGCACAATTGGGCTCAAACGCAAATGTCATACCGGCTTGTAACACCAATTCTCTACCTGGATTCGGCAACCGTTCCAATTGTCGATATTTTTGAGCAATTGGTAAAGATTCAATCCCCGGTGCAGTTCCAAAACCTATTGGCCCATAAGGATTAATACTATGAATCAAAGGATGCACATGCCACCCCTTTGATTTTAAAAGTGGTTGTTCCATTTTATCAACCACTTCCCCAAAAGTAACACCTTCTTTAAGGTTTTCAACACCAATTTCATAACATTCACGAGCAACAGCCGCTGCTTTCTCAATATTTGGATGGACTTTTCCCACGGCAACAGCGGCTTGGTGCTGAGTCTCGTACATCCCATACAATGCAAATATTTCAGTTAAAACGATATCTCCTTGTTGAATTTTACGCGGATGTTGTGAACGATATTGCCATGCAGGTTGGCCCCAACCAATATATTCAGGTCCTGACCCCATCAAGATCTCTGCAGTAAATCCCCCCATCGACAAACATTTTGCAGTAACTGCCGCAGCAATATCTGCCTCTGAATTCCCTACAATCGCCGTAGTACGCATCGCTTCACTCATAGCCTCACCTATCATGGCGGCATGCTTCACATGCTCAAGCTCTTCCGCACTTTTCACTGAGGCTAATTGAAAAAATGAGCGATAAACAGGAACAATATTCAGATGGGGTAATCGCTCTTTTATTCCTGATAAGGTGTTATATGGCATCGCACCATCAAAATAAAATGGTGGGTAAGGTTCTAAACCAATTACTCCCAAATTTGCATTCGCTGAAATACCTAAATCAACTAATACTTGTGCAATATTTCGCCCTGTTTTACCCACAATAATCTGTTCTGGAGAGATCCACTGCTGGTCGCCACGAATCTTCGCTTGCATATGGTCAGCGACCATCATCGGTGCAAAAGTGACGACTAAAGGTGTTTTATCTTGGTGGAAAATAACTACGGAACCTAAACGGTCATTGGTAAAATAATGGTCAATACAAAATGGCGCGGGAGCGGCTGACTCTCTATCTCCATAAACCATTAATACTTCAAGATCATGTTGTTGCATGATTGTTCGAGCAATGCTCCATCTTCTATCACGTTCTTCAAAGGTAAATGGGCGAGGTATGGTTGCTATATTCATATATGATCCTTTTAATATTTAATTCATTTGAATGAATTAAATATTGGATGTAATACGCATATTTGTCAAACCATTAAATGAACACTTTGTGCTCATCTAGAATGATGAACACACGCTCAAATACGCACAAAAAAGCACTCTAAAGAGTGCTTTTAACTATATTCAACTGAATTTGCTATAAAATTTTATTTTTTCTTATTTAACATCGATTGTAAATCAGCGAAAGGGTTATAGGTTGCCGCTGGAATATCTTTTTGAGCATCCTCACCAGCAATAACGGTTGTTCCGTATTGGTCTGCTTCAGTATATTTTGAGTGTTCGTGATCATGGCAAAATAGGCACAATAGTTCCCAATTGCTGCCATCTTCTGGGTTATTAGTATGATCATGGTCGATATGGTGAACCGTTAATTCACGCAAATTTGAATACACAAACTCACGGGTACAGCGTCCACAAACCCATGGATAAATCTTAAGCGCTTTTTCACGATAGCCACTTTCCAATCGCGCATAGTTTTTAGGGATCAAAGCCATTGCCAATATTCCTATTGAAGATAGTAATTTTGAAATAATACGCCTAATATACCTCAAGTAAGAGCAAAAAAATAAACTCAAAGCAACAAAAAACCCAGATATCATGAAGTCCCAACTTTATAGGGCACCTCATCAATTCTGGGTCCTTTTATTCGTTAATTTATACTTAGATTACTTATTCAACAATTCTCTGCGGATAATCTCAGCACCTGCACTTAATGCATTAAGTTTACCCGTTGCGATACGACGAGAGAGCGGTGCCATCCCGCAGTTTGTTGATGGATAAAGCTTATCTGCATCCACAAATTGCAGTGCTTTACGTAGCGTATTGGCGACTTCTTCTGGTGTTTCGATAATATGACTGGCCACATCAATCGCTCCTACCATCACTTTTTTACCGCGAATAAGCTCAATCAAATCCATTGGAACATGGGAGTTATGGCATTCCAAAGAAATAATATCGATATTCGAGGTTTGCAGTTTTGGGAAAGCTTCTTCATATTGTCGCCACTCAGAACCCAGCGTCTTCTTCCAATCTGTATTGGCTTTGATGCCGTACCCATAACAGATATGAACCGCGGTTTCACATTTTAGCCCTTCAATCGCTCTTTCTAGTGCAGCTACACCCCAATCGTTAACTTCATCAAAGAATACATTAAAAGCTGGCTCGTCAAACTGAATGATATCAACGCCCGCCGCTTCAAGCTCTTTTGCCTCTTGGTTCAAAATCTTAGCAAATTCCCACGCCAATTTTTCACGGCTTTTGTAATGATTATCATACAGGGTATCAATCATCGTCATCGGTCCAGGAAGCGCCCATTTTATCGGCTGCTTCGTTAGCTTACGTAAAAATTTAGCATCTTCGACAAAAACAGGCTTTTGACGTTCAACCGCGCCAACCACTGTTGGTACACTCGCATCATAACGATCACGAATTTTAACCACTTCACGCTTTGCAAAATCAACACCGCTGAGGTGCTCAATAAATGTCGTCACAAAGTGCTGACGGGTTTGCTCGCCGTCACTAACAATATCAATCCCTGCACGCAGTTGATCTTCAAGGGATAAGCGCAATGCGTCTTGTTTTCCCTCAATGAGTTCTTCATTTTGCAACTTCCAAGGAGACCAAAGCGTCTCAGGTTCAGCAAGCCAAGAAGGTTTTGGTAAGCTACCCGCGGTAGATGTTGGTAATAATGTTTTCATAATAATTGACCTTAAATTTTTATAATTAATCAAAGCGCGTAGTTAGCAGACCATTGCTCTAGAATATGCTTATAGGGTTCAATAAAGTGTTCTTCCGTATATTTCCCTTGCTCAATAGCCAATCGGCTACGTTCTTCGCGGTCATAAACAATTTTTGTTAATGAATAATCTTGGTTCGTCAAACTCGGTTGGTAGCATGATCCCGCAACGGAGTTCGCATTGTAAATCTCAGGGCGATAAATCTTTTGGAATGTTTCCATCGTGCTAATCGTGCTAATTAATTCAACATTGCTGTAATCGCTCAGCAGATCTCCCGTAAAATAAAATGCCAGCGGTGCAACACTGTTTTGAGGCATGAAATAACGAACCTGTAATCCCATCTTTTTAAAATATTGATCCGTTAATGAAGCCCCATTTTGCTGATATTCAATACCTAATACAGGGTGTTGATTACCCGTACGATGATAAACATCTTTATTTGAGACACTTAAGCAAATGACTGGTGCCTTACTAAAATGGGTTTTGTATTCGCTAGAATTAACAAAACATTTAAAGATATTCCCATGTAAGTCACCAAAATTTTCTGGAATACTAAAGTTTGCTTGGTCTTTATTGTGATCTAACAATAAAACACTAAAATCATAATCACGTACATAAGATGAAAAGTTATTTCCAACTATGCCCTCAGTACGTTCGCCTGTTTTGTGATCAACAATATTGGTTTTCAATATTTCAATCACAGGAAAGGTATTACTATTCCCTTCAACACTCATCTCAACAGAAATAATTTCAAGTTCGATAGAGTAACGGTCACTTTTAGGGTTATCCCAGTAGGCTAATGTATTGAAACGATTGTTCATCATGACAAGCGTGTTACGCAAATTTTCTTGGCGATTTTTCCCTCTGGCTAAATTAGCAAAGTTAGTTGTAATACGTGTATTTTCAGAAGGATTATAATTTTCGTCAAAAAGACTACTTTTAATCGTAAATGTAAAATTTTTGTTCATCGTCTCGTCACACCCTAAATTCCAAGATGGAAACTCAATTGACTTCTTGATTTTCTAGAAGTTTTAGTTGTCCATTCATCAATCTTTATGTTGTAAATACGTTAATTCGTTTGCGTTATCTAATTTATGCCAGAGCTGTTGATTGAGTGAAAGCGACTTAATTTCATTTCAAACATGAACGATTTTCATGATCATCTATTTTACTTATTTTAATTATGTGACAGAGAACCAAGAAATATTATTTTGTATTATAATTCATTATGTTAAGTTTATTTCATGGACACTTTCCTAGAGGAGATGAATATTCGACATGAAGACTTAAACATTGGTTAGTGAAATAAATTTATTTAATACAATGAAAAATATTTAGGTGATACAGTCAAAGTCATTAACTACAATAATAAAAGGTGGCACATTATTTATGCACCACCAACAAGAAGTTAATTATGTTTGGCTTGGTTTAGTGTTGATTGTATTAAATTTTCAAATTCTAATTGTTGTCCAGCAGGTAAGACATGGCTCAAGGTTTCTTTGCGTTTCTGTTTACCAAATAGAGACTCAATCAGCCAACCAACAAGATATACGGAAGATAAACAGCCTCCCGCAGTTGCAACTTTTCCATGGCATACAAGAGGATGATCAATAGGGGTTATTTTTCTATTTACAAGGCCTTCACGTGCATCAGGATGAGTTGTTGCTGCACGTTCTGGTAATAAACCCAGCTCATCTAAGATAAATGCACCAGCACAGATAGAACCAATATATTGACGTTTTGGATCCAAATGTAACTCAGGTAAAAAATTAGGATTGATTAAAGCATTTGGGATACCAATCTTACCGCTACTAAATAAAACTGCATCGGCAGTATTGGCTTCTCTCACCGCACCATTAACCGTAACGGTTAATCCATGAGCAGAATAAACTGTTGGTGTTGCGCCTAAAATACGCACACGCCAATCCTGTTGATTACGCCCCAAAATATCCCACATCAAAAATAAATCGATATCTGTAAAATCATCGAAAGCGATAATCGCTATTTCTTTCATCTAATTTCCCTTACACTCTTACTAATACAAGTTAGAGTTAAACAGTAGCAATAATATTTTCACCATACACAGTCTGTATTGAGCAATGAAAAAATTAACTAGAGAGTGTTGGGTCAACGCAGGATTTAAAATATTAGACACTGAGGGGCATACCCGCTTTTCCAGTGAAAATATTGCTAGGCAGCTAAATGTAACCCGAGGATCTTTTTACCATCATTTTAAAAACCGCGAAGACTTTGTACGTACATTGCTTTCTCGTTGGGAGTTTGAATATACCGAGCTGATGTTGGCTCAAGCTAACATGGGGCGTACTCTTGATGATGTATTAAAAAGATACCTTGATGTAGCCTCCCAAAAACATCCATCAAGAGAAATAGCGATCCGAGCTTGGGCGCTCAACGACCCTCTAGTTGCCGAGTACCAACACCGTGTTGATGAAAAGCGTTTATCATTCATTATTAAAAAATTGCATCTGCTTTTTATTCCTCACGACTACGCCGAAAAAATTGGGAAATTAATTCATTTATGTTTCATTGGCGGCCAAATGTCAGGAGATCGACACGATGCTCAGGAATTTAACCAACTTATTCTTAATACACTGAGTTTAAAAAAACTTATTTTCCGTTTTTAAAGTTATTTATTTTTAATATTGACACATTTTATGCACAAAAAAAAGGCACTCGCCCCGAGTGCCTTTTGACTACAACTCACTGAATATAAAGTAAATTATACCTATTCAGCGGTTCTGGTACTTGTGCGGATAAGGTAGTCAAATGCGCTAAGTGCGGCTTTGGCCCCTTCTCCGGCGGAAATAATAATTTGCTTATAAGGGACTGTGGTACAGTCACCTGCAGCAAAAATACCTTTAATGCTGGTTTCATTACGAGCGTCAATTTCAATTTCGCCCATACGGTTTCTGGCGACCGTATCACCTAACCAATTGGTATTTGGCAATAAACCAATTTGTACAAATGCGCCAGCAACTTCAAGTAAATGGACACTATTATTAGTGCGGTCTTTGTATTCAAGACCTGTCATTTTACTGCCATCGCCTTTTACTTCTAAGGTTTGTGCATTGACGATAATATCGACATTTTTCAGGCTACGGGCTTTTTGCTGTAACACTGAGTCCGCTTTCAATTCTGGTGCAAACTCCAGCACGGTCACATGTTCAACCACACCCGCTAAATCGATAGCCGCTTCAATACCCGAGTTACCGCCACCAATAACAGCAACACGTTTACCTTTAAATAATGGGCCGTCACAATGCGGACAGAATGTTACGCCTTTAGTGCGATATTCTTGTTCCCCCGGAACACCCATATTTCTCCAGCGTGCACCCGTTGAAATAATAATACTACGTGATTTTAAGATACCACCTGATGCTGTTTCGATTTGGTGTAATCCACCTTCTTCTGCAGCAGGGATCAGTTTTGCAACTAATTGACCATCAATGACATCAACATCATAGTTGTCCACATGGTTCTTTAATGCACCTGCAAAAATGGCGCCTTCCGTTTTGATAACTGAAATATAGTTTTCAATATCAACCGTATCCATGACTTGGCCACCAAATCGCTCACCAATCACACCAGTGCGGATCCCTTTACGCGCCGTATAAATTGCCGCTGAAGCCCCTGCTGGGCCACTACCAATAACAAGCACTTCAAAAGGTTCGCGCTCTGTTAGTGATTTTGCTGCACGCGCATCCGCATTGGTATCGACTTTGCTAACAATCTCGCTTAATGTCATACGCCCTTGACCAAACTCTTTTCCATTCAGGAAAACCGCAGGAACGCCCATTACATTACGTTCATCAATTTCATTTTGGAAAAGTGCACCATCAATAGCGGTATGGCTAACACTTGGATTTAAAACCGCCATCAAGTTCAGTGCCTGAACAACATCTGGGCAGTTATGGCAAGATAAAGAATAATAAGTCTCAAAATGAAACTCACCTTCAAGACCTTTAACCTGCTCTAATAACTCTAGTGCTTCTTTCGATGGGTGCCCACCAATTTGCAATAACGCCAGCACAAGAGAAGTAAATTCATGTCCCAGAGGCGAGCCTGCAAAACGCAAACCACTATCTGTGCCTGGGTTAGTAATTAAAAAAGAAGGTGTTCTTACTGCACTATTGCGTTCTTCACGCACAGTAACTTTATCGGACAACGTCGCAATTTGTTCTAACAGCTGTTTGATTTCATTTGATTTTTGGCTGTCATCTATATTAGCAACTAATTCAACGGGTTTAGTTAAACGTTCTAAATAGGCTTTCAATTGTGCCTGTAAATTATTGTCGAGCATGTAATCCCCTTTAATTTTTATCATAAAATCGGGTACATATACCCGTCATGATCCAAGTTGCAGGCCTAGACACCTGCAACCTGAATTATTCAGTATTAATCAATTAAGATAGATTAATTAGATTTTGCCGACTAAGTCCAAAGATGGAGACAGCGTTGCATCACCTTCTTTCCATTTAGCTGGGCAAACTTCACCTGGGTGGCTAGCAACATATTGCGCTGCTTTTACTTTACGCAGTAAATCTGAAGCGTCACGGCCAATGCCTTCTGCTGTAACTTCAATCGCTTGGATAATACCTTGTGGGTCAACAACGAAAGTACCGCGGTCTGCTAAACCTTCGTCTTCACGCATATTTTCAAAGTTGCGTGTTAATGCGCCTGTTGGGTCACCAATCATTGTATATTTGATTTTACCGATAGTTTCTGAACTTGCATGCCATGCTTTATGGGTAAAATGTGTGTCAGTAGAAACAGAGAAAATTTCAACACCTAATTTTTGGAATTCTTCATAATGGTCAGCAATGTCACCCAATTCAGTTGGGCATACAAATGTAAAGTCAGCTGGATAAAAGAAGAAAACACTCCATTTACCTTCAACATCTTTCTCTGAAACGTGAATGAACTCACCGTTTTTAAATGCTTGGTTATTAAATGGTTTGATTTTAGTATTAATTAATGACATATGATGTTCTCCTGTTTGGTTGCCTATTAAATTACTGTTTTACAGTAGCTTAATCCAATCATTACCTACTATCGATTTGATAGGTACAGTCTAATCATATTTCAAAAATCAATAGGTGAGACATTAAAACGCTTACTAATCTGTTCAGCAAGCGTTTTATTTATAAGGTCTATTTTATGTTCTGTGAGTTAAGCCATGGTGGCAATCGTTTTGCGAAAACGAATGAGTGCAAGGGAAAAGAATACAGCGCCAATGACAACGAGCACTGCAAATTGAGGCCAAACAATTTGGAATCCTGCTCCACGATATAAAATCGCCTGAGCTAAACTAACAAAGTGTGTGGTTGGCATGGTTAACATAATATCTTGAACGAGCTGGGGCATACTTTCTCGTGCTGTCATCCCGCCAGAAAGCATGTTTAATGGCAACAGCACTAAAATCATCAACAAACCAAACTGAGGCATGGATCGTGCAATTGTCCCCATAAAAATACCAATTGATGTTGTCGCAAATAAACTCAAGGCAACCCCACACATAAACAATAAGATAGACCCTTCAATGGGGACTTGTAGCAATGTTTTTACCACTAAAATTAAGGAAACACCGGATGCAATCAGTACCACCAGCCCCATTGACCATATTTTTGACATCATAATTTCAAATGGTGTTAGTGGCATGACCATCAAGTGCTCAACGGTACCGTGCTCTCGCTCTCTGATAAGTGCAGCCCCCGTCAAAACGATCGATAGCATCGTAATATTATTGATAATTGCCATAACAGAACCGAACCATGACTGTGTCAAATTAGGATTAAAGCGCATGCGCACTTCCAAATCGACAGGCAAACTCGCATTACTACGGTATTTTGCTAAAAATTCGTTCACTTCTCCTAAGGTAATATTTTGAATATAACTATTCCCTAAGAAGGCTTGGCTCATTCGTGTTGCATCAATATTCACCTGAATTTCCGGATGACGGCCGGCAAGTACATCACGTTGAAAGTTAGGCGGAATATCTAATGCAAATGTATATGAGCCACGGTTTAACAAACCATCAATTTGGTCTGGTGTGATATCTACGGGTGATAAGAAGTAAGGTGCATAAAAGCTATTGATTATCCGGTTTGATAACTGCGACTTATCTTGGTCAGCAATTGCAATGGGGGCATTATGTAAAGAGCCGGGTGTCACGGTTGCTGACGAATATATTGACACCGTAAAAGCAAAAACAATTAAAGCTAGCATCGCTTTATCGCGGCCTAAACTGCGTAATTCTTTGATACCTAAATTAAATATATTCTGAATTTTACGTATCATCACTATGCCTCCTGCTTTTTCAGGAATAAAACACTTAATCCAATAACTAGTGGTACGGTGATCAGTAATGGAATAAATGATGACTGTAAATCGAATAAATTTAATCCCTTAGAAAAGGTTCCTCGCGTGATAGTCAGAAAGTGTGACGTTGGATAAACCATTCCAACCCAACGGCCAATACCCTCCAATGATGAGACAGGGTCAATCATTCCTGAAAACTGAGTTGCTGGTATCAACGTGATGATAGAAGTACCAAAAATTGCCGCAATTTGGCTTTTCATAAAACATGAAATTAGTAGTCCCATACCTGTTGCAATACTGATATACAGAAATGCTGCTAGCGTTAATGTCAGAAAACTACCTTTGAATTCAACACCAAATATATACACTGATAATATGCAAAGTAATACAAAGTTAAACATACCTAATAAAATGTAAGGGAGCTGTTTTCCAAGTAAAAATTCTAATTTGGTGATCGGGGTGACATAAAGATTGATAATCGAACCAAGTTCTTTTTCTCGAACAACACTTAACGCACTCAGCATCGCAGGTATCATCATTAATAATAATGGAATAACCGCGGGAACAATCGCCGGCAAGCTGCGAACATCTGGGTTATAACGATATCGCGTTTCAATGTCGATAGCGGGCATTCCAGCAACGCCTACGGGTTGACGAGCAGCCATCGTACTTAGCCATGCTAAGTGCATTGCTTGTACATAGCCACGCACAGTTTCAGCACGGTTTGGCATGGCACCATCAATCCACACGCCAATTTTAACGTTATTACCACGGGCAACATCCCTTGCAAAGTTAGGTGGAATTTCAATCGCAACGGTAATATTGCCGCTACGCATGCCAGCCTCTAAATCATCATAGTCTTTGATTGGAGGTTGTTCGATAAAGTAACGTGAACCTGCTAAGTTCAAAGTATATCCCTGACTTAGCCCTGTTTGGTCGCGATCGAGTACTGAAAAGCGTAAATTTTCCACATCCATGCTAATACCGTAACCCATGATAAACATAAGAATTACAGTCCCCAATAACGCCAGTGTTGAGCGGACAGGATCTCGACGCAATTCCATTCCTTCCCGAATGGAATAACTGAATAACCGACGCAAGCTAAAGCGTTTTTTCAATGCTTCAGTCGCTTGTTCTTTCAGTTCAGGGTCAACATGAAACTCAGGCGCAGTTTCTTGCCCTTGCCCTGCATCACCTACCGCATCTTGCAAATAAGCAATAAAGGTTTCTTCTAACGTCGCTAATCCGCGTTTTTTGGTTAAGTTTGCAGGCGTATCACAATCAAGTACCTTTCCTGCGTGCATCAATGAAATCCGGTCACAGCGTTCGGCTTCATTCATAAAGTGAGTTGAGATAAAGATTGTGACGCCGTCACGCCTTGATAAATCGACCATTAAGTTCCAGAACATATCTCTGGCAACAGGGTCCACTCCCGACGTTGGCTCATCGAGGATTAACATTTCAGGTTCATGAATAACGGCGACAGCTAAAGATAACCGTTGACGAATTCCTAAAGGCAAATCGTCTGGCATTACGTCTCGCACATCATCAAGTTCAAAACGCTGACACATTTCATCTACACGCTGAGGAATTTTATCTTCCGGTATATGGAAAAGTTTGGCATGCAAAACAAGGTTTTGTTCAACACTGAGTTCACTATATAACGAGAATGCTTGCGACATATAACCGACGCGCTTACGGGTCTCGATGTCTTTAGGGTCAATTTCTTGACCAAATAGCCAAGCTTGACCTTCACTGGCTTGAAGTAAACCCGTTAGCATTTTCATGGTGGTGGATTTACCACAGCCATTGGAGCCTAGAAAACCGAAAATTTCCCCTTTCGGAATTTTAAAATTAACATGGTCAACAGCGACAAAGTTGCCAAAACGCATGGTTAGATCTTGGGCTTCAATGGCAATAATATTGTCTTTTGTGGTATCACGCGCAGGGATCACAACCTTCTTGTGCCCGCTACGCTTTTCTTCTGGTAGTAATTGAATAAACGCAGCTTCAAGGTCATCACATTGCGTCTGTGCTTTTAATTCAGATGCATGACCCGTGGCAAGCACCTTGCCATCATCCATTGCCACTAACCAATCAAAATGTTCGGCCTCTTCCATATAAGCTGTTGCGACCAAAACACTCATATTGGTTTGTCGCAAACGAATACGATCGATTAAATCCCAAAATTGTGCACGAGATAACGGGTCAACCCCAGTGGTAGGTTCATCTAAAATTAATAAATCGGGATCATGAATTAACGCACAACATAATCCCAACTTTTGTTTCATGCCCCCTGATAACTTGCCGGCAGGACGGTCTTTAAAGGGTGCAAGCCCTGTACTTTCAAGTAAATCTTGAATGCGATATTCACGCTCAGCTTTTGATTGACCAAATAAACGACCAAAAAAATCGACGTTTTCATAAACAGATAATGTATGGTAGAGATTCTTCCCTAAACCTTGCGGCATGTAAGCGATGCGAGGGCAAACAGCTCGACGGTGTTCAATATCATTCATATCACCATCAAGTACCGTTATTTGCCCTTGTTGAATCACTCTTGCCCCCGCGATCAGAGAAATCAAGCTTGATTTTCCTACACCATCTGGGCCAATCAACCCAACCATTTTTCTTGCTGGGATGGAAAGCACAATGTCATCCAACGCACAATTATCACCATAATGCTGGCTGACATGCTGTATATCGATAATCACATCATCCATCAGTTTATTGGTCATTGTGGTAATCTCACCTCAAGTTCAGCAGGCCAAGATTCATTCGGATCTAAACGTACATACGCTTTACCGGGTAACCCTGTTTTGACATATTCTAAGTGTTGCCCTAATAACTCAGGGGAAATACGCGCACGTACTCTGAACATCAATTTTAAGCGTTCATTTTGTGTTTCTACGGTTTTGGGTGTGAATTGTGCAACACTTGCCACGAATGTGGCTTTTGCTGGGATCACGATGTTTGGTGCAGCATCGAGTATAATGTGAACATCACTGCCTAAGGCAACTTTACCGGCATCTTCAGTTGGTAAGAAAAAGGTCATATATACATCACTTAAATCAACCATATTCAAGACCCGCCCACCAGCACCAAGTACCTCACCTGGTTCAGCTACACGATATTGAATACGACCATTTCTTGGCGCTTTTAGAATGCTGTCATCTAAATCCGCAATAATACGACGTTCCGTTGCTGTCGCTGCATCAACACGGTTTTTCGCTTGAACAATACCGGCACTTGCAGAATCAATCGCTGATGTCGCGGCGGCAACTTGCGCTTTTGACGCCTCCAATGCTGCGCGAGAACCTTGCATTTGTGCTGTATCGTCATCGACTTGTTGTTGAGAAACAGCGTTGGTTCTTACCAAAGCTCTAGAGCGATTCAACCGTTTTTGTGCAGCGTCTAATTCCGCTTCACGTTGACGAACAACGGCTTGAGCAGCAACTTTTTCACTTTTTCGTTGGGCTAAAGCAGATTCGGCTGTCGTCACTGCGCTAATCGCTTGGCGCAACTGGGCTTGTACTTCATGAAGCTGCTCTTGAAGCGCTCGAGTATCCATACGAGCAAGTTCTTGGCCTTCTTTAACAAAATCCCCTTCTTTGACGTTAATCGTTTCAATGCGCCCTGCAGTCTTAGTCGCAATATCAATTTCCGTTGCTTCTATACGACCATTACTTTGTGCAAATCCAGCAGGTAGCCCACCTGAGTTAACATTCCAGTAATAAAAACCACCCGCAACAATAATTATTATTAAAATGATGTAAAAAGATATTTTTTGCTTATTTATTTTCATACCATCCCTTTCCATTAAATGAGAAAACAAGGAACAACAATTATTTTGATTATTAACCTGGTAAATATTAATAAAACGAGATAACTGTCCTATATGCTAAATAAATACAACTAAGACAAAAGTAATAATTTTTTATTTTTTAACTATGTTAGTACGTGTAAACACAGTTATTAAATTAGCTATCTATCTAATTTAATAACATTTTATCAGCATTTAAGTTAAGTGAAGTTGCCTTGTGTCACAAAAAGGTAGAATAGACAGATAAAAACAATAATAAGGCATTAATTGTATACATTTAATTCAATATATAAAAAATAAAGCCAGTCAATTAGTTTACTGGCTTTATTAATAGCATTTGATTTGAATAAATATTAGCAAGCAAATTCAGCTATCGTTTTCTCGTCCATTCGGTAACGAACCCACTCATCCTGTGGTTGCGCACCTATGCTTTTATAGAAATCAATTGCTGGCTGATTCCAATCAAGAACGCTCCATTCCAAACGCTGGCATTTTCGATCCACAGCCAATTTTGCAATATGTTTCAATAGTTTTTTCCCAGCTCCTGCTCCCCTAAAATCAGGAGATACATATAAATCCTCTAAATAGATGCCGCTATTACCTAGCCATGTTGAATAACTTGTAAAGAACACGGCATACCCTGCTGGTTGCCCATCCACATAACAAATCAATGCTTCAGTGCTTGAATTTTCATCGAATAAGGAATTTTCGATATCAGCAACTGTTGCTTTCACTTCATGACGTGCTTTTTCGTAATCCGCAAGTTCAATGATCATATCTAATATCAATGCGGCATCTTGGCGGGTTGCTGACTTTATTTCTACGTTCATTTGGGACTCTCTTATCTTTTGAATCCTAATTTTAAACGCTACTAACGAAGAACCCAATTCACAGCAGTATTATTCATTTCTTCGTGCATGATATAAGTATCATTTATATCTGTGGATATGCTTAATTTAACAATAATAATCAAACAACGCATTTCTGGACATTGTTTGCCAAAGACTATGTTTGCTATGATTATCTCATGGATTAACTTAACAAATATTAAGGAGGCTAATCTATGCTGTTGTGTGATCTTATTGAATACTCACACTTCTTTGGTAATCGCCAGAGCTCAGGCTTTCACAGTTTTATACTGCGATAACCCTGCCTGAGCGAAGCCACTAAAGAAAATCTTCCCTCAGCTTACTGGGTTGTCGTGACGACTATACCCTGGCATTTTTATGCCTAAAATTTGAGTAAGCTATGAGCACTTTATTAACTGTAAAATCACTAAATTACGATACTTCAACCTCGACTTTATTGAATGACATCTCTTTTACCGTTCAACAAGGCGACCGTATTGGTTTAATTGGCCATAACGGAAGCGGGAAAAGTACATTATTGAAGCTAATAACCCAGCAGTTGTTCCCTAATAATGGCAGTATTACTTATGCGAATCACTGCGTTACTGCTTATATTGAACAACATTTACCCGATAATATTGCTTCCTTGACACTGCTTGATGCACTAGTTCAAAAATTACCTGAACAAGACAAAGTCACTGAACGCTGGCGGGCTGAAGTTTTATTATCAGAATTAGGTTTTACACCTGAACAGTGGGAACAAAAAGCTAATGCCATCAGTGGAGGGCAACATACTCGTTTGCTTCTAGGTCGTGCTTTAATTGAGCAACCCGATTTACTACTACTTGATGAACCGAGTAATCATTTAGATTTACCCACACTTATTTGGTTAGGTAATTTCTTACAGTCATGGAAAGGCAGTTTCGTACTCGTGTCTCATGACCAGTCATTATTAGATAAGGTGAGTAACTGCACTTGGATTTTACGAGATAAATCACTGCATTTTTATCGGTTACCTTGCAGTGCAGCACGGCAAGCATTGAGTGAAAAAGACATCACTGATGCACGTCGTAATCAAGCCGAGCAAAAAGAAATTGACCGTATTGCATCAAGTGCCAAGCGCTTAGCTATCTGGGGACATGTGTATGACAACGAAGCCTTATCACGCAAAGCCAAGCAGATGGAAAAACATATTGACCGGCTTAAAGATGCCCAAACTGAGTTAACTGAAGGCTATCAATGGAAGCTTGCTTTAAATGGCAAAGCGATTCCTGCAGATAGAGTTTTGGAGTTGGAAAATACCGTTGTTTCAACACCGAATGGAAATCAGTTGTTTAAAACGGCATTTTATCAAGTGAAAAGTGGTGACCGTATCGCCATCATGGGCGCTAATGGCTGTGGTAAATCGACACTATTACGTCTACTTTGGCAATGTTATCAACAAGATTTACGCTATAGCTCGCAATTGAAGTTTCACCCAGCAATCAGTGCTGGTTATTATGACCAACAATTAGAGCAGCTAAATGATAATGATAGCCTACTAGAGGCACTACGTCATTTTGCACCTTTAACCGATGAACAAAGAAAAATGGCCTTGATTGGCGCTGGTTTTGCTTATTCACGCCATCAACAGAAAGTAGCAACACTGAGTGGTGGAGAACGCGCTAGGTTATTGTTTATTGGTTTAAGTTTAGCTCAGTACGAATTGATTTTATTGGACGAACCTACCAATCACCTTGATCTAGAAGGCAAGGAAGCGCTTTGTGAGCAAATTAGCTTATTTTCTGGAGCATTATTGGTTGTAAGCCATGATAAATGGCTCATTGAAAATAGCTGCCAACGCTTCTGGTTTATCGATGATAATCGGCTAGAGGAATACCTTAATATTGATGATATTTATCATAAAATCGAGCAGCAATCCCAGTCATTATTAACGACTACACTTGGGAGAGATGTCTCTGTTAAATCGGCGATTAAAATTTCTTGTGAGGAAACTGCTCATGAAGATGAGCTACTAGAAACATTGCTGATATTAGAGCAAAAGTTACTTGCGGATCAAAAACGCAAACTAAGCCACCAAAAACCACAGTTACAACAACAGTGGATAAATGAAATAGCCCAAATACACGCTAAATTGGGCTTATAACCGATACCCCCTGATGACGCTAAGTGATCAGGGGGCCTTCTTAATAAGTCATATACTGATATAGGATGATAGTTACAGTTTACAAAATAATTATATGTACCCTAAAATTTACGTTATTGACGAAATAATAGAAAGTTGAGTGCTGTTATTCATCAATAATAAAAATAATTGCATTTATTCTTTATGCCTTTCGTATGAATAAAGATTTTGTAAACTATCCAAATTATTATTTTATTTTTTGTTTTTTAGCTCGCTTAAAATATGACGTTGGAACATTGGGGCAGACAACCTCTTTAAACTTAACATCTTTATTCGTCTTCACAGGCGGTTCATTTTCAGAAGTATCCGGGGCGTTGCTCTGTAGTATCTTGCTTGTCTCTTTCATATATAAATGCTCTTTTGCTTGTATAATATCATTCGTTTTAGCCATTTGATTTTCCTTCTGCCACTAACACCGCATTGACTTGCTCAATTCGTTCCACTGCGCGGTTAATGATCTCAACGACTTTTGTTGTCTCTTCTTTTGTCAACTGTTGTATCACGATTTGGTGTCTCAACAATGACTTAAATTTATCTACAGCACATTCAATTTCATTCGCAAATTGATTACCTGCTTTTAATTCCTGTGCATATTTTAATTTTAGTTGAACTTCTGCCAATATTTCAGCTTTGAGTAATAAAAAACAGCGGCCTTCTGGAGTAATCACATAACACTTGCGCCCTTTTCCATTATCTTTACCCGCTGAAATAAACCCTAACTCTTCTAATAACGTTAGAGTCGGATAAATTACACCCGGACTTGGACAATAAAAACCTGCCGTTTCTTCTGCAATTTTTTTTATTAACTCATAACCATAATTAATTCCCCCTGTCAGTAAATGTAGGATATAAATCCTTAACTGTTTAGGGTTAAACATACGACTGACACTTTTACCGTTACACAAACACGGGTCTAGTTGTTGTTCACTGGCCATTAAAATTCTCAGGGTTATTCATTCTAAAACCGATATATCTAATATAATAGTTACTTTTACAGAAAATGCCAGCTTTAGATATATCTGTTTTTGTGCATAATGTGCTAATGATAATCATTCTTATATGGATTATACCGACTAAATGTCGATACAACAGTAAAAAATGTGCGGTAAATTGTCTAACAGAGTAAATTGTGCAGTAAATTTGAGAAAAGCTTTTAGGAAAGGAACAAGCCAGCCATCAAGAGACAGCTGGCAAGTATACTATTTATTAACCAATATTAGGTAATATGTTGAAAACAATCCCTAACTGAACACCAATGACTATAATGCCACAAATAAATACCAATGATAGACCTAATCCACCGCCCAATACTTGATATTTCTGTGGGTTCAATGCCCTTGATTTAAATGCCATTGCACTAGGTAGTAATAAAGCTAGTATTGAAAGTGCAATTGCGGCATACCCTAACGCCATCACAAACCCTTTAGGATAAAATAAAGCAAAAACTAACGGTGGTCCAAAGGTCAATAAGCCTGTTTGTAGACGCCCTGAAGCATTATCTTGACGTTTAAATAAGTCTGCTAAAAAGTCAAATAACCCTAAAGCAACCCCAAGGAAAGATGTCGCTAGAGCCAAACTCATGAACATTTGTGCAATTAACTCTGTTTTTCCTGATTGAGCCACATCCTTAATTGCATCTAATAGTCCATTAAGCCCTGCGTTTTCAGCCAAAATACCAACGAACGTGGTTGTACCAATACTCCCTAAGGTTGCGATTTGCCATAAAATATAAGCAATCAATGGGATAGCACTTCCGATGATAAAAATAACCCGCAGTTTTTTGACATCCCCTCCCATGTATTTAACGATACTTGGGACGCTACCATGAAAACCAAATGAGGTAAAAAATACCGGTATCGCAGATAAAATGAGAACTTTTTCAGTTGGTGCAGCCAATAAATTTTGTTGCTCAACATGCGGTATCATTAATGCCAATATAATGACTAGAAAAACAATTTTTGCTGCAAATAAAATACGGTTGATAAAATCTACGGATGAAGTCCCGAAACATACAACTCCACCACCAATAACGGTAAATACAACAATTCCCATCCAATCAGCCATTTCAATGGCAAAACTAGTTTTTAAATTCGAAGTAATGATTTCCCCTGCACCACTGACATAAGCGGCTGTCAGTGCATACATAAGGAACATCATGCTGAAACCCGTAATAAATTTGCCACTAGACCCTAAATACCGCTGCGCAACACTACCAATCCCCGTTTCGTGGGACTCATGTTGATAAACCTCGACCAAGAGCAATGCTGTGTAACACATCAATGCCCATAACACTAATAACATAGCCAAGCTAACTAAAAAACCATTACCAGCAGCAGCGATAGGCATAGCTAACATACCAGCGCCAATCGTAGTACCTGCAACAATAAATACACTACCAAGTGTGCGATTTTTCATATTGAGATCCTAGCAATCAATTAAATATTAATTTTATAATTGGAATGATTTGACTTATTTTCTTCATTAATGAGTTGTTGCAGTTTATCTTCAAAGATATTTTTTAACTCCGCCCAATAGGTTTCAAAATGTGCCCTATCACGCAAGCAATGCGTCATAATCGCCGCCCGCAGCACATAAATTGACCGTACTTTATGCCATTCATTATCAGAGAATTGTGCGTCTCGACATAAACTCAATGGATTATCACCATATTCGTCATAAGTTAGCGAAGTTGATGAAGTGAGAAAATCATTAGAATAACTCCGACCTGCAGCATAAGAGCATAATTCATATAACCGCTTATTTAGCTGATTTTGCTTTTCTAAAGAGGTGTTTCCGATTTCACGGAACATAAAGTTAATCATGTGAAAATCAGGCGTAGGCATCGCTATAATTGAAAATTGACGCTCATCAATAATGAAAGGCTCACATTGATTAATTTTGTCAATCATCCAATTGGCCGTGATGACCCCTGCGGCAATCACTTTTCCATACCCTAAAACATTTAATGGGACTAAGCGATGTGCAGCCCATACCGCTGCGGCGGTTGCGCCTGCTTTTGACCCTTCCATAATGGAAGAACCAAGTAATACATTCTGCGTTTTCTCTGCTTTACGCTGTTTTTCTTGCACTTCTTCAAATACATAAGCGGCATGGTAAGAAACCAAATCTACAATCCGCTTATCTTTCATACAGATTGCCCCCGCCGCATACGGAATAAACCCCACTTTATGAGGGTCAACAGTAATAGAATCCGCTTGGCTTAATGCTTTAAAACTTTCATACACATCACGCTTTGGCCACACCATATTTTCAGGAAAAATGCCTTCACTATGATAACGTTGGATTAAATTCTCATACTCCATAAATTGATTTTCTTCATCGCGAAACATCGCACAAGCGTATCCCGCATAAGCAGCGTCAATATGTACATAAAAAGAAACACCAAAACGTTGCTCACATTCACGTCGTAGCTCAATGACTTCTTTGACATTGTCTATTGCGCCAGTTTCTGTGGTTCCCATAACGGCAACGACCGCTAAAATGGGTTCCCCTTGCTCAATCAATGCAAATACGGTTTCACGCATTTTACGCACATCCGTTCGATAACTTGCATCAACGGGTAGTTGCACAATATTCTGTTGGCCTAAACCAAGAATATCCATCGCTTTCATCCATGAATAGTGCTTAGACTGGGGAACCAGTAACTTACCCAGTTTTCCTTGCTCTATTCCAACTCCACGACAGGTTAGACCACGAACTTCCTCAAAAATTTGCTGTTTCTTTAATTCGTCAATTAAATCTAGAACTGTAGGCACTGAAAGATTGAGCAACTCTTTTTCGGTTTTCCCCTTTAGTAGGTATTGGGATTTTGGATGCTGCATAATCGCCAACGGTAGTGTTTTAATATTTCTAGCTACCCATAATCCTTCATAGTTAGCAACCGTTCCGCCAGATGTAATATGCCCCCAAGCATGTTGTACGTCATAACCAAACATGGCACATAAATCTAACCCGGCTTCTATTTCTAAAACTGTTGTCGTTGGTGAGGATTCTTGTGCACAATTATTGGGGTTGTACATCATCGCCATAACATAAGCTAAATTAGAAATCATCAGCGTATCTGCATTCATATGGCCCATATAACGTGGAGAGAACCATGGAACTGATGTTGTTTTTAATTTTGAAGAGAGTTGATTGAGAATACCTTCTGTACGATATAGCGTATCTCGGTATTCTGGGGCATAGCGGTCAACGGTAGAGATAAGATCAGGGTCTTCTGGATGGTAACTAGAGCGCCAATGCATATGTTCACTCACTGAATATTCCATCATTTCTTTGAAAAAGACAGCATTTTCAGATTTAGGGCCTAAAAACAATGCATCTACATTCATCTTTGCATTTTTAAAATTATTCATCATTACTACACCTTCAAACTGCAATTAGCCGCCGCTAGTTGCATTTAAGTCACTTAACTTAATATCATTGGAAAGTGCATAACGGACTGTGTTTATATAAAAGATATCAATATATTAATGATATACATTTAAAAATATCATTTAAGAATTAATTATTGATAAACAAACCGTTAATGGCCAACTTGTTTATAGATATAATCTATTTTTATTAAATTATTAACAAACCAACTGGAATTTCATTCTAATTTGTGGGCAAGCACAAAAAATCAAAATTTAGTTAACTGTAAAGAGATATTTACGCTAAAAAGACTTGATTATGTAAATTATTTGTTATAAACAAACTGGCTTTTACTATTGTGAAAATATTGTAATACAACAATAAAAACCAGATTAAAAACTTATAATTAGTTGTTTTTTAGAATGATTTTACCAACAAGGTCACCTGACTCCATATATTCATGCGCTTCTTTTACTTGGGATAAAGGATAGATTTTGTTAACAACAGGTTTTATTTCACCTTTTTGCAACATTCCCCAAACTTGTTCTTTGAGCTCTTGTGCGATCAAAATTTTTTCTTCAATCGTTCGAGAACGCATTGTTGATCCTGTATGAGTTAATCTTTTTACCATTAAAGGCATCATATTTAACTCTTTAGGGTTACCTTTCATCATCCCAATCTGGATAATACGCGCAAATTTAGCAGCAACTTGATAATTTTTTGCAACATAATCACCACCGATAATATCTACGACCATATCTACACCTCGAGAAGAGGTATAATTGAGTGTAGCTTCAACAAAATCATCTTTTCTATAGTTAACAGCACAATCCGCACCTAGCGATTTTGCAACTTCAACTTTATCTTCAGAGCCGACAGTAGTAATCACTATTGCACCAAACGCTTTCGCTAACATAATCGCCACACTACCAATACCCGATGTTCCTCCGTGAATAAGTACTGTTTCATCTTTCTTTAACTTACCTATTTGAAAAACATTAGCCCAAACAGTAAAAAAGTTTTCAGGTATTGCCGCCCCCTCGATAAAAGATAAATTCCCTAACGGTAAGGCTATGTTTTTATGCACTAGACAATATTCCGCATAACCGCCCCCGGCAACCAGCCCACAAACTTTATCACCTAACTGCCATTCCTCTGCATCATCCGCCTTACCAACAATAGTTCCTGCAATTTCAAGCCCCATAATTGGTGAAGCATCTGCAGGTGGAGGATACGACCCCTTACGCTGAAAAATATCAGGACGATTAACGCCCGCAGCTTCCACCTTAACAAGTAAATACCCAGCAGAAATTATAGGTAACGGTTTATCAATTAATCGCAGCTTTTCTGGCCCACCAGGTTCTATAATGTCAACAACTGTCATCGAAGTGGGTAAAGACTGTTGAGTAAGTGTCATTATAATCTCCTTATTGAGGTTAATTTGAAAAATTGATATTCATAAATTTATTTTCGTGTTAAATTAATGCTAATTAGTTTATTATTTCGTGCCCAAGCACCATAATTTTAAGTATTAATTACAATGGTGATATCTGTCATCTTTTTATCGTTTAGAGGATAAAATTTAATCTATATCAAATTTTATATTTAGTAATCTTCTTTAATTTAGCATTAATATCTAAATTCACTAATTTCTTGCATGTTCTCTGATTGGCTTTTTTGTTTATTAAGTCGATTCTGTCATACATTACTACTTACCAGTTGCATTATCTTATGTTAAAATTGACTCATATCAATAATTTTAACTTGATTGAGCCTTAAATATGATCCCAGAAAAAAGAGTTGTTCGTCGCATCCAGTCTGGTGGTTGTGCTATTCATTGCCAGGACTGCAGTATTAGCCAACTTTGCATTCCTTTTACGCTGAATGAACATGAACTGGATCAACTTGATAATATCATCGAACGCAAGAAACCAATTCAAAAAGGCCAAGCTTTGTTTAAAGCAGGCGATGAGTTGCGTTCATTATATGCCATCCGCTCAGGTACAATAAAAAGCTATACAATAACCGAAGAAGGCGATGAGCAAATTACTGGTTTTCATTTAGCTGGAGACCTTGTTGGTTTTGATGCCATCATTCATACACAGCACCCAAGTTTTGCACAAGCACTTGAAACATCAATGGTTTGTGAAATACCTTTTGAAACCTTAGATGATTTATCAGGCAAAATGCCTAATTTACGTCAGCAAATTATGCGTTTAATGAGCGGTGAAATTAAAGGTGATCAAGAAATGATCCTTTTATTATCTAAGAAAAATGCGGAAGAACGTTTAGCTGCATTTATTCTTAACCTCTCACACCGCTTTGCGGAACGTGGTTTTTCACCAAGAGAATTTAGATTGACCATGACTCGTGGAGATATTGGTAACTATCTTGGATTAACCGTTGAAACCATCAGCCGCTTATTAGGCCGCTTTCAAAAAAGTGGCATGTTGAGTGTTAAAGGCAAGTATATCACTATCGAAGATATGGCTAAACTGACTGATATTGCTGGTAAAGTTTCAGCAATTACATGCTAATATCCCTAAACGGATCACGTTATCAGTGATCCGTTTTTATTTTTTTCCCCAGATTTCTTGCCTATTTAATCTCAATATCATAGTTTATCTATATGGAAATATCCGTGTATCGAGAGGATTTCAATATGGCAAACTATAAAAACTTGCTAGTTGCAATTGACCCAAATCAGGATGATCAGCCTGCATTAAGACGTGCTGTCTACATCGTGCAGCGTAATGGTGGACGGATAAAAGCGTTTTTGCCTATCTACGACCTTTCCTATGACATGACAACATTACTGTCTCCTGAAGAGCGTAATGCCATGCGTAAAGGTGTAATAAGCCAAAAAGCAGCGTGGATCAAACAACAAGCTCATTTTTATCTTGAAGCGGGCATTGATATTGAAATTAAAGTTATTTGGCACAACAAGCCATATGAGGCCATTATTCAGGAAGTTATCAGTGGTGAACATGACTTATTACTGAAAATGGCACACCAAACCGATAATTTCGAGTCAATTATTTTTACCCCGTTAGACTGGCACTTACTCCGAAAATGCCCTGCTCCCGTCTGGATGGTGAAAGATAAAGTCTGGCCAGACCATGGTTCCGTGGTTGTTGCCGTTAATTTATCAAATGAGGAATCTTATCACGATGACCTCAATATCAAATTGGTCGAAAAAACAAAAGACTTAGCAACACGCATTATTAAAGAACAGGAAATTCATTTAGTAAGCGCATATCCTGTTGCGCCAATGAATATTGCCATAGAGTTGCCCGATTTCGACCCGAGCTTATATAACAACGCACTACGTGGCCAGCATTTAATTGCGATGAAAGAGCTACGGCAAAAATTTGGGATTGATGAAAGGTACACCCATGTCCGTGAAGGCCTACCTGAAAAAATTATTCCTGACATGTGTGAAGAATTACATGCAGGGGTTGTGGTACTGGGTATTTTAGGCCGTACAGGGATTTCAGCTGCCTTTTTGGGAAATACCGCAGAGCATGTCATCGATAAGCTAAAATGTGATTTATTAGCGATTAAACCTGACGGTTTTGTCTGCCCTATCACCCCTGCTGATGAAGATTAATTAATCATTTAAAAATTGCTCCCTCTAATTCACTAGGGGAGCAATTCAATCCTGATTCTGTTTATGTTGGTTGGAATTAAGTACTGGCCAAACCTGCATAGCATTAAAAATAACTTGATTTAGCCTTTCAAGTTCAACTCCATCACATGCTTGTATGGTAAAGCCATCGATCACTGTGATATAAAAATCAACGATAGCTTCAATTTGTGCATCTGGAGCAACATCGCCATCAGCAATGCCTTTACGCATACGCTCCAGTAGAATCTCTTGATAACTCTTCCGTTTTTCTTGGACGTTTAATTGTACATCTTCGATTTGCTTCGCCCCATTCATTGCTGCAGTAATCAACATACAACCTGCAGGCTTGTTTGGCTGAATTAGCCTTTTGGCACTTTCATACATCAGTAATTCAATCGCAATTTTCGCCGTTTTAGCTTGCTTTACGATAGACAAAATAGGGCAAGCTTCATTCATCAAATAATAATCAATACATTGATTAAACAACGATGCTTTATCACCAAAAGCACAATAAAGACTAGGTGCAGTGATACCTAGCTCTTGAGTTAAATCGCTAATTGAGGTTGCAACATAGCCATTTCGCCAAAAAAGTAACATGGCTTTAGCTAATGCATCTTGTTGGTCAAAGCCTTTAGGCCGCCCGCGTTTTATTTGATTCATCTTCTCACTTTACTCGCAGTCAACTCACGGTGCCACAACTATTTTGTAGTGATCACTATAAAAATAATTGACAGCACCTAAATTAGCATAAAGAATAGCACCATAATTTTATAGCGGTCACTATAAAATTATTCTTTTTGGTAAATAACTCAATTTTCATGGAAAGCAAATGACAACAACTCATTTTTCTTCGCACAATGGTAACTGGCTTTCACTATTATCTGCAACTTTTGCTTGCTTTATTATTGTTACTGGTGAATTTTTAGCGATAAGCGTCCTGAATAATATCGCTTATGATTTCCAAATATCAACAGGTACCGCAGGACTTACTGTGACAGTCACATCTATCGCAGGTATGGCATCCTCCCTATTTGTTCCCATTTATGCAAAAAATATCGATAGACGCCAAGTATTACTTTTCTTAGTTGCTCTCATGATTTTAGCCAATGCAATTACGGCTTTCGCTTCTAGTTTTAGTTTAGTTTTATTAGGCCGTTTCGCATTAGGAATTGCATTGGGGGGTTTTTGGGGGGTTGCTGCTGGCTTAGTCGTACGCTTAGCACCTAAAAACATGTCAATCACCACATCCGTAACAATATTTTTTTCGGCGGTCACATTAGTCACCGTACTCGGCGTACCTTTAGGTGCTTGGCTATCTGATAACTATGGTTGGAGAACCCCTTATATTGCATTAGTTATTGCAGGCGCCATCGCATTTTTTATGCAGTATTTTTCTTTACCATCATTAAAACCGTCCTCATCTATGCAATGGAAAGAGTTATTATTGATGCCCTCGCACCCTATTGCACGTAAGGGGTTAGTTATATTCACATTGATTTTTTTAGCGCATTTCTCTGCCTATAATTATTTTACGGTGTTCTTTAAACACACCGCAGGTTTTATCGAGGGGCAAATTTCAGCATTATTACTCTTTTTTGGGGTGGCCAGCGTCGTTGGCAATATACTGGCGGGCTATGTCGGAAAACATAATGTTCGTTATAATTTTGCAATTAGTGCGCTTTTATTAGCCTTAGCTTTTCTCGCATTATCCGTTTTAGATTTTAATTGGGCGACCAGTATCATATTTGTTTTTTCATGGGGAATTGCTGCAGGTATGGTTCCTGCAACAATCAACATGTGGATGCACGTTCATGTTCCAGAATTAACCGAAAAAGGTTCAGCCTTAATTACCTTTATGTTTTTAATTTTAATTACTATTGGTAGCTTAGTGGGAGGATATGTCATGGATAATTTCAATGGCGGAGTTCTCATGATGAGCATGCTCACAATATCAACACTCGCGTTTTTATTAGTGTTTACCTTTGCTCGCGGGCTAACCAATTGCGCTAGATTTTGCATCAAATGATACGTTTATAAAATTACATCACATAAATTGATTTAGCTCTTAAATGTCAAGAAGGGGTGACTGGTATTAGCCAATCACCCCTTCTTACTTTATTGCTAATTTTGAAGTAAATTAACGATTCATTAAATTACAATGCACGTAAGATTGCATCAACGCTATCTTTCGCATCACCAAACAACATTTGTGTATTCTCTTTGAAGAATAACGGGTTTTGTACCCCAGCGTAGCCTGTATTCATTGAACGTTTAAATACAATGACATTGCTTGCTTTCCAAACTTCAAGAACAGGCATCCCCGCAATTGGGCTGTTTGGATCTTCTTGAGCCGCTGGGTTAACCGTATCATTAGCACCAATAACCAGAACGGTATCAGTATCAGAGAAATCATCATTAATTTCATCCATTTCCAATACGACATCGTAAGGTACTTTGGCCTCTGCTAATAATACGTTCATGTGTCCAGGTAAGCGCCCTGCTACAGGGTGAATACCAAACCGCACCTTGATACCACGTTCACGTAGTTTAGTGGTGATATCTGCAACAGGGTATTGTGCTTGTGCAACCGCCATACCATAGCCTGGAGTGATAATCACCGATGTTGAATTTTTCAACATTTCAGCGACTTCTTCTGCAGTACTTTCACGGTACTCACCCATTTCTTCTTCAGTACCCGTTGAAGAGCCATCTGTACCGAAGCCTCCCGCAATGACACTAATGAATGAACGGTTCATCGCCTTACACATAATATAAGACAGAATCGCACCTGAAGAACCGACCAACGCCCCTGTGACGATCAACAAGTCATTGCTTAACATGAAACCTGCCGCTGCAGCAGCCCAACCTGAATAAGAATTCAGCATTGAAACAACCACAGGCATATCCGCCCCACCAATTGATGCCACTAAATGCCAGCCAAAAGCTAAAGCAATCGCAGTCATGATTAGCATCAAGAAGACTTGTAAGCCCACACTTTCTGTTTTAACGAAAATCACTAACAAAATAAATGAAACAACTAACGCTGCTAAATTCAGTTTATGGCGATTAGGTAACATCATCGGTTTTGATGACATTTTTCCTGATAATTTACCATAAGCGACCACTGAACCGGTGAAGGTAACCGCACCAATGAAGATCCCTAAGAAAACTTCAGTTAAATGAATGTGTTCCATCACAACATCAGCGTGTCCTTCACTTGCGATAAAACTGTTGAAACCAACCAGCACTGCTGCTAAACCGACAAAACTATGTAAAATAGCCACCAGCTCAGGCATTTCTGTCATTTCAACTTTTTTCGCTAAGCGAATACCAATCACAGCACCAATAACCATCGCAACGATCATCCAGCCCACATTAGCACTGTGAGGACCTAAAATGGTGGCAATCAATGCAATAGCCATCCCGATGATGCCGTAAGTGTTCCCTCGTTGGGAACTTTCATGGCGGGATAACCCCGCAAGGCTGAAAATAAATAGGATAGCAGCAACTATGTAAGCTGCTGTCACAATTCCACTCGACAACATAAGTTACCCCTTACCCTTTACGAAACATTTTTAACATACGTTGAGTTACAGTGAACCCACCAAAAATATTGATACTGGCGATCAATATGGCAATAAAGGATAAGAAGCTTACCCAGCCACCGCTTCCAATCTGGAGCAAGGCCCCAACGACGATGATCCCTGAAATAGCATTCGTGACTGACATTAACGGCGTATGCAATGCATGAGTGACATTCCAAACCACGTAATAACCGACCACACAAGCTAATGCAAATACCGTAAAGTGCGATAAAAACTCTTTTGGTGCTGAATTAGCGAACCAACCAAACAAGATGATAGCTAATGCCATCAAGCCATATTTCAGCGTCGGTGACATCTTTTTCTCAGGCGCTTTAACTTTTTCAACCGCTTGCGGTTTCGCCTGCGGCTGAGCAGATACCTGAATTGGGGGGGCAGGCCAGGTGATTTCACCTTGCTTAATCACTGTGACCCCGCGAATAACCAGATCGTCAAAATCAATGTTGATTTCACCGTCTTTTTCTTTGCATAGCAGTTTCATCAAGTTAACAAGGTTTGTTCCATATAACTGTGATGATTGAGTTGGTAAACGGCTTGGTAAATCGGTGTAACCAATGATTTTTACGCCATTGTCCGTCACAACCAACTTATCAGCTTGGGTTAATTCACAGTTTCCACCGGTTTGCGCCGCTAAGTCGACAACCACACTCCCTGGTTTCATTGATTCAACCATTTCCTTGGTAATCAATTTAGGGGCGGGTTTACCTGGGATCAGTGCCGTAGTCACAATGATATCGACTTCTTTCGCCTGGGCAGCGAACAATTCCATCTCAGCTTTAATAAATGCTTCTGACATCACTTTGGCATAGCCATCGCCACTACCAGCCTCTTCTTTGAAATCTAGCTCAAGGAATTCAGCCCCCATACTCTGAACTTGCTCTTTCACCTCAGGGCGAGTGTCAAAAGCGCGGACAATAGCGCCTAAGCTACCTGCTGCACCAATTGCAGCAAGACCAGCAACCCCAGCACCGATGATCATGACTTTCGCTGGAGGTACTTTACCTGCTGCCGTAATTTGCCCCGTAAAAAAACGGCCAAATTCATGAGCAGCTTCAACAATTGCACGGTAACCTGCAATATTTGCCATTGAACTCAGCGCATCAAGTGACTGGGCACGTGAAATACGTGGCACGGCATCCATCGCCATCACGTTAATTTTCCGAGCTTTTAAAGCGTCCATTAGCTCAGCATTTTGTGCCGGCCAAATGAAACTCACCAGTGTTGCCCCTTCTTTTAACAGAGGAATTTCATCATCCTGTGGCGCGTTGACTTTAAAAACGATATCCGCAGCAAATGCGGTATCACGATCAACGATTTCTGCCCCCGCTTGTTCGTATGCTACATCGTCAAAACTGGCTAAATGGCCCGCATTTTGTTCTACACAGACAGAAAAACCTAACTTAAGAAGTTGAGTTACTGTTGATGGTGTAGCTGCAACACGCGCTTCATTGGCAAGTCTTTCTCTTGGTATACCAATACGCATAATGTTCCCTTTTTAATGCCTAATGTAATGTTGTTAATAGAGTGTTTGCTAAAATAATGACTATCATCACAGAGAAAAGTCTTATTTTGTGCATAAACAGATTTTTAATGTTCTAATAACCTACTGAAAATAAGCTTCTTGATCCATAATTGATCTCGATTCTTAGACAGTAAATGGAATTCGCAGTGAAAATCTTAGTTTTAGGTCAATAAAATACTGGATACTTTAAAAAATCTGGTAAATTTAACTAGTCAATAATTATTTATTTCTCATAAAAAGAAAATCATGAGACAACGGGTTCCGTTACGTGTAATAATCACGTACATGTGATACAACTAAGATTCAGCATGTTTATAATAAATTGCGCAAGGCGGAAGGATTTTGTATGAAGCTGAAAACTACGGTCATCGCAGCCGCGGTGTTATCATTAACTAGTATAACTGCTACTCAGGCGGCTGTTGAATTGACGCCAAAACAGGCTACTGAATTAAAACCTTATGAGCGTATAACAGTTACCGGGCGCTTTAATGCTATTTATGAAGCATCCGATGCAGTCTCCCGTAGGGCTGATAAAATGGGGGCATATGCCTTTTACATTCAAAGCCTTGATGATGTAGGTGATAGCGGCAACATGCGTGTTGTTGCAGATGTCTACGCAAAAGATGCACCAGAAGTTAGTGCACCGAAACGTCGTGTATTCGGTGGTGTTGAGGAAATGTCAAAAACTGACGCAACAGAATATGAGCCTTTTGATACTGTTACGGTAAGCGGTTTTTACCCTTCTCAGCCAGACCTCTATGAGGCTATTGCTAAAAAAGCCCTTGAGAAAAATGCAGCCTCGTTCTATGTGGTTCGTAATATCGCAATGAATGATGGTGGAAACACATTAGCAACAGCTTACATCTATAAGAAAGATGCCCCGAAACGACAAGTACTTAATGAAGACGCAGTGATTCCTGCTGATTCAGAAGCTGGTCGAGCTCTATTAGCTGAAGGCGGTGAAGCAGCTAAAAAAGTACGTATCCCAGGTGTTGCATCTTCTGAAGAGCCAACAAGCGCAGTCGGTCGTTTCTTTGAAACCTCTAGCAGCCAGCCAGGTCGTACTAGTGTGACTCTGCCAAGTGGCTATGTTATTGAAGAAGTGAACAAAACAGCAGCAGCTCAAATGGTTCCATTTGACTCTATTACATTCTCAGGATATTACACCAATACGCCAGAAGTACGTTACCAAATAGCAAAACGTGCTGAAGCTAAAGGGGCTAAATATTTCCATATTACAAGAGAATGGCAATCTAATGGTGGAAGTGTCACTATCAGTGCTGACTTGTTTAAATAACCCAGTATTACGTGATGTTAAAACCAGCCTACTCGGCTGGTTTTTTTGTTTTTATACTTTCTCTTTACGTTATTTATCTTCTTTGGCTCTATTCACTTCCATTCTTTTGAAAAAGTGCATAAAACATCCTTAAAAATGCATACATTGCCATTGCATATCTGTCATTTCGTTCGTAGAATCCACACCCATGAAAACATGCAGTCATTCTATCTGCTTTTTTAATGGCTACTAGTTAAACTAATTATTGCAATGGCATTTTAACGTCATTTTAACTTTTGATTTCTGAACGTTCAGGATTTACTTTGAAAAATACTTTGAGTCTTACCGCACTAACAGCGCTAGTTCTTAGCTCAATGGTTGGCGCCGGTGTTTTTAGTCTCCCTCAAAATATGGCGGAAGTTGCCAGCCCACTCGCATTAATAATTGGTTGGTCAATTACGGGGGTGGGTATCCTCTTTTTGGCATTTGCCTTATTGTTACTTTCCCGTATACGTCCTGACCTTGACGGTGGAATATTTACTTACGCAAAAGTCGGCTTCGGGGAGTTAATTGGTTTTTGTTCAGCCTGGGGGTATTGGCTATGTGCGGTAGTTGCCAATGTGTCTTATCTCGTTATCGTATTCGCTGCAATCAGTTTTTTTACGGATACGCCTGATAACATTATTTTTGGTGATGGGAATACATGGCAAGCTCTAATCGGAGAGTCCATACTTCTCTGGTTTGTTCATTATTTAGTTCTTCGAGGGGTACAGACAGCCGCTGGGATTAATAAACTTGCTACAATGGCAAAATTGGTTCCTCTTGGCTTATTTATTGTATTGGCTTTTTTTGCGTTTAAACTTGATATTTTCAATGCAGATTTTAGTGGTATCGAATTTGGCGTTCCGGTTTGGGAACAAGTCAAAGATACCATGCTGATTACACTATGGGTATTCATTGGTATCGAAGGTGCTGTTGTCGTTTCTGCTAGAGCTAAAAACCGCCGTGATGTTGGCTTAGCAACAATTTTTGCAGTAAGTTCTGCATTAATTATCTACATTCTTGTTACCTTACTTTCCCTAGGTATCATGCCTAGAGCTGAACTCGCAGAAATAAAAAACCCATCCATGGCTCCGCTCATGGTAAATTTAATTGGTTCGAGTGGTGATATTATTATTGCGGCAGGCCTAATTATTTCCGTTTGTGGGGCTTATCTAAGCTGGACTATTATGGCTGCTGAAGTACCTTATATCGCAGCCCAATATCAATCATTCCCTAAAATATTCAACAAATTAAATAAAAATGATGCACCATCATCTTCTTTATGGCTCACCAATGGTGCAGTACAACTCTCTTTGGTTCTTATTTGGCTTAGTGGGAGTAATTACAACACATTGCTTACCATCGCCTCTGAAATGATTTTAGTCCCTTATTTCCTTGTTGGCGCATTTTTAGTAAAAGTAGCTTTTGAACGTCATAATAAAGCATTACTTGCCGTTGGAGCTATTGCCAGCCTTTATGGTTTATGGCTGCTTTATGCATCAGGGTTAATTAATTTGCTATTATCCGTCGTTTTGTATGCTCCAGGTATTTTGGTCTTTTTCTATGCTCGTCAGCAGCAAACCAACCAAATGCCATTAAAAGCGATTGAAAAAATCATGGCATATGCCATTGCGATAGCCGCTATTCCTGCACTCTATTATTTGGTTGCCTAATTTTATGCAAAGGGCTTAATTTTAATAAATAAATTTAAGCCCTAGTTTACTGTAAAATCCTAGTTTCCGGTCGCTTAATAGCCCAATAATTTTCTAGTAATGGCCCCTCTTTCACCATTTTTCGCTCTCTTATTTTAGTGAAAATGACTGTTGTACGAACTCGAAAGTTTATATTTTTAACTCTCCTTTAGCATGTTGTAACTAAATAGGTCAAGGTTAACTAAAATAAAAAACGCTTCACATAATCAATATGTGAAGCGCTAATTAGTAAAAAATAATAGTTCTTACAGCTGTTGTGATAAGTGTTCCATCGACTGAATAATGCGCTTATCCGAAATTGGGTATGGTGTTCCAAGCTGTTGGGCAAACAAGCTAACTCGCAGTTCTTCAATCATCCAACGAATTTCTTGAACTTCTGGCATATTTTTCTGAATTGGAGATAATTTAACTAGCCATTGTTGCCACATATTCTGAACATGCTCTACCTTACTCATTTGAGCACGATCTCGGTTAGGGTCAATCGCTAATTTTTCTAATCGCCGCTCTATCCCATTTAAATAACGAAGAATATCAGGTAAGCGCTTCCAACCATGAGTGGTCACAAAACCTTTAAATACCAAATTCGACATTTGTGTTTTTATATCCGATAACGCTATTGCCATCGAAAAATCAACCCGCCCTTTTAGACGTTTATTGATAGCAAACACCGCTGTTAATATTTGTTCAACTTGCTTAGCAATATTAACAACCACATCATTTAATTCTGCACGTGCAAACTCTTTCAGTTTTTCAAACTGCACTTCATCCCATACCGCACCACCAAAATCAGCAATTATTTGGTCGACGCCACAAGCAATACAGTCATCAATTAACTCTAATACCTTACCATAAGGGTTAAAATACAGACCTAATTTTGATTTATTTGGTAGTTTTTCATGTAGATATTTAATTGGTGATGGAATGTTTAACAGCAATAACCGACGTACTCCGGCCCACATTGCTTGCTGTTGTTCCAATTCGGTTTCAAATACCTTGATACCAACGCTATTTTTCTCATCGACTAACGCAGGATAAGCTTTAACGGAATATCCGCCTCTTTTTTGCTCATAACGTTGAGGCAACTCGCCAAAACTCCAAATATGTAACCCGTGTTGCTCAATGCCGTCATCCACAACTTCAGATAACGTTTCTTGCACTTTTTCTTTTAAGCTATTTTTTAGCTCATCAAGATTTTGTCCTTCTGCAACGGTTTTATTTTTGTCACCTACAACACGATACGTCATTTTTAAATGGGCTGGAAGCTGCGCTAATTGCCATGATTCGCGTTCAACAGTGACACCCGTCATACGGCGTAATTCACGTTCAAGTTTATCCAATACACTGCCTTCAGGCTCTGGCACTCGTTCTAAAAATGCAGAAGCATAATTAGGTGCAGGGACAAAATTTCGTCTAATAGGTTTAGGTAGTGATTTAATTAAAGCAACGATTAGCTCATGACGCAGCCCAGGAACTTGCCAATCAAAGCCAATATTCTGAACCTGATTTAATACAGCAAGAGGTATATGTACCGTCACACCATCAGCATCAGTTCCAGGTTCAAATTGGTAACTCAACCGAAATTTTAAATCCCCTTGATGCCAATAGTTAGGGTAATCAAGAGCTGAAACATTGCTGGCGTCCTCTTTAATCAGCATACTTTTTTCAAAGCTTAACAAGTCAGATTGTTGCTTAGATGCCGTTTTCCACCAATTATCAAAATGACGGGAGGAAATCACATCATTCGGGATACGTTGGTCATAAAATGCAAATAATGTTTCATCATCAACTAAAATGTCACGTCGACGTGATTTATGCTCCAAATCCTCTACTTCTGATAATAATTTCAGATTTTCTTTAAAGAATGCGTGGCGAGTAACCCAATCCCCTTCAACCAAAGCGTGACGAATAAATAACTCACGGCATAGTAATGGGTCTATGTTCCCATAGTTAACCTGCCTTGACGCAACAATAGGTAGCCCATATAGAGTCACTTTTTCGGAGGCCATTACCGCGCCTTCAGATTTTGACCAATGAGGCTCACTATAACTATGTTTAGTTAAATGTTCAGCTAAGGGTTCAACCCACTCAACATCGATGGATGCGGCAATTCTTCCCCATAATTTCGATGTTTCAACAAGTTCCGCAACCATTGCCCATTTTGGTGGTTTTTTAAACAAACCAGAACCCGGAAAAATAGTAAAACGTGCATTCCTAGCCCCAGTGAACTCGTGTTTATCGGCATCTTTTTGACCAATATGTGAAAGTAACCCAGCCAATAACGAAACGTGAATACTTCGAAAATCTACCTCCGAGCTATTAATGGCAAACCCTTGCTCTTTCACCACTTGCCTCAGTTGGGTATATAAATCTTGCCACTCTCGAATACGTAAATAGTTGAGAAAATCTTGGCGGCACATTTTTCTAAACTGGGCGTTAGAAAGCTGTGTTTGTTGTTCTTTTAAGTAATCCCAAAGATTTAAAAAGGCTAAGAAATCTGATTGCTTATCATGGAAACGACGATGTTTTTCATCAGCAGCTTGCTGCTTATCTAACGGCCTCTCCCTCGGATCTTGAATTGACAATGCAGAAACAATCACCATTGTCTCACGAACTGCACCATGTTTACGTGCTTCAATCACCATCCGAGCAAGTCTTGGGTCAACAGGAAGCTGAGCTAGCTGCCGACCTGTATCTGTCAATTGATAGCCTTTATCTGCCTGTTTGTGGGACTTAATTGCACCTAGCTCTTCCAGTAATTTCACACCATCTTGGATATTACGTTTATCTGGCGCCTCTACAAATGGAAACGCAGAAATATCACCAAGGCCAATAGAAGTCATTTGTAATATAACTGATGCTAAATTCGTGCGTAAAATTTCAGGGTCTGTAAACTCTGGGCGTGATAGAAAGTCATCTTCTGAATATAAACGAATACAAATCCCATCAGAAACACGGCCACAGCGCCCTTTACGTTGATTAGCTGAAGCCTGAGAGATCGCTTCAACAGGGAGACGCTGTACTTTTGTACGGTAACTATAACGACTAATACGTGCATAACCGGTATCAATGACATATTTGATACCAGGTACCGTTAATGATGTTTCTGCTACGTTTGTTGCAAGAATGATCCGCCGTCCCCCATGAGGATGAAAGATACGATTTTGCTCACTATTAGAAAGCCTTGCGAATAATGGTAAGATTTCAGTATGACGTAAAGAAAGTTTTGATAACGCATCTGCGGTATCACGAATTTCCCGTTCACCGCTCATAAAAATCAATATATCGCCATTACCTTCAACAGATAGCTCATTTACGGCATCTATTATCCCATCTATTTGGTCACTGTCGCTATCGTTCTGATCTCCCACAATAGGACGATAACGGACTTCAACCGGATAGGTACGGCCAGACACTTCAACAATCGGAGCATGATTAAAGTGTTTCGAAAAACGTTCTGGGTCAATAGTTGCTGATGTAATAATAACTTTTAAATCAGGACGTCTTGGTAATAATTGATGTAAATAACCTAAAATAAAGTCGATATTGAGGCTTCTTTCGTGAGCTTCATCGATGATAATAGTGTCATATTGCAACAGCAATTTGTCATTTTGTAATTCTGCAAGCAAGATACCATCAGTCATCAATTTGACTTGAGTCGTTTCACTCACTTGGTCACTAAATCGTACTTTATAGCCAACATTTGAACCTAATTCACATTCAAGTTCTTGAGCAAGACGTGTCGCGACTGAGCGTGCGGCTAAACGTCTTGGCTGCGTGTGGCCTATAAATCCTAGGACCCCTCTGCCAAGTTCTAGACAAATTTTTGGAATTTGGGTGGTCTTTCCGGAGCCCGTTTCACCTGCAACAATGACCACTTGATACTTTTTAATGGCATCTAAAATAACCTCTTTTTTCTGGCTAACGGGTAAATTATCCGGATACACAATTTTAGGCGCATTTAATCGTTTAATTTCAACTTTTTGTTTGGCCTTTTCAATATCTATTTTAATAGCGTCAAGTACCGCAGAGCGCGATTTTTCGTTCTGGATCTTTGCAATACCCTGCACTCTTTTCTTTAGCAACCATTGGTCACGTAATGAAGTTTGTCCAATATCAGCAGTTAATGCCGTCAGAATGGATTTCACCTGTTAAATCCTTATCTTTAATAAATTTCAATACACGCTAGCCAACCCACTTCGTAATTTGTAAGGGCTAAATTTCGTTTTTATTTTTTAATTGTTGTTATCACATAAAAATACCATCAATTTTTTTGAAGAAGGCTATCTAATTTTTTTCCTATCAATCAGTTACACCATACGTATCATTACCAATAAAGTTTTACCTAAAAATAGAGGAACACATGAGTAAAGTATTACTATTGAAATCAAGTATTCTGGCTGACTATTCACAAAGCAATAAAATGGCAGATTACTTTATTCAACAATGGCAGGAAAAACACTCAGCAGATACAGTAACTGTACGAGATTTAGTCAAAGAGCCAATTCCAGCGATTGACGGTGAAATTTTAGCAGCTTTTGGTCCAAGTGACACGAAAACAGAACAACAACAAGCACATTTGGACCTGTCAAATACGTTGATTGATGAAATTAAAGCTCACGATGTGATTGTTATTGCAGCCCCAATGTATAACTTTACGATTTCTTCTCATTTAAAACATTACTTCGACTTTATCGCTCGCTCAGGGCACACGTTTAAATATACAGAACAAGGTTCTGTTGGCTTATTAAAAGACAAGCGTGCCTATGTATTAACCAGTCGAGGTGGTATCTATAAAGGCACACCAACAGATACCATGGTGCCTTATTTAACATTATTTTTAGATTTCATTGGCATTACAGACGTTGAGTTCGTTTTTGCTGAAGGAACATCGTTAGGCCAAGAGTCCGTTGAACGAGCACATCAACAAGCACAAAGTCATATAAATACTATTATCGCTTAAGATATAGTCTTTTAAGTCATATATTATTAAAACCCAAAACTACCATTGTTATATTTTGCGCACTTTCTGAGTGCGCTTTTTATTTCTTTTGTAACCATTGGCCATTAATGCCACGCACAAACTCCCCAGGACTTGCCCGTTCTACGAGTTTTTGCCCTGCTATCCTAGCGACCTCATTTGTTTTTAGGTTATTTTTTGCAGCAATTTCGCTGTATCTTTTTTCTCGTTCTTGATTAATTTGTGCCGCTAGTTTAGTAGCCTCCTGATTACTCGTATTAATCGGAGCTAAATAGCCCGACAGCGTTTCCCCCAATAGGCCTGTTTCTTTGGCTTCATCAACCGTAATTGCGATCGCCTGAAAAGCAGTTAATAATGAACATAGTGCTAGTGCCTTGATAATTCGACTCATTTGGGATTTACCTCACCGAACAAATCACTATTTTCTTTCAATAATTCTTCTACTTGCCTATCTGCTTTTATTTGAATTTCATGTTCAATTTTTACATTCATATTAATATTGATGGGCTTATCCGGTGTTGCTACCTCAACTCGCAAGCAAGCTGATAACAACAACGCAATTGATATAGCTGTAGTGAATTTTAATATTTTCACGTTCATTCTTCTGCTCATTATAAATTTTTTTCCAACCACTCTTCTAAAGAGCTACCAAATCGTAAACTGCGCCATAATTGAAAGATATTTTCTTCATGTTGATAATGCAAATGAACTTCACGTTTTTTCTTTTCTTGTGTGTTATACCCTTCAAGGATTGTTGTCATCTTTAACATTCCTAAGTTTGTAACATTAACATCTGTACGGCTGCGTTTTATTTCCAAATATTGTAACCACCCCATTGCGGAACCCGCAGATAAATTATCTTCTCGGATAGAATCAACAAATTGGGTATCTAGTCGTAATGTTAATGGCCCACTATTTTCTAACCATCCATCTTTAACTATCCATTCTGGGTTATTTAAATAAAAAGGTAATTCACCATTAACTTTACCGGATACCGCAAATTGAGACACTTTTAGTATGGTAAATAACTGACTAAGTTCAATCTGCCTTAATTTTATCGTAGCGGCTTGCGTTTGTGGCCAACGCAGTAAATCCATCGATATTTCACCCCCTAATGTTTTAAAGCCGACATTAGTCAGTTTTAATGGTAAATTTTCCGTTGGCGGATAAGAACCCGAGAGATCTGCTTTAATGTCAGTTAATTCGAATAAATTATTGAGCTGCTTAATACGCAATTCAACGGGTGCTTTACCACCCAAAGTCCAAGTACTTTGTTTTAAACGCCACGGTAAAACAAAATCTAACCCTGATAATTCACCATCTTTTAACCAAAGACTAGTATTCTCTACACGCCAGTGTCCTCCTGCAATAAAACCATCTTCCGGCGTTATTGAAAAAGCAGCTTGAGAAAATAGTTTTCCTTGTTTTAATTCAATACCAAGGTCAGCAGGAATTAACGTTTGAAAAGCCGTGACCGACTGTTCAGGCCAACGAGCTTCTCCTCTTAATCTTTCACCGTCCCAGCGCCCAAAGATGACTATTGGCCCTACATCTTTAGTACTTAAGTCACCTTTAAGTTGAAACTCAGCAGGAGATTTTCCATTAAGATCTGCGTTTAATGTGATCCTTGGTAAGTAACTTTCAGTGCCGAATTGCATCCTTTCACTGGTAAGCTGTAATTTTCCATTAAAATTGGCTTTATTCTGAGCTCGTTGCCAAACTAATGGCTTACTTAGTTGTAAACGCGGAGCCCTCATCGATAAGAGCCCGTATTGTATTTGGTCAAAACCTGTATTTAGGCTATTTAATGTGATTAAAGTGTCCTGCCAACTCCCATTGCCCTTAATATCCCAATTAGCTGATAATGAAGGCAAATTGGCATTTCCCCAATAATTCCAAAACCATTTTCCCTTATCTAAGGTAAAGTTATTGGCTTTGCCATCCAAATGAATGTCGAAATCGCCCCAATACTGCTCTTTAACCTTAAGGATAGCTTGTAAACGCCCTGAAATACCATCTTCACTTAACGATGTTCCCGCGAGTGGTAATCTCACTTCATTAAGAACAAGTGTTTCAGAAAGACGACCATAAGCTCTTAATAGTGAACTAGATAAAAACGCAATTTTTGGTGCTGCCAACTGGCCTGAAAGCTTGGCGGGTAAATGAATATCCAGCACCATATCATCATATTTAACTTGGCCATTTAAACTAAAATTAATATTCGTATCGAGTAAGTCTATTTGAGTGGCTGGTAGTGTTAAAACAATATTAGCTTTACCTTTCTTCGCTTGTGTAAGCATATTGACACGCCCTGAGAAAACCATTTCACTTAACGTTTTATCCCAGTTATCGACTTGAAAACTAACACCTCCTTGCAAAGGAATATCAGCTTCTTTCCATTGCCATTTTCCTTGGGATATCTGTATGTTAGATGGTGATAGTGTCCATGGTAGATAAAGTAATTCTTCTTGTGTTTCTGTATCCTTAACCGTTAATGCACCTTGGCCATTCACCCAACCAAATTCAGCCAGTAAAAATTTTTCTGGGTTGATTAACTTAAAGTAGGTATTCAATTCCCCTTTTTCGGGAAATTGATTAGCCATTAATGGCAATTGAACATCACCAAATAACTCTATTGTTTGCTTTTGTTCTGGTAGGTACGTAAAGAAATCTTTAATAACCAATTGATGCTCAGCCGTAATTAAAGATGACAATCTTAAATTATCCCCTCTAAAATCAAACTGTAGAGGATTAACCTGATTTTTACGCAACCAGATACTGCCTTGGTAATCACTCCATGGTTGTATATTGGTATTATTGATAACTAATGAAAAAAAAGGGAGATTATCGATAAGCTCTTCAATGTTAATTGGTTCATTAACTGTTTCATTAGTTGGCTCAAGAGCGCTTAAACATTCAGTTTTTATATCAAGGCCATCCACAATAGCATGCAAGGGAAAGACAGAAAGCCTTGTGCTATTCAATTGAACCAATGTGCAATTGTTTGCTGTTATACTGATACTTGCTATATCCAACTGACCATAACTAATTCTTGGTTCTGAAAATGAAAGTTTAAGTGGCTTAGGAAGATAGTGCGATGCAACAACTGGCATCCAGTGAGATATCGTTATCCATAAGAGTATTAAGAGAGCAGCGATTCCCCCCAAAAAGCAGAGTAATATTCTGAATACTCTTTTTATTAACTGCATTACTGCGTCCCTTATTCGAATTGCTCTATAGCGCACGTGATAAATTTCAGCAAAATTTTCTTATTAAACCTGTTACTAACAAAGATAAACCACATTCAATCGTAAACAGATACCTATTTTCTTAATTTATAGGTGATTTACAAACTTAATTGTCTTATTCTGAGTTTATATTTTGTAGGTACACCTTTTTACCTACTCTTTTCTAATTGGTTCCTAAAAATTGGAGTCTTTGTGATGAAAATTGTTTCTTATAGTACCAAACAGTATGACCGCAAGCACATGGAACAAGTAAATCAAAATTCTGGATTTAATTTTAGTATTGAATATTTTGATTTTCCATTGACGGTTCAGACCGCTAAAAATGCGGTTGGTGCCGACGCCATCTGTATTTTCGTTAACGACGAAGCTAATCGCGCTGTTTTGAAAGAGCTTGCCGCACTAAATATTCGAATTTTAGCTTTACGTTGTGCTGGCTTTAACAACGTTGATTTACAAGCAGCTAAAGAATTAGGTATTCAGGTTGTCCGCGTGCCCGCTTATTCTCCTGAGGCTGTCGCCGAACATGCTGTTGGTATGATGCTATGCCTTAATCGCAGGATCCACCGAGCATACCAGCGTACTCGAGATGCAAATTTCTCTCTCGAGGGGTTAACAGGCTTTAATATGCATAACCGCACTGCGGGTATTATCGGCACCGGAAAAATTGGTCAAGCAACACTACGTATTTTAAAGGGATTCGGAATGCGTTTACTCGCACATGACCCCTACCCGAACCAAGCTGTTTTAGATTTGGGCGCTGAATATGTTGACTTAGATACTTTATATGAACAATCAGATATTATTTCTCTTCATTGTCCATTAACACCAGAAAATCATCACTTACTCGATGAAAATGCCTTCAAGAAAATGAAAAATGGAGTCATGATCATCAATACAAGCCGAGGTGCATTAGTCGATTCTGTTGCGGCAATAAATGCACTAAAATCGCAGAAAATTGGCGCTTTAGGTATGGATGTATATGAAAATGAGCGAGATTTATTTTTCGAAGATAAGTCTAATGATGTCATACAAGATGATGTTTTTCGTCGACTTTCCTCTTGCCACAACGTATTGTTTACAGGGCATCAAGCGTTTTTAACGGAGGAAGCATTAACAAGCATCAGTCAAACTACGCTTAATAATATCCGTCAAATAAGTCGTGGGGAAATTTGCCCTAATATTGTTAACGCATAGTTGGGTCTGGAACCATGAAACGCCTAATTCCACTTACAATTTTGGGTTTATTGCTAGCAGCTTGCCAAACTCATCAAGTCAATGCGCGAAATGATGACCAAGCACTTGAAAATAAATTAATGCATCATCGTTTTATTCTCACTGAAGTGAATGGTAAGGCCATTAACAGTAAGCAAACAACTCCTTCCCTTTCTTTTGGCGAGAAAATGTTTGTTTCTGCATCAATGTGTAATGATTTTAACGGGTTTGGCGATATCAAAAACGCAAAAATTACTGTAAAAAACTTAACTAGAACGGAACTCGAATGTGTTGATGAAGATTTATCTAAATGGGATTCAATGATAAACCGAGTACTGTCTGATGGCGCTGTTATTTCTTTAAAAAACAATCAGCTAGTATTAATTCAGGGCCATTACAAATTAGTTTATACACTACGTGACTACGTCCATTAATGGATTATCCTGCACAACCGGCCTCTTTTAGAGGCGGTTGGCGTTTAACAAAATTCACTGAACTTACAGCCAAATAGGTTATTTTGCTTTATCAAATAACAAGTTAACATTCGAGTATTTTGCAATTCGCTCCATATAATTTCGAATGTTTGTGCTAAATGATAAGTGCTCGACAATACTCAAACTGCGTAAGATTGGAAAAATAATAAAATCATTAATATCAATATCTTCACTCCGTGTTTCTAACCACGCATCTAATAAAGATAATTGCGGTTCTAATTCAACTAGCAACGTATGTGTTTCTTTTTTAAGCTCATTTAAGTCGCCGTAAGATTTTGATGTTCTGTTTATATATGCTGCTCTAGCTTCCGTTGTACTGATTTCGGGGAAATCCGTTTGAGTAAAGCGTGGAGTTACAAGCTTATATACCACAGCAGAAACCGTTTTAGACCAAGTCTCTATTTCAGGAGTAATACTCCCTCCTGCATATTTAGGTTCATTAATACTATCAACATAATGAACAATATCTAAACTTTCAGGTAAATAACTCCCATCATCTTTTTGTAGAATAGGTAACATTTTTCGACCAATCATTTTTGTCGGTGTATCTATGTCATCATCGAATAAAACGATTTGCTCTACTGCTAACTTTTTTAAACCAAAAATCATTCTTGCTCTGACACAAAACGGACAGTGGTCATAAATATATAATTTCATTGTTAACCTCACTAATTTGGTAATAAAAGTTACAATAGGTTTTATACAGTATACTTGAGTGGTTACATTTATGTCTTATCACGCTTGTAAGATTTTATTTAGCGCAAGGAAAAATAAATGTAATAGAGTGCACAAAATCCCAATAATTAAATATAGATCATGGGAAAATATGTTTAATAATGGCTAAACTTGAGAAAAATATGCAGCTAAATTCTATCGCAATTATCCTTTTTGATAATTTTGAAACCCTTGATGTTATGGGACCTGTTGAAGTATTTGGCCGTTTAGAACATTGCCAAATTGAATTTATCTCACCTTCAGGGAAACCTATGACCAGCTCTCAAGGAGTTACAGTCAATACACGCCCTATACTTACCCCATGTTATCAATATATTTTAATACCTGGAGGACAAGGTACTCGCTCATTATCGCAGAATGATGATTATATTCAGTGGCTGAAAAAACAGGTTGAGTATGCGGAAACTGTCATTTCAGTTTGTACTGGTTCCGCACTTCTTGCTCAAACATCCCTTTTAAACGGCTTTAAGGCTACAACAAATAAGCTCGCTTATCAGTGGGTAACTTCACTCAATGACCAGGTATTATGGCAATCTAAAGCAAGATGGGTTCATGATAATAAGTTTTATACCTCATCTGGTATTAGTGCAGGTATTGATATGTCATTACAGATTATCTGCGATTTTTATAACCGAGACATTGCAAATAATATTGCTCTTAAAATGGAGTATATATGGAATAAAGATGCTAATCATGACCCTTTTTCAAAAGTAATCATTTAAGATGTTTATAGTTTTATTTAAATCAAATTATTTGATAGTTAATAAATATTATTGATTTATTTATTAGTCATCTTTAATTATTCAAATAATAACCCTACCAACCTATAAAAAAACAAAAAATTAACATTTACTCTTATAACTTAACTTTACATCCTCAATCTTACACATCCCAAAAAGAAAGCAACCAATTGAAAACAAAGGAAATAATCAAATTTTTTATAGCAATTAAATTTTAAGTATCAATTTGAATTTGTTAATATTAATTCTTATTTTAACAATCTTAGTTTGATGAATTCTGCATTCGCTATTTTTACTTATTTTCGTTATAATCCCTTACTATAAATGATGTTATTGTTTATTAATGTTTAAAGCTCTAAATCGCGATTTTCATCATATTTATGTTCATTAAATCTTTTAAAATACTTTAGTTTTTAATATACTATCAAATGTAATTTTAATTAAGTGCATTAAATAATAACCCTTCATATAAATTGAGGATGTCATATGGACATTCATACTATAATAGGCATTAAAATAAAAAACCGGAGAAAAGAACTCGGTCTATCTGGAGCTAATTTAGCTGATAAATTAAATTTAAGTCAACAGCAAATCTCACGTTATGAGAATGGAATTAATAAAATACCTATCAATCATTTAGTTGATATCGCTGAAGCGCTAAATTGCCCCATTGAATGGTTTTTCCAAGGTTATACGAGTGGATTAAAAAATGAAAAAAATGATGAATCCGAACATATCAATAAAGAACGACAGTATGTTGCTGAAAGTATAATTGTTGATTTGAAATAAGTCTTCTATAATAACTACGAATTATCATTTTGAATATAAAATAAAGGCTGACTCTAAATATAAAGTCAGCCTTTATTATTAAATAAAATACTTTTAATAATTAATCATATGTAATATCAAAACGCATTTGAGCATAAACTTCACCGGGTGAAGTTCTATCTTCATATTGAAAATAACGAGCGATAAGTTCTATATCGATATCTTTTGTATCATTATTATTTAATGATGCTACACGATATGGGCGGCCAAAATTGATTGGGCTTTTATCTTTTCGTTCTATAACTTGAACACCAATTCCTTTTGCTGGGCTATAGGTACTTTGGTTTGCTAAAACACCATTTACTTGAGTTCCTGTCGCTTTTATCCCGTTAAAAGTAACATCAATATTAGTCTTACCTGTAAAACTAGTACCGCCACTACATTTCAATTTTATGGTAAAATCTTTTTCACCAGCAGGCTGGTCTCTCGCTGTTAATTGAACTCGTTTTATAGGGTCTAACATTACATTTTGATTTTCACCACTTGTCACTTGGCAGGATGGCGAAACGATAGTAATAGCATTTGCATCCAAATAACTTACCAGATATGGATTATTATTAGGCTTATATCCATAAGTTGTATAAATTCCGCTTGCCAATGTTCCTGTTCCAGTATATTTGGCTGTCTTGATCAAGCTTAATGTGAAAACGGAATCATTTAATGTAACTCTCGTATCATAATTCCCTACATTTAAAGGAAAAGTGCTTGGGTAAGTCATTGAGTATTGACGACCCGATGAACGGTGGAATTTTAAACCAATACCTTCAACATTCGTTTGGTAAATTTTCCCACCAATATCGCGTAAATCAGGCATGACCACTTCAGCCTCAATATTCACCTTTCCACGACACCAGAGGTAGGTTTGGTTGGTATTCATTGAATAATCTTGTGTTTTAATTACACTACCAACCGGAAGGTTAGGATCTACAACAATTTTTCCAAGTCTCATATCTACTCTATATGCCGGCTGACTTGTTCTTTCGCAACTATTCATATAGATGTATCCAGGGCGTCCATTATTTGCAGAAACTCCATTTGCGGTAAATAGTAACCCTACCCCAATATACCAAACCCATTGATTTTTTATTGACATAGAACTTCCTTGCTATTTCCTGCAGCTAATGAGAATGTACATTGACCTTTATCCCACGTAATAATGGCATCAGTTGTAATTTCACTGCTAATGAACACCATACCACCTTGCCCAACAATACCGATTGCCTCACCTTTTTGATCTGTCACATTAGCGCCAAATGGTAGTGGTTTGTTATTAGATCTTTTAACGCTATAAACCACATTTTTTTCAATCTTAGTACCAAATTTAACCTTAACGACACTACCTTCATAAGGAACTATCTGTGATGACATATTTTCAAAAATAATATCTTCAGAACTGCCTTTCGGGTCAATTTCGATTTTATTAGTGCGATAAGCTCTTACATAAGGCGCAATAGCATAACCATGACTATCAATTGTCGTCCCCATCGCCCCTACCACTGATGCACCTTCTGCGTCTTTCGCCTCAATCAATGCAATTGTGGTTGCATTATTCGGCGTTAGCGTTATTCCACCGGAGTGCAAAACTAATGACCCATTTGCGCCTATACCATATTGACGATAACCTTCACCTTGGCTGTAATTCGCATTTGTATTGGCCGACGATGTACGGTAGCTAGTATTAAGACCGATATTTTTCGCACCACCATTTGCAACTGAGGTATTGATTCCGTATGTCCAATTATTATCACGGTCAAACGTACCGCTGGTACCTATTTGGCTACTTCCGAACTTTTCATTATTAAATGTAGTATTAGACGTTAAAGTAGACACCTGATTCTCTCCCCAATAAAGAGGAATGCTCAAGTTCACACCGATCCTGTCATCTTTTTTATCATGACTATTTTGTGTATACACCCTCATAAATGACAAACCATATGAAAGGCGATTGATGCTATTGTTGTAACTTAGTTGATATTGTTTTTCTGTTCCTGACTTATCCCAATAACTTGAAATACGCCCCATGAAATAAATTCCACCGTAACCTTCAGGTAAATTTTGGTTAATAGTGTAACTGAAACCATTTTTTTCACGCCCTAATGTATCGACAACGCCACGTTTATCGTTATCAATAGCATAAAGTGCATTATTAATATTGTAATAATCTTTCGTTGAATATCGATATGCTGCTAACACAAGATTTGTGTCTGTTTCAGTGAATAACTTATTAAATGTAAAACGATAACTTTGCCCATAATCTGTACGGTGATTAAATACAATGCGAGATTGTGTTACATCAATTGCAACCGCACCAATCCCAGTATTAATACCACTTCCTAACAAATAAGCTTGGTAATCATCAAAAGCAGTGACCCCACCATAAAGGGTAAATGTATTATTAATCCCATGCTGAAGAGTCGCTTGCACAACAAAAGGACGATTTCTTAAATTTTCAGAATCAGATTTACCGCCCGCTATTTGGTAACGCGTGAACCCTGGACGTAATAATTGTGCTAACGAAGAATATGGCACACTAAAATTAGTCTCGCTACCATCAGCCTCTTTTACTGTAACATTCAAATCATTACCATAACCCGATGGGTAAACATCATTTAAACTAAATGGCCCAGGAGACACGGTTGTTTGGTAAATAATATTGCCATTTTGCCGAATCGTCACTAAGGCATTACTTTGAGCGATCCCTCGAATTTCAGGGGCATAAGTTGTCATTCCATCTGGATACATATTGTCATCCGTTGTTAGCTTAGCCCCTCTTAAGCCAATACTATCGAATAAATTACCATCCGTATAAAACTGCCCAATAGTCGCTTTTGATTTTAGTGCGGCAATAGGCCTTTGCAGATAAGTTTGATTGCTATTCCATTCAGAACCTGTAGAACGCTGCCAACCCAAATTTCCTATATGTTTCAATAGCCAACCATCATAACTCAAGCCAGCATTAACGCCTAAATAGGCGCTAGAGCTATTTGAACCTTGGTTTCCACTAATATGGCTATCATAGTAATTAGCCATATAACCAATATTTAATGCAGGAATTCCTGTTTCCCAAAATTGCGAAGAAACATAACCCCGAGAAATTTTTTGTTCGTAAATTTGCGGTACAGAAATATCTAAACGTAGTGTCGACGTATGAAATATATCTTTAACTTCTTTGTCGCTGTTCCACTCATTCAACGGCAGACAAGTAGCACTGTTTTTATCAATTGATGGATTAAATTTTTCAGTATCAATACCTAAGTTTGAAAGTAACTCAGGGGTATAACAAACCCCTAATTGTTTATTTTTTTGTTCTTCAAAATTAAGTTCGTAACGCCCTTTCCAATCATTATTCGTATATACATCAACTGAATACTTTCCTGGACTAATCCCTGTCGCATTAAAACGGTCTAAATCAACGTTGTCTTTACTTCCCATAATAAAGCCACTATTGAATTCATAGGTTTCTTCTTCAGCTGAGGCATGGAATACGGGAACAATCCATGACGTAATAAAGCAGACTACAGAGAGTGTATTGCTATATTTATTGTTTAACTCTCGCTGTTTCATTATATATTCCTATTTTACAGTTAGAGTCACCGCAACATCTGAACCATAGTCATTAATATTGTTAACAACAACCTTACTGCCAGACTTAATTGCCTGCTTTAATTCAACTAATGTTTGATTTTTGGGTTCTATCAAAACAGTTTTATCTGTGAGACCAACCTTTCCATCGATGGATATTTTTGTGACCGTAATATAAAAAGGTGTTGGATTTTCAATAGCAATATTCTTACCATTTGTTTTGATAACTAACTGTTCAGGTGCTAATTCTCGGCTACCTAGCCCAACAGGTCGGTAAAAGAATTTAAAACGAGAACGAATTGCTAGCTGTAAAACATTCTGCATTTCCCCATCTTTGCCTTTTACAGTAGGCGGAATATCTAGAATATTAAGCCACCATAAACTTTCCCTATCTTGAGGAATTTGCCCTTTATCCATTAACTTTATGCGTAAATTTTGACCACCTTTTGCTTCTACTCGAGAAACAGGAGGAGTAATTTGAAATGGGGTTTTTATCGTATCAGGTGTTTCTGATGCATTACCTGTATCAAGCCAAGCTTGAGCAACCGCTGGACGTTCTGCTGTATTTGAAAGTTGTACGGTGATCTCTTTCTCATCTCCAGGGTAAATAAATCTCGTACCATTAACAATTATATTGTTAGCAAACGAATTAATACTGAAGATAAAGCAACATGCTAATACGATAGCTTTCATTTAAACCTCAAAACATAAAAGCGGCAGTGTTCTACCGCTTATTGCAATAATATCCATTAGTGTTTTACTGCAACGTCTAATAACACTAATTTAAAACAACCAACCTATTCTTATTGATAAGTGATTTCGTAAGTTGCGTAGCTTTTAACTTCACCTGCAGTAACTTCTGTTGGTTTATCGGTGATATAACCTACGTAATATTGGAAACGTGAACCTTGGTCAATTTGAGTAATAAGCTCGGATGGCTGTTGTTTGTCGCCGCCTGGTACGATGAATTTTTTAGCGTCATCAGCCGATAAAACAAATTGGATATTCTTCGCACCAGTAGAATCGGTATTCGCTAAATAGCCTAATTTTTCGCTACCACTTAATAAGTTACCACCAGTCCACACCACACCGATCGTTTTAGCATTGCCGCCAACTGATGTTGCAGAACAGTTAGTCACATCAATTGCAAATGTTTTTGGTTTTAATAATGTACCTTTACCACCTGCTTGAACTTCTTCTAATGAAATTGGTGCTAAGTATACGCTTGCATCGCTACCTTGACCGTCAACAGAAACAGTACAAGAAACATCAGTTACTTTACCGTTAAAGTTAACTTGGCCACCGCCAACTTTATTTGCTGCGTTAGCTGTTGATAAGCCGATGATTGCTGTAGCAACAGCGGTCAGTAGTACTTTCTTCATTTTCATTTCCTAATATGAGATTTTATTCTTACATTTAAAGAACTTATTAAGCTTTTATTTAATTAATTGGTAAATAAAGAAAAATAAAAACTCCACCGCATATTGAATACAGTTAGTCATTTATGTTTCATTTTTAAACCATTTTTACTAATGCAAGTAAATATCTTTCTTAATTAGTCCTATTTAGAATTTATAATCATATGCACGATATGATTTCGAAGAGAGGATACATAATAACTTAAATTTAATTAAATCGTTTTTTCCATCACTTATTAATTTTTTGATAGCCCCAGGCTATTAAAAATGATCTATTGATTGAGTTTTTTAATGCATTGATTCCACTAATTTACTCGCACAAAGCTTAATATTTGGACTTTAATATCGCTTTGTTTTAAATTTTATTTTTTTAAATCAACTAAACTAAAAAATAAAGATTATTAGAAACAAAGAAAATCGTTATATTCAGATTGAATATATATTTTAATTCACATTTTGATACTTTTTGTCGCAAAATATCCACAGCATCAATCTAATAATGAATATCAATTAAAGACTAAAACATTAATTTAATTAATATTTATTTATCTATGAAGATATGTAACACCTGACAATTACAAATATTAAATTTCGAATTATTATGCTTGAATGCCAAATTAACACACCATGGGTGTATAAGCGCTCTTTTATATTAACAGTCTGCTTTGGTCATTATTAAAATTTAAAAATGTGATTTTTAGCGAGGTAAATGTCGATTTTAATCAAAATTAAAAAATAAATGGAATGTGGGAAATAAAAGCGATAGAAGAAATAGCGATAAAATCGCAATATAACCCTTTATTCATTCAACTTGATATTGTAGTAAAAACCAAAATACCAAATTATTTAGCCGAGCCTATGTTAAAAAAAATTATCATTATTTTTGATATAGGATAAGAAAACACGATTAACTGTACAAACTATAAACTGTGTTATGTCAATTTTCTTGTTTTATAACTTCATGAAAATAATGAGGTTTTCTTAAAACGAACACCCTACAGAAATGTGATCTACACATCAATTTTTGACATTAAGAATATTCCTAAATCACTCATTACGTGTGTTAAAGTGTGATCAAATCCAAAAAGTCATCGCTAAAAGATGCTGTTTTGCTCTATTACTTATCCACTGGCAGACAGTTTAACGTCTTTTTGGTAAATCAATCGCCCTAATAAGACTAATTTATTTAGCAATTACATAACATAAGGTAGCTGTTTCTATTTTAGTACAACAATTTACCGATTATGAGACATTAATGGATAAAAATATTTTATATCAATAATTTGCCATAAACAGATGAGGTCATCCTTACTAAATCTATATGAAGCCATCAAAATATTGCAACTACCCTTATGATGAGCCTAATAAGTATTAGTCCTGTGTATTACCATTGCTATCTAGTTGATCGAATGACAAAAATACGCATACCGCCTGTAGCAATATCGGCTAATTTGAAGAAATAATTAACACAAAATAGAAATATTATTGGATTGGAACTGTTAGATTGGAACTACAGCAAAATCTTAAATAAGTTTTCGCTGTAGTAGTTGATTAATGTTTGTTCTGGCGGTATAGAGCCCACTCTTCTACTTTATCACCTGAAGGTAAGATACAGTATCCGACTTGCCCTTTCTCTGTTATCTTAATTTCTAATTTCCCCCCAATTTGTTCACAATACACAGAAGCAGGATTGGCCATGCCTACCGCTTTTGACTCAATTGCGGTTGTATTGGAAACACATCCGGAAATAGTAGCTAAACTCACTAACATAAGTATTTTCTTCATAAGAAATATTCTTTAGTTAATTTGGAACATTCATTTATTATTATGGAATGAGATGAATATAATCTGATTTTATTAAAAAATAAAACTCATTTTACTTACGCCTCTTGTTGTCGAAAAGAACAATCAAAATACCAAAAAATGCAATTAGCAAACTGCCAATAATATAATTCTGCCTATCAAATGCTAGCCCTGAATCCTTCACACTCTCCCCATAAACGATAGGAATACTTACATCCATATTGTAAGAAATAATCGCGGTAATGAGACCTATAATTGTGAGTACCACACCAAATGTTTTCATTTCCATCCCCCATGTTACTCTTGAAAAAATAGATTAGCTAAGTATCTTGATAAAAGCAAAATGGGAGGTCACAAATCACAATTTTCCTCAAATAAAAATATGATAGTTTTAAGCTATAGCACATAAATATTGTGAGTGGTCGGTTTTAAAGATGGATTTTCATGCAGTTAGAATTTTGAGTCTGATAAAACTAATAACTAGAAGGTAATATTGAATATTCATTGAAAATTTCTATGATTAATAGAATTAAAAATCACACCTTGTTGTGATGTGATTATTCTTTACTTTCATTTAACCCACTATAATGCACCAATTAAAATGAATAAATTATCATCGATGCAGCTTGGCTAAACTTTCCAAAAAAAGAAATTATTGCTGGTAAAATAGCAATATTTAGAATGGCAAGTAAGCCTACAGTTGGCAACGATATTTCCATAATAATTTACTGTACCATAGAGGGATACTACTACCCTCTACCCTTCGGCCTATTCATAATGTGTTCTTCCCAATCCACCACATCAATTTCTCTGACCGCGATATGGCGAATGGACACACCTTCATTATGCATTGCCGCTTTAGAACCGGTTTTTAATGGGTGCCAGGCCGGGAGTGACTTTCCTTCTAATAACAAGCGGTAAGCGCAAGTACCTGGCAACCATTCAAATGTTTCTAAGTTATAGCGATTAAGTTTTATGCAATCCGCTTCATAACTGAAGCGGTCTTCATAATGCTTACACTGGCAAGTTTTTAGATTTAACTGATTGCAAGCGACATTAGTAAAATAGATTTCATCTGTATCCTCATCCATTAATTTGTGCAAGCAGCATTGCCCGCAACCATCACAGAGAGATTCCCATTCTTCATCCGTCATTTCATCTAACGTTTTAACTTGCCAGAACTGCGACATAATACTTATTAATCCTATACTTAAATAACCCGTGTAGTCAGCGAGTGATCATTAATTGATAATTTTAGCATATCACCAGAAGCTAATGGGCCAACACCATCAGGTGTTCCCGTTAAGATGACGTCCCCTGCACGTAATGTGAAAAAGCGGGACATATAGCTAATCAGAGGTAAAATCGGTGTGATCATATCACGCGTCGAGCCCTCTTGGCGAACCTCACCATTAATTTCTAGAGAAAGCTGAACATTTTGTAAGTCATTCGGACTACTAACAGGAATAAAACCAGAAATTGGACATGAGCCATCAAATGATTTGCTTTTTTCCCATGGCTGGCCTGCTTTTTTAAATTTAGCTTGCAAATCACGTAAGGTTAAATCTAATGCAACTGCATAACCGGCGATAGAACGCGATACACGATCTTCATCTGCATTTTTTAATGGCATACCAATTAAAATTGCCATCTCAATTTCATGATGAACAGCACCAAAATCTTTTGGAATAACTATGGATTGAGTAATATCACACAAGGCAGTCTCTGGTTTTATAAAAATAACAGGTTCTTCCGGTGTAGCAGAGCCCATCTCTTTTATATGCTTTGCATAATTACTACCAACACAAACAACTTTATTTGCAGGGAAATCCAGTAACGCACCTTGCCAGTCACGATGTTGATACATAATAGTACTCCTATTATCGTTATTGTATTTTATTAGCGATGCCATCTGCCATCATGCATACACTCAATGCAAAATAATACGAGCGGTTCCAATGCATTATGGTTCGAAAATTTTCGGTCACTAAAAATGCCCTGCCTTCAGGGTCATCTGGAATAACCACCCACGTTTTTACGCCTGAAGGTAACTGAGCAAATGCAGGTAATGTAACGCCCAATTCTTGCCATTCACTAACAGTTTTCCCTTGTTCCGCTTTTACGCCTTCCAACGTTTTATTAAAATCTACAGGTAAGTTAACTTGGTAACCCCATGGTAATTTGGCTTGCCAGCCTTCTGTTGATAAATAATTAGCGATGGATGCAAAAACATCAGATTTATTATTCCAAATGTCCATTTTGCCATCACCATCACCATCTGCTGCATAAGACAAATAAGAGGTTGGCATAAATTGACTCTGGCCCATGGCACCAGCCCATGAACCTTTGAGCTGTTGATCTTCTGGGATATAACCTTTATCCATTATCTCAAGCGCGGCTAAAAGTTGTTTGCTAAAAAGCGCTTCTCTTCGTCCTTCAAAAGATAATGTCGCAAGTGCCGAGATAACATCCTCTTTACCCTGTGAGCGCCCAAAACCGCTTTCTAATCCCCATAATGAAACAATAAACTGAGGTGGAACGCCATATTTATCACTGATAGCATCTAGAGTGGATCTATTTTCTAAATATTTGTCATAGCCTGCATTGATGCGCGATTGTGGTAATACGTTTTTTAAATAGCTTGCTAACGTCACCGTCGCCCTTTTCTCTGGTTGGCCTTTATCTGCTTTCACTACACGCTCAATAAAATAGATATTAGCAAAAGCACGTTCAATGGTTGCAGGCTTAATTCCCTGTTCAATAGCATGTTCTTTCAGTAATTCCACATAAGCCGGAAATTGTGATGGTTCACGTTGTTCAATAGGAAATGCTTGATCTAAAGCAACGACTTCTTGGGCTATCGCCGCATTTTGTTCTGCTGTAATCGGTTGAGTAACAATTGATTCGTTATGTGTTGCAGAGCAACTTGTTAAAAACAAACCAGCGACTAATGTATATAATAACGTTGGTTTCATTTGTCTCCTCCAGACTGTCATTGCTTTTCAGGATTTTCTTAATTTGCTCTAGTTATTCAGTTCTTTGTGTTCTGAAAGCAAATTTTCCACCGGAGGTGGGAATTGTAAATAATAACCAACTTCTAAGAGGTCAGATTTAACCTTTGCCAAGTCAGCATTGGCAAGCTTTTCACGCTTATCTAATGAGATAAGCATAGCAAACTGAGGTGTGCCAAATTGGGCTAATAATTCATCAGGAACACGTGAAAAATCATCTTTCTTCTCAATATAAAGATAAGTTTGGTCACGTTTAGGGCTTCTATAAATTGCACAAATCATTATATTTAACTCTTTTTCTTAGTTCATTAGCTTGCTTGAAGTATATAGTAACTATAACATGCTATTGTTTTACAGAATATCTTCACCCGAGGATTGTTTCGGAAATTTTAATTTGCTGAGTCTGGATAGATGCCACAATCGCCAATAGAACTTAAAGGCAGCAGTTTTACTCTTTCAGTTATTCACTTATACAGTGAAGAGCCTAAACTCATCAAAAAAGCGCTGCAAGATAAAGTAAATCAAGCTCCTGATTTCTTTAAAAATGCTCCTGTCGTAATTAACATTGCTGAATTATCCCCAAATGCAGATTTACAGAGCATTCATCGTTCTGTTGTTTCTGCGGGATTACGTATTGTTGGGGTCAGTGGGTGTACTAACCCGCAAATGCGACAAAAAGCAAACGATGCTGGTTTACCGATATTAAGCGAAGGTAAAAGTCAAAAACCTGTTGAGATTCAGCCTGAGCCTCAGGCTGCTACAGTTCAAACTGAGCCTTTATATCGTAAAACTCGTATTATCAATACCCCAGTTCGCTCTGGACAACGTATCTATGCACCAAATAGTGATCTGATCGTCACAAGTAATGTTAGTGCAGGTGCAGAACTATTAGCAGATGGTAATATCCATATTTATGGCGTGATGCGAGGCCGTGCATTAGCAGGAGCCTCTGGCGATATTGAAAGTCAGATTTATTGTACTCATTTGCAAGCTGAGCTGGTCTCAATTGCAGGTGAATATTGGCTGAGCGATCAAATCCCTGCTGAATTTCTCGCCAAAGCAGCTAAACTTTGTTTAGTTGATAACAAACTTAATATCGAATATTTAAATTAGACCTTATTTACAAGGAATTATTCATGGCACGCATAATTGTAGTGACTTCAGGTAAAGGTGGCGTTGGTAAAACCACTTCAAGCGCGGCCATAGCTACTGGCCTGGCACAAAAAGGGAATAAAACAGTAGTGATCGATTTTGATATCGGCCTACGTAACCTTGACCTCATCATGGGGTGTGAACGTCGAGTAGTCTATGACTTCGTAAACGTTATCCAAGGTGATGCGACCCTGAATCAGGCTTTAATCAAAGATAAGCGCACCGAAAATTTATTTATTTTACCTGCTTCACAAACACGCGATAAAGACGCATTAACTCGAGAAGGAGTAGGCAAAATTCTTGACGAATTGAGCGACGACCTTGGTTTTGATTTTATTGTTTGTGATTCCCCCGCTGGTATCGAAAGTGGCGCTTTAATGGCGCTCTATTTTGCTGACGAAGCCATTATCACTACCAACCCGGAAGTGTCTTCTGTCCGTGACTCTGACCGTATTTTAGGTATTTTAGCGTCAAAATCACGTCGTGCAGAAAAAGGTGAAGAACCGATTAAAGAACACTTATTGTTAACACGCTATAACCCTGGCCGTGTAACCCGTGGCGATATGCTAAGCATGGAAGATGTTCTGGAAATCTTATGTATTCCTTTGATTGGTGTTATTCCGGAAGACCAATCTGTACTGCGCTCTTCTAACCAAGGTGAACCGGTCATTTTGGATACAGAATCTGATGCAGGCCAAGCCTATGATGATTGTGTTGCTCGTATTTTAGGTGAAGATCGCCCTATCCGTTTCATTGAAGAAGAGAAAAAAGGTTTCTTAAAACGCCTATTTGGGGGATAAATAATGGCTTTATTGGATTTCTTTCTGTCGAGAAAAAAAACGACAGCGAATATCGCAAAAGAGCGATTACAAATCATCGTCGCAGAACGCCGCCGCGGTGATAGCGAGCCCCCATATCTTGCAGATATGAAAAGAGATATTTTGCAGGTTATCTGTAAGTATGTCCAAGTTGACCCTGAGATGTTATCAGTGCAATTTGAGCAAAAAGGGGATGATATTTCTGTTCTTGAACTAAACGTTACGCTACCTGAAGGTGACGAAATAAAAACAACAACAGAAGAAAAGTAATTTGCAAAGAAAGCCGCTGTCTAATTTTAGGATTAATTCAATAGGTCGCGGCTTGCTTTTATCTTATTAATATAAAAATAAATAAAGCCCCCCCCTCGGGCGCTAATTTCAAACATCTATTCAGATTGAAAGCCACCCTCTATTTGGCAATTTATAACTCGAATTCAATTGACAATGTTATCTGTTTCTTTAAACCCTCTGGTGGTATACCAACAGAGCGACTCTTTGCTATAGCCGTTAACGCAGCTTGGTCGAGTTGTGTATGCATAGAAGACTTAGCAATACTCACTCTTGTTATCTCCCCCGATGACGTAAGCGTAAAATTCACCAAAACCTTTCCTTGGGTATGGGTATTTCTTGCTTTTCTTGGGTAACGTTTATGGCGCTCTATTTCTCTACGTAATTTATCAATATAAGATTGATAATTCGCACTTATATTATCCCCTACTGCCCTCGTATTTTGCGCACCCTGTTCCCCAGCGGCATTTGACAAAGCACTATTTTGGCCTGCTTGTTGTTCTTGTTTTACATCATCGTTTTTTTTGTTTTGTTGTTGTTCTTCTTTCTGCTTAATTATTTTCTTATTTGGTTGTTTTTGTTCTTTTTTCTCGATAACTTTTTTCTGTACATCCGAAACTTTATTTTCATCACTATGCGTACTTTTTTTATCAGCAACTTTGATTACCGCATTTTCATTTTGTTGCGACTCAGAAAGTAAACCGCCAGTTCGCTTATTATTTAATGTGACATCATTTATTTGCCTTTCAATTACATTTTGCGTCAATGCAATAGAGATAATCGCCGCCTTTATTGGCGTATAAATTTGTGCATGACGTGTTTTTTCAGCACTTAAGCAATAAAAAACGATACCAAAATGAAATAATAGCGAAACCATAACAGCAAAATTAAAACGTAGAGTAAGCATTTTAATATCCCTAATAGCCCCTTCGCTAATGCCAAAACATAACTACATCAACGAAGGGGAATTCCTTTTAGAAGCGACTTGTTACATTGAAGCGTATAGTTCTACCCGGTGCCGGCATCATACTGCGGGTTAGAGGATCAATATAATATTCATCAAATAAATTCGTGGCTAATAATTCAAACGATAGGTCTTTATTAAACTGGTAATTAACATAAGCATCAGCAGTAAAAACCGCATTCCAGCTCATTGGGCTATTATTTAATGGTGCATATGAGAATGGATATTTATCTATCATTTCTGCCTCATCCTCATTTTTTGCTTTACTGTGATAACGCATACGGCTACCCACTTCCAAGCTTTCATCTAAGAAGCGTAGACCTAGGTTGGCATGAATACTGTATTTGGGTTGCAATTGAGTACGTAAATAGCCATTGGGGAACCCTGCTGTTGTACACTCTGAGCCCCCAAACTTGTTATAGGGGTCCATCACCATCAATGAGACTTCATCACAAACTTCATTTTTTAAGCGGTAATCTACCCCTAAGTCACCAAATACCCAGCCATTATCATAACGTGCCAATAGCTCCAAACCAGCCGTATTATGTTTATCAACCTGCGTAAAGACTAACCTGTCGTTCCTATCAAAGGCATTTGTGACTACGGTGTTGTAGTAATTTATACGTAAGTCAGCATGATTTTCTGCCGCAACCAGTTCTTGGAAATTACGCACATATCCCAGTTCTATCGTATGGCTGCGTTCTGGCAAATAAACCGGTGGTGTGTAATTCGGCTCTCTTCCCCCCGAAAAACCAATAGTGTCTTCAAAGATACTAGGCATTCTAACGGTTTCTAAATAACGCCCAAATATTCGGTCGTTCTCTGTTAAATAAATTGTTGCCCCTAATGCCGGAGCCCAAGCTGATTCTTCATTTCTTTTCGGCGCTTTAAATTTTTGGTCATCTGTATAGAACACTTCATCTGATCCATAAGTATTACTATGCCCCAATCGATGTTTTTTGGCTTTTAAGCCAGTTACAGGGTCTATTGCTTCTTCTTTTAAATCAACTTCCCCATTATAGAATGGGTTATTTTTGCGTATAAATCGGTTATTTTCATCGACCTTCCATTTCACTATATGGTCCATTTCTGTGATTCTAAATTCTAAATTTTTCCTATTGCGTTGATTAAAGCCTGTATATCCTAAAGCATTCTTTTTCATTTTTAGCGCTTTCTCGATAAAAATTCGCCTTTCATAAGATCTTTCTACTGTATCTTTAAATGTCTTCCCTTTATCATCAACATACTGCTGTATTGTTTGGTATTCTTCTGCACTTAATAAACGGGATAACCTATAGTTTCGAGCGGTTATATGGCTATAGGGCGCATAATTTACATCTTTGGCCGCAATGCGTCTCTCTTTTAATAAATCCCTTGACCAGTAACTAATATATTGCGCCCCTGCATTCAGGCTTAACCAATCAGTTGGCTGCCAATCAAACCGAACAGTACCATTATATTCCCGACGCTTACCTTCTCTTGGGATAGCACGGAACATGTTCCCCTTGGGGCTAGAATCCGAATTAAAAATATCTTCACGGCTACCAATGGTTTCATCAATTAAGCTTCCCATTAAAGTCACTTTAAATTCAGGTGTAATTTGAAATTTATTGGATAATGAGACACCATAGCGATCGTTAAGTTGGTTTAATTTAATGCCATCAACTAAGGTGCCATTGATAGCAGGGTTTTTACCCACACCATTATCTCGGTTGAGTTCATAATTCCAATCCCTTTCTAATGGTTCCCTTGGTTGCCCCCCTGCGGTATTTGAATTTAAATCGGTCTTTGTTAACCAATAACCTAAGCGAAAATCAATCCAACCAATGGACTCGGGTTTGAACGAGTAATTGGCATAAAACGTATTTAAGGCTAAGTTAGCCAAAGGCCATTGCGGAATTTTCCCCTCAAGATCATAGTAACGAATTTGTGATGGCATGATTTCGCCATAATGACTCACTGTACGCATATAACCCAGAGATAAATCTTGCGCATTCGGTAACATCAAATTTAATTTAGTCAACAACGTCGACATTTCATTCGAGGTATTCGCCACCTCTGTATTTGGCCCGTAAATTCTAGCTACAAAGGGTATATAGGGGTCTATCGCCTTATTCGGGTTATTAGGGTCATAGGTAATGATATCATCATAAAATTTATCCGCCCCACGGCGCCCTGCAAAATAGTTGCCTTGGTTGCGGTAGCTGTATGCCAACATCAAATCAAACTTTTCTTGCCGTGTCCCAATGGCAATGCGCGCTGCGTTATCTTTCAGATTAAAGAATTTGGCGTTACCTTTACTACGAGCATCAACCAGCATTTCGTGATCTTGAAAATAAATTCCACGAAACTTCTGGATCTCTAATGAACTCATTAGGCGCTTATCATCACGGTAATCGATACCGTGGTTTAAATGGTTAATCCGCGGCTTTGTAGAGTTACTCGATGTTTCTAATTTAATATCAAAACCAAACTTGCCGTATTTATCCACAACGTCATCAATGCCTAGCGTTGTTATGGCAACTCCACCGCCTGTCGATGTACGCACATTGCGGTCTAGCGTTGCGCTTTTCATTACTTTAATACTGCTAATCATATTCGGGTCGATATAATTGCGGTTATTCGCCCCGTTATAGCCACGCCACACAGTGATAGCCTGTTCTGTGCCATCCACAGTCACCGGAACACGCCCTTGCCCCTGTATCCCTCGTACATTGGGGTCTATCGCCCCGCTATTACGGGCATCACCACTATATACCCCTACTGCATGGTTAATGGTGTCTGCGGGGTTAGTGCCTTTATAACGATCAATTTCTTCTTTACTGATATAAATATTTGATTCATCTTTATCATATTGGTCGTCCGCCCCTTTTCTATCACGCTCTTTGATAGTGGTCGCTTTATCATTTACCACAATAGAGCCGATGTTTTCGCTTTGTTGGGCGTAGACTAAACTTGCAATACTGCTAATAGATAACCCTGTCACGATATTAATGGCTATCACTGTTTTGATTTTCATTATCTGTTCCGGTGAAAATTAAAATTTCTTGGTGAAATTGACACCGACTTCACTTTGCTTAAAAGAATAAATAATATCTGCCGTGCTCTTATTCACTTGGCTATTAAAATAAATAGAAGGTGTAAAAGTTAATATCTTATTTTTATCAAATGTTAATTGACTATTAAAATAGCCATTGTGATCTTTTCTTTTTACATTTAAATACACATCAAACTGTTCAAAATTTGTTTGCTTGTAACCTACCACAACAAGTAAATCACACAGTTCGGTGACCTTTAAAAAACCAACTCTAATCCCATACTGTGAGTAACTATCACTATTGCGTTGTTTTTCCCGATTGACTCCATGTATTCCACCAAAAGCGACTAACTGAGAATCAACTAAATAGGTTCCAAACAATGAATAAATCCATTTATCACCATCATTAAAACTATACCCATGAGGATACGTTTTATTTTTATATTCAAAATCACCTAAAATAGTTACTCGATGATTTAACGTATATTCGGTCGCTATTTTCCCTCCTAAGCTCAAATTATAATATTGGTTATCATGCCATTTAGTTTCAAATATGGGCAATATGCCGATTTTTGTATTCGCATTCTCAAATTGATACCCCCCGCTAACAAATATATTTATTTTTCTAGCCGTGACTGTTTTCATCGGTTCTAACCCAAACGCACCGAATGATAATAGCCCTGAATGGTTACCAACGAGAGGAAACCGCTTTGTTGATTTAATATAATAATGCCATTTTCCACCTGCGATAGACTGATTGCTGCTATTCATACATTTACTACGAAAACAGTACATTTCATGGCTATTTGATGCTTCATTTAAATTAAAATCATAACTTGAACCTAGCTTAACCATTCCTTGCCAGCGATTTTTATTCTCTAAATCTATTATTTGATTTTCAATATATTCAGATAACTTACTTGATATTCCCCCGCTATGTTTTGTTTTTATATTCTGATATATCGATAATGCTGCCTCATAATGTTTAACATAAGTTAGTGCTCGTGCAAGTTTTAACTCAACCAAAAACATATTAGGCTTGTGAATTAAAATTTCATTATATAACCTAATTGCCAAATCATATTCATCATTTAAAATCGCCTTTTCAGAGTAAATATATTTAACCAATTCTTTATCATGGTCTTTATGGCTAACGTAGTTATCAATAATTTTATTTATTGCGTCAAAATTCCTCTTCTGAATTAAATCATAAAGAATAAAGCCAAGTTCGTCGATGTTTTTTTTACTATATTTTACATTATTTATTTCTGATTGATGTTTTTTGTTACTATAACCATTTAGAATATTAGTTACCTCCATTTTTAAATATTGAACGGCCTGTATTGAATGTATAGGTAAAAGTAATAATAAAATTACATATATTAACTTTGTTTTTTTATTAAAAATAGACATGTTAAGGCTACCATTTTAATAATACAAATAAAAAAGTAGACAAGTTTTCTTTTGCCTACTTTTTTTATCCAATTATATTTTCAGTAATTATTCGTCTTTCTGCCCACCAAATGCCGTGTCTAACTCACGATTGTTATCATAAGAAAGAATACCGGCCACTTGTTCTGCATTATTACCAAATAGTTGTCCCATGCTGTTACCATAATGTGTTTCATTGGCAATAGCAGTACCACTAAATTTACCATCCTCTTCAATGTTCCCCGCCATGGAGTGGCTATTCGTTCCTTCTAATGCACCTGTATATGATTTATCCGCAAAATTTGCATTAAACCAACCCGTCTGTTTTGCTTCACCAGCGAACTGGTTAATACCCGCTATAGAATAAGTCGCTTGGCCACTGGTTGGGACTTCTGTTGTTGCATTTGCACCGGAGAAATAAACCGTGTGCATTGCATCATCGGCTAAGCCAGTTTGTGACCAATCACCGAAATATACCTCGGCATCTGCAACTTGACTAAATTGGAACTTTCCCATGCCACCGTGCGGGCTACCGCCACTTTCCAAAACATACACGTTGTCTGGCTTTTGTGTTACCATATATTTTAAGCCAGAAAATGATATGGTTTTGCCTTCCTTCATAAAGCGAGAACCAATTCCCGGTGCACCGATACTCCCCCCGTGTGGCCCCATGGTTGATTGAGTTTTATCGACAATAATATTTGTTTGATTATATCCATAATCTAAGCTTTGCTTTGATACCGTTTCTGCCATAACACCAACAGAAAATATAGAGAAAGATACAGCAACTGTAATTAATGATAATTTCTTCATTTTCGCGTCCTTTTCAATAGAAGTTTTAATTAGGTAGTTTTTTAAAAAGATACATTAAATAAAAGTTTATACTTTCCTTTAATGTTCGAGATTGAGTATATGCAAATGATTTTTATTTACAAATGAGAGGAATATAATTCAATTTTTTATTATTGGAAAACATGAAAAAATAACCTTTTATTTTTTAAATGGTTAATTAAAAACCCTATAATATCTAATTTTATTTATTAGGGTTTTCATTAAGAATTAATTTTATTTTTAAGAGTAATTACAATTATTGATTTAACGCAGAATAAATATATTAATTAATAAATAAAACGTATGTTTTTATAATTTTATTAATAAATAATAAATATAAATGAAATACAGGTGGAGAAAGTAGGCTAGGTTAGGTTATTTAAATTAGGTACAAGAAGTACTCTTCTTGTACCTAATAATACGCTATATGCTTGCTAAGAGCTTTGCTATGGGCTCAGCGAGTAACCGCCCTCGCCAACCAGCCAATAGCTCAGGAGGTGTAACCGAAGACTTTAACCCCCAATGAATCGATAGTAATTGGTTAATTTGCCGTCTAGAGGCCAATAATTCTGCATTAAATTTTTCGTTTTCAGCAATATCTTTAACCAGCGCTTTAATTTCTTTAAATACGCTTTTGTACTGGCTCTGTTCAGTAATATTCGCCACCGGTGTTGGGTATTGGCTTTCATCAAGTTGTTTTGCTTGTTCGACAATCGCTAATAAACGCTTACCATGGCAACGAATTTCTTGCCCCGTTAAACCAAGTGCATCAAGTTCACCAAGAGAGCCTGGTAAATAGCGGGCTACTTTCCACAGGTGCTCTTCTTTCACCACAAAATTGACCGCCATATCACGTGCTTTAGCTTGGTTTAAACGCCATTGTGCTAATAACTGTAGGCAAGCGAGCTGTTCATCACGTAGTTGCCACGCATTATGGATATTCATGTAGGCTTTTTCTGGCTTTAGTGTTTTTTGCCGACGAGCGACAACACGTTGGCACTCATCTTTTACATCTTCCAAATAGCCTGCTTCAGTCACTTTTCCCATTAAAATTTCAGCTAATGGTAGCAAATACAGTACATCCGCCGCTGCATAATCACATTGTTTTTCGCTTAGCGGACGCGCGAGCCAGTCTGTCCGTGATTCACTTTTGTCTAGCTCAATACCTAAATGTTCAGCAACCAATGACGCGAAACCACAAGAAATTGGGTAACCTAAAAATGCAGCCACAACTTGTGTGTCGACCATTGGCTCAGGTACACAATCGAAATCATGCATAAACACTTCGAGGTCTTCACTCCCCGCATGTAAAAATTTCAGTTGTTCAGGGTTAGTTAAAAGCGTTTTGAATGGGCTAAAATCCGTCATTAATAATGGGTCAATTAACGAAACTTGCTTTCCATCATATAGCTGTAGCAAACCTAGTTGTGGGTAATATGTTCGGGTACGAACAAACTCGGTATCCAAAGCGAGCCATGGTGCATTACTAGCCTCTTGGCATACTTGGGCTAATTCACTATCTGTAGTTACTAAACGATAATTCAAAACAAGTTTCTCTTTTTTATTTTCATCACAATGACGCCGGTTAAAACCGGCGTCATCTATTCTTTGTTTAAGACTAAACCACAATCATACTGGTGATTTTTCTCTTTGCAATTTTTCTTCATCACGTAGGTCTTTACGCAAAATTTTACCCACATTAGATTTTGGTAATTCATCACGAAATTCAAATATCTTAGGTACTTTATACGCGGTTAATGAACGACGGCAAAAGGTTTTTAGCTCATCCCCCGTTAAATTCGCATTTTTCGTTACAACAAAAACTTTAACCGCTTCTCCTGTACTTTCACTTGGTACGCCAATTGCGGCACATTCTATAACGTCTGGATGTGCAGAAATAACATCTTCAATTTCATTTGGATAGACGTTAAAACCTGAAACGATGATCATATCTTTTTTACGATCAACAATACGAATATAACCTTCGCTATCTATTTCTGCGATATCCCCCGTCGCTAACCAACCATCCACTATCGTGTCCGCGGTGGAATCAGGCCGGTTCCAATACCCTTTCATGACTTGTGGACCTTTTACCCACATTTCGCCAGGCTCACCAATAGCGACTTCATTGCCATCGTCATCAAGGAATTTAACATCTGTTGACGGAACAGGTAAACCAATGCTTCCACTATAACTGGTTAAATTATAAGGATTACCCGTTACTAGTGGTGCACATTCTGTTAACCCATACCCTTCGAGCAAATGTTTCCCAGTCAGCTTCTGCCATTTTTCTGCAACGGCTTTTTGAACAGGCATTCCGCCTCCAACTGAAAGACGTAAACGTGAAAAATCTAATTTTTTGAACTCTTCATTATGCAGCCACGCATTAAATAACGTGTTAACACCGGTGATTGACGTAACGGGATAACGTCCTAGTTGTTTTACGGTATCAGGTACATCTCTAGGGTTGGTAATCAATAAGTTAACTCCCCCTACTGTAATAAACAATAAGCAGTTAACCGTCAAAGCGAAAACGTGATACAGCGGTAAAGCAGTGACAACAAATTCAGCCCCAAATTTCAGTACAGGCCCGTAAGCCGCTCTTGCTTGCTCAATATTTGCTAACATGTTGCGATGAGTTAACATCGCCCCTTTAGCAACACCGGTTGTTCCACCCGTGTATTGCAAAAAGGCCAAGTCATCACCGGTAATGTTAGGTTTAATATACTGCATACGATAGCCATAATGCATAGCACGGCGAAAGGAAATAGCATCTGGTAAATGATATTTAGGAACTAAGCGTTTGACATACTTAACTACAAAATCAACAATCGTGGCTTTAGGACGTGAAAGTTGGTCACCCATCCGCGTTAAAATGACGTGTTTCACTTTGGTATTGAAAACAATTTTTTCCAGCGTATGCGCAAAATTCGATACAATCACAATCGCTGTTGCACCGCTATCATTCAATTGATGCTCTAATTCTCTTGGGGTATAGAGTGGATTAACATTTACTACAACCATTCCTGCTCGTAATACCCCAAACAAAGCAATCGGATATTGTAATAGGTTTGGCATCATTAATGCGACACGATCCCCTTTTTTAAGGCCAAGTCCATTTTGTAAGTAGGCAGCAAAAGCGCGACTTCTCTCTTCAAGCTTCCGATAAGTCATCACCGCCCCCATGTTAATGAAAGCAGGTTGGTCGGCAAATTGAGAAACCGCATTTTCAAGTAACTCTGCTAGAGAAGCGAAGTTATCAGGATTGATTTCTTCCGGCACATCAGCAGGGTAATTTTTTAGCCAGATTTTTTCCAAAATGTTACTCCTGAATTTAGTGAAGTTATTATACTCAACATCTCTTTTAACAAATTATTAACTCAGCGTACCAGTTTGAAAAACAGACAATGTCAAGGTTGAGAGGTCTATCACTAAATAAATTTTGTTCCTTCAAGAAAAAACAAGGCGGACTAAGCCGCCTTGTTTATCTTAAATTAGTTAAACAGATATAAATCCGTACAAGATTGCGCAATTATACATGATGTTACGTTGTTTTTGGAGAGCTTATCTAGTCACTTAAGAAGGGATTTAACCTATTACGTTAACTAAAGTCATTTTTATTGGAACTAAATTTTAGTTAATGTTTTTATTACGTACTTTCATCTGTTAGCACATATTTAGATAATTTATCTATACCAACAAAAAAGCCCTACTATAAGCAGGGCTTTCAAATAAAGAAAAATAATCATTATTCTGTTAGATACGTTTGTACGGGGACTGGGCCTCCAGGATAACCGTATCCATAACCATAGCCCCATGGGTGGTTATAAAAATACGGGTCGCCATAATAACCATACCCCCACGGACCAGACGGCGGAAGCATGACACTTTGAGCGACATTCCAGCGTTGGAAACCTGTCACATCTAACGTGACATACTTATAAGGAACTTGCCCTACTTTCCCTTGTTTCTCCCCAGTGATTTTCCCCACCACAGTGATATAACGGTTAGTAAAATCACTTGGTTCACGAAAACCATTTAGGTATGCATAAATACGCCCAATAGAAGGGGCATTGAGTTCTGGCGCGGCATCATATTTATTTAATGCCATCACCGCAATTTCTAACCGTGTTCTTACAGCTTCATTTTCAACTGCAAGGACTTTCCCTCCAAAACGTGCTTCCTGACCAATATACATTTCAGGGGCATTTTGTACGGAAATTAAGTTATCTGTTGGGTTTTGTACCGAACCTTGAATTGAAGCGGGTATCGAAACACACCCTGTCAGTGCTAATACGCTTGCAACAAAAAGGCTTTTAAGTGCATTACGGTAGTTTAATTCAATGTTCATAGACCACCTCCGATTAGCGATATTATAAATTCAGGTAATACAGTTTTAAATAGCATTTAGCAAACAAAACACGATATGTTAAAAGCAGCCATAAAAATTTCATTACACCCTAATAATATCCTAAATTATTGAATGATTCGATTTGTATTTTTATTATTCAATATTTGATTTATTTTCTGTTTATTATAAAAAATTGGCTATACCACAGGGTATAGCCAATGCAAAATCAATTAATTTCCTACGTACTATTCACGACCAGGCAATTTTTTCCATGTAACTTCATTACGTAGGTAAGTAGGTTCGACGTTTTCAACGGCAACCACTTTTCCCTGTTGCCATAATTGAGCAGCAATGGGTAACATATCTTGCGCATCAGGCAGCGTAATATGACTGCCAGCCAATGAGGTTGAGTCATTCAGCAATGAAGGATACGCTTCCCATCCAGTACCTGCATAACCCCAAAGCCCTGAGAGCCCAGTAAATTTATTTTTAAAATCATCGGGAAGTAGAACAGCTTCGGTTTCTTCACCTAACCAGAGGCCTTCGGATGTTCGCTGATATTGGGCACAATAGATTTCTGACATCCGTGCATCAATAGCCACTAGCACTTGCTCATGCTCCGAAATACGAAAAGCGCCTTCGGCAAGAGTCATCAAAGAGGACACGCCAATCATGGGTAAATTGGCCCCTAATGCTAACCCTTGTGCGATACCAACACCAATACGAACCCCCGTAAAGCTGCCTGGGCCACGCCCGAAAGCCAATGCATCTAGCTGGTTCAACCCCATTCCTGCTTCTGCAAGAACTTCCTCTACCATGGGTAAAATTTTTTGTGTGTGCTCGCGAGGAGAAATCGCAAAACGTGAAATAATATCACCCTCACACCAAAGTGCGACTGAACAGGCTTCTGTTGCTGTATCAACAGCAAGAATACGACTCGACATGCCTAAACTCCGGCAAATAAATAGATTTTGATTAAAAGATGCCGTTTATATTAGCACAAACGGCTGTAGGAATAGCAGAAAAACAAGCTAAGATTTACCTTGTTCTATTGGCTTCTTGCCTTTTATCTTCAAGAAATGCAATTGCTTTTTGTATACTTCTTGTTCGTGGTGATGGCGGAAGGCTGCGTAAAAAAACTTCACCATAAGGACGCGTTACTAAACGGTTATCACAAATAACGATAACCCCATAATCACTGGTATCGCGAATTAACCGCCCGACACCTTGTTTTAAAGTAATCACTGCATCTGGTAATTGAACATCAGAAAAAGGATCTCCGCCTCGTAATTCACAATCCTCGATACGCGCTCTTAATAACGGATCATCCGGAGCAGTAAATGGAAGTTTGTCGATAATCACACAAGTCAGTTCATCACCTCGCACATCAACCCCTTCCCAAAAACTACTGGTAGCAACTAACACGGCATTCCCTGCTGAGATGAATTGGGATAACAGTTTATTTTTACTGCTTTCCCCTTGCATTAAGACGGGTAATGTCAATGACGATTTAAACTCTTCTGCCAATTCACGCATCATGAGATGCGATGTACATAAAAAGAAACAGCGCCCCTGATTTTTTTCAATCATAGGCCGTAGCATTGTTGCCAATTTTTGCGCTAGACCTCGTTGATTGAGTTCAGGTAAAAAACGCGGAACACATAATAAGGTTTGGCTTTGGTAATCAAATGGACTGGCTAATAGTAACGTTTTTGCTGTGACTAAACCTAAACGGTCAGTGAAGTGACTTAATTTTTCATTTACCGACAAAGTTGCTGATGTGAAGACCCAACTGGCTGGCGTATTTGCAATCATTTCACTGAATTTATCTGCAACCGTTAAGGGGGTAAGCGCCAATAGAAAATGACGACCATAACTTTCAAACCAATAACTGTAACCCGCTATCGTCACATCTTTTAAACGATTCAAACGATTTCGGTAAATAGTGACGCGCTCAAAAATAGAATCTAGGCTCTGTGATCGGCCTAAAGTGGTTTTGATCACTTCGTAACAAAGTTCAAGAGAATCATCAAGTAATGTCAATGCTCTTTGCACTTCAGGGCGTTTTAGTAAATCACGTAAATTGCCACGAAAGCTGTTTTCCCCCAAATTGAGCCGGAAATCCAGTGTACTTTGAGTGAGCCTATCCGCACTTTTTTGCAGTTGCACTTGGTCTTTTAACTCAGTTCGATAGGTCATAATCATATCGCGAGCAAGATCAAGCAGTTGACGACTGCTAAGCTGCTGACCAAAATATTGGCTGGCGATATCCGGAATTTGGTGTGCTTCATCAAAAATCATAACTTCAGCTTGGGGAATTAGCTCACCAAAACCTGTGTCTTTCACGACTCTATCAGCCATAAATAAATGGTGATTTACAACAACAATATCCGCTTCTAAGGCTTTACGTCGCGCTTTTAAGACAAAACAGTCTTGGTAACGTGGGCAGTCGCTACCGAGACAATTATCATTGGTACTCGTCACTAACGGCCAAACTGGGCTGTCTTCAGCGATATCATGGCAGGTACTCGTATCACCTAACTCAGATTCGATTGACCAACTGCGTAGCCTCACTACTGCTGACAATATTTCAGGTTCAAGGCTACCACCACCGAGGGACTGTTGGCCTAATCGCTCTAAGCATAAATAATTTGATCGCCCCTTTAACAAGGCTGTACGCCCAGTGTAATTCATGGCATCAATAATTGTCGGCAAATCCCGGTGATACAGTTGATCTTGTAAGGCTTTTGACCCCGTTGAAACAATGACTTTTTTTCCACTACGCAATGCAGGAACTAAATAAGCATAAGTTTTCCCTGTTCCAGTACCTGCTTCCGCCACCAGCACATGCTGTTGCTCAATCGACTCAGTGACTGCGTTCGACATTGTAACTTGTGCTTCTCGAGGCTGAAAACCGGGAATTGTTCTGGCTAAAAAGCCATCCGCAGAAAAATCGTCGTGCACTACAAGACCTATTTATTAGTAATAATGAGGGCACACTTTACCATGAGTTTATTAACCCTGCTGAGGTAATTATTGTCCTCTTGAACAACTGATTTTCATCCAGCCAACAAACTGTTATTCTTGAGCCACATGTATAATAAGGAATAATTATGACTATCAAACGTATTGACCCGGATAATCGTTGGTCTGAAGCTGTTATTCACAATAATGTAATTTACTACACCAGTGTGCCTGAAAACCTTGACGCTGATATTGTTGCTCAAACAGCAAACACGCTCGCGGCAATTGATGTGATGCTTGAACGTGTTGGTTCAGACAAAAGTAAAATTCTTGATGCCACCATTTTTCTTGCTGATAAAGCCGATTTTGCTGGTATGAACCAGGCATGGGATGCTTGGGTTGTTGCAGGAAGTGCGCCTGTCCGTTGTACTGTCCAAGCATTGTTGATGAAGCCTGAATATAAAGTTGAAATTAAGATTGTTGCAGCAATTGATTGATTAGACAGCTTTTGCTTTGATTAAAATGGACGCCAATGATGAGCGCCCATTTTATTTTGAACCGTTATATTTTGAGAATCTAGCCAACAACGTGACAGTGCAAAATATGACGAGCATTATGACATCTTAATAAGCACCATTCCCAGCAACAGTAACACAATTCCCCCCCAACCTTTATAATTTAGCCGTTGATTGAAAAGAATCCAACCTGCTGCTACTGTCGCGATAATACCGAATGCTCCCCATAACGCATAAGCAATTGAAAGCTCGATTCCTTTTACCGCTTGCGCTAATGCACTGAAGGCTCCGAGTACCGCAATTAGGGAGAGAATACCTATCCAATACCGTTTAAATCCATTCGACATTTTTAATAAAATGTTGGCTGCGATTTCTAATATTACTGCTAGGACCAAAAACGCAGCATGCCACCATTCAAAATGACTCGCCATATTACGCCTCCGACTTAGCTTCGCGCCCAACCAAAGCATTTGTTTTGGCTGCATTGACCGCGTTTTGTGTAACTTGTTTTACTTTCTGCGCAGATTGACGAACGGTGGCTTTTTTGGTGCCTGATTTAATCAGCCCAATACCAGTGATCAGTAATACTAATCCACCTATTTTCATCGGTGATAGTGATTCTCCAAACCACATGACACTAAATGTTGTGATAAAAAGAATACCGATCCCTTCCCAGAGTGCATAGGCGACACCTAATGCCACTTTTTTAACTGCAATGGCAAGTAAAATGTATGATGTTGCTATCATGACATACATCACCACCATACCGGTGAAATCACCACTTACGCTGGCATGTTTCATTGATAATGTACCGATAACCTCGGCAACGATAGCTAATACTAAAAATATCCAGTAAATCATTATAATATCTCTCTATGTACAGCCACGTAACAGCCTGTTTTTTGTACAGAACAAATAGATAAATTACTATTGCGTGGTTGTTGAAAATTCAAATAAATAACAACGTGTTGCTGAGTTTATTCAGCGAAATGAATAATCGAGAGAGACGCTATAATGCACCACACCAGTAGTGTTCACTGGAAAGGATAGCTGAAAGGAAAAGCCTGTGTGTCGTTCTTTTTTGGGACTTGCTGATCTTGCCGCTAGTTGAGCTAAGCATGATATCTTATTCTTTTCATCAGGTAGACATCTACCCAATTTACTCCGAACCCTCATGTTGATAGTTAATTTCAGCTTATTTTTAGCATGCCAATTTTATTAAGTCAATGAATATAAACATTTTTTGCAATGAATGGAAATATGCATAACTATTCATTAATATGCTAATTAACCCTTGAACTATCAATAATTATACGAATAAACAAGCGACAACAATAAATTTTTCATTGGAATTATTTTATAAAAAAATCTCTTTATTCCACTTTTTATACTCTCATCACACCTAAAATAGGCTATTCGATTTTTAACATTGACAACCTGATTGAACAAGCTTCTTATAGTAACCATATGATTGTAATATGCCGAAGAGAGAGCCATGAATACCTTTAGCCTTACCTCCAATAGTTTCCAAAATGCCGCAGATGCAACACCATTACCTTATGATGTCGTATCAATTCAATCGCAAGTTATTTATGGCAGCGTTGGGAATAGCATTGCCGTTCCAGCGTTGACAAAACAAGGTTTACGCGTAGCGGCAGTCCCTACCGTGATACTGAGTAATACGCCTCATTATACCACTTGCTATGGTGGGGAGTTACCTGGAGAGTGGTTTCGTGGTTATTTAAACGGTTTTGTTGAACGTGGTAGTTTAGATTCTGTAAGATCTATTTTGACTGGTTATCTAGGCTCCCCCGAAAAAGCTCAAGACTTAGCTGACTGGTTAACCCTCGTCCGCAAAGAACGAGCAGAACTACCGGTTATTGTTGACCCAGTCATGGGGGATGAGGACAGTGGTTTTTATATTCCCCCTGAAATTGCCGAGGTCTACCGTGATAAAGTCATACCTTTAGCAACAGGCATTATTCCAAACAAATTCGAGCTCATGACCTTAAGTGGCAGACAAGTTAATAATTTGGATGATGCGACAGCTGCAGCCCGCAGCTTATTAAAAGGAAATACCCAGTGGGTAATCATCACAAGTGCTTTCCAGCCTGATGATGATAATATCGAAGTAGTCTGTGTTACCAAAGATAACGTGGCTGTTATCCGCCACAAACGTTACCCTGTCACGCCAAAAGGAACGGGGGATTTATTTGGTGCAGAACTCACTGCACAATTATTAGCTGGGTTATCCGTTCCTGATGCCGCTAAAATGGCGTGTTTACGTATCGAACAAGCAATTATTCACATGGCCGCTACTGGGCGTAGTGAATTAATTCTTTAATACCACGATATAAGAAGCATAGAGAAATGGCGGGATAATCCCGCCATTTTAGTCAATACACTGTCTAATATTTCAAGTATTGATAATTTTATTCAAACTCATTCCACGAACGACCATCACGAGCAATCATTGCTACAGATGCAATCGGCCCCCAAGTCCCTGCTTGGTATGGCTTAGGCGCTTCATTGTCCATTGCCCATGCATCTATAATAGAGTCAACAAATTTCCATGCTTCTTCTACTTCATCACGACGAACAAACAGTGCTTGAATGCCACGCATTGCTTCAAGCAATAAACGTTCATAAGCGTCTGCAAGGTGAGTTTGGTTGAAAGTTTCGGAGAAACTTAAATCCAATTTAGTGGTTTGTAAACGGTGTTTATGATCAAGGCCTGGTGCCTTATTCATAATTTCAATATCAATCCCTTCGTCTGGCTGCAAACGAATGGTTAGTTTATTCTGAGGCAGATCTTGATAACTTTCCGAGAAAATATTCAACGCGGGCTTTTTAAAATAAACCACAACTTCTGAACATTTAGCCGGTAGACGTTTCCCCGTACGTAAATAGAAAGGCACACCCGCCCAACGCCAGTCATCAATATCAACACGCAAAGCAACGAATGACTCAGTCATACTTTGCTTGTTCGCCCCTTCTTCCTCTAAATATCCTGGGACTTTTTTGCCTTGAACAAAACCAGAGGTATATTGCCCACGTACTGCCTTTTCACGCACATTAGTATGGTCAATGCGACGTAAAGAACGTAAGACTTTCACTTTTTCATCACGAATACGGTCTGTGGTTAAATCTGCCGGTGGTGACATCGCAATCATCGTTAAGATTTGCAATAAGTGGTTTTGCACCATATCACGCATTTGGCCAGCTTGATCGAAATAGCCCCAACGACCTTCGATTCCCACTTCTTCTGCAACCGTGATCTGGACATGATCGATAGTGCGGTTGTCCCAGTTATTGATAAATAACGAGTTTGCAAAACGTAATGCGAGTAAGTTTAAAACGGTTTCTTTACCAAGATAGTGGTCAATACGATAAACTTGGCTTTCATCAAAATACTTGGCCACTTCATTATTAATTTCTTGTGACGACGCTAAATCCGTTCCCAGTGGTTTTTCCATGACAACACGATTTGGCTTTTTATTTAATTTAGCATGACCCAGCCCTTGGCACATTGCACCAAAGGTACTCGGTGGCATGGCAAAGTAATGGATAGCCGGTTGTGCATCTTGTTTTAACATTTCAGCTAAACGCACAAAACTTTCAGTCTGGTTAACGTCTAAGTTACAAAAATCCAAGCGAGAGCTCAGTTTTTCCCACAATGCTGAATCGAGATCTTCTTTTAAGAACTTATCTAACGCTTCTTTGACAAAGTGGACATAATCATCTTGACTCCATTCAGCCCGACCGACGCCAATAATACGCGTGTCTGGATGAATGTAACCCGCTTTCTCTAATTGATAAAGCGATGGCAGCAGCTTACGACGAGCGAGGTCTCCCTTGGTGCCAAAAATAATTAAGTCACAAGCTTGAGCAGCATTATGTACCGCCATATTGGTTCTCCTCAATTTGCGGAATGTAAGACCTAACTAGGATAGGCCTTATTGTAATTTTGTTAAAATTAGCCCTAATTCCGCTAATGTACCCTGTTGCTAGTGCCCAGTAAATGTTCATGATACCGATCACAGTTTTTATGATGAAAAAAACAACATATTCCCTGTTTACTCTTATGTTACACACTGAATAATTTTTAGTGTATTAAAAAGATGCGATTTAACTGAATGGAGACAGCTTGCGTAAAAAAATAACAAAATATGTAGGATGTTTACTAATCTGAAAATTAGATACGGGTCAAAGTTTCACAAAAAGCTGCTAATTATCACCTGCATTCAGATAGCTTACATATCATACATAGTATATTTTCACTCTCTATTACAGCATCACGACAAGAAATTAAAAATCAACAATAGGATAACGTGATGACTCACAAATTTCTCCTTTCGATGAAATAGGCGCTTTTGCTATATGAATATTTTAGAACAAATGAAAACAAGTCTCGATTTTTTAAGTAAATCAGAAAAAAAGGTGGCTGACGTTATTTTAGGTATGCCACAAAATGCCATTCATCTCAGTATCGCCACACTAGCGCAATTAGCAGATGTTAGCGAACCAACAGTAAACCGCTTTTGTCGGAAAATGGGCACGAAAGGATTCCCTGATTTTAAACTACGATTAGCGCAAAACTTAGCCAATGGCACCCCTTACATCAATCGCCATATAGAAGAAACTGACACAGTAAATACCTATACTCACAAAATTTTTGAATCGGCTATGGCCGGATTAGATAATGTGAAACATACACTCGATATTAGTGCAATTAACCGTGCTGTTGATTTATTAACCCAAGCACGAAAAATCAGTTTTTTTGGCTTTGGTGCCTCTGCTGCTGTCGCCCACGACGCAATGAATAAATTTTTCCGCTTTAATATTCCTGTCATATACTTCGATGATATTGTCATGCAACGTATGAGCTGTATCAATAGTGCTGAGGGGGACGTTATTGTGCTCATTTCCCATACGGGAAGAACTAAGGCATTAGTTGACATGGCACGTTTAGCACGGGAAAACGATGCCACCGTCATAGCAATTACCTCAGAAAACTCTCCGCTATCCCAAGCCGCTTCCCTATCTATCATTATTGATGTGCCTGAAGATACAGATATCTATATGCCGATGGTATCAAGAATGGCTCAGCTCGCAGTAATTGACGTATTAACAACGGGTTTTACGTTAAGAAGAGGTGAAAAATTTAGAGATAACTTGAAGCGCGTCAAAGAAGCATTACGGGATTCGCGGTTTGATAGCATCTAAAGGCAATAAATTGACAAGATAAACGCTTTTCTTTGCTTTTCAGGCTTTAATAGTTTTACAGACCTGATAGCATTAAGAAATTGGCTGTATATAATAGCTGTGCTCGTGTCAGCATCCCTATTTGCAGTAAACAGGTTTCGAAATGGAGTGAAATGGTTTCACTCTTTTATCAACACCATTACAGGTCAACGGAGTAATACATGTCTAGACGGCTTAGAAGAACTAAAATTGTTACAACTCTTGGTCCAGCTACTGATCGCGATAATAATCTTGAAAAAATTATCAATGCTGGCGCCAACGTTGTTCGCCTTAACTTCTCCCACGGAACTCCAGAAGACCATCTATTACGTGCTAATAAAGTACGTGAGATTGCCGCTCGTTTAGGACGTCACGTTGCGATCCTCGGTGATTTACAAGGCCCTAAAATTCGTGTTTCTACGTTTAAAGATGGTAAAGTTTTCCTCAATATTGGTGATAAATTCATTCTTGATGCCAATTTAGGTAAAGGTGAAGGTTGCCAAGAAAAAGTGGGTATCGACTATAAAGGCTTACCTGCCGATGTCGTTCCAGGCGATATTTTACTTCTTGATGATGGGCGTGTTCAATTAAAAGTCCGAGAAGTCCAAGGATTACAAGTCTTTACAGAAGTTACTGTTGGTGGCCAATTATCTAACAATAAAGGTATTAATAAACTCGGTGGTGGTCTTTCTGCTGAAGCATTAACAGACAAAGACAAAGAAGATATAAAAACCGCAGCCAAAATTAATGTCGACTATTTAGCCGTTTCATTCCCTCGCTCTGGTGAAGATTTAGATTATGCGCGCCGATTGGCTCGTGATGCGGGTTGTGAATGTCAAATTGTTGCTAAAGTCGAGCGTGCTGAAGCCGTTGCCAATGATGAAGTTATGGATGAGGTTATTCTCGCTTCTGATGTCGTCATGGTTGCTCGTGGTGACCTCGGTGTAGAAATTGGCGATCCTGAGTTAGTTGCTGTTCAGAAAAAATTAATCCGTCGTTCACGTCAATTAAATCGCGTTGTTATCACTGCAACACAAATGATGGAATCGATGATCACTAACCCAATGCCAACACGAGCCGAAGTCATGGACGTTGCAAATGCGGTGTTGGATGGTACCGATGCCGTTATGCTTTCCGCTGAAACAGCCGCAGGTCAGTACCCTGCAGAAACGGTAGCTGCAATGGCACAAGTTTGCTTTGGTGCAGAAAAAATGCCTGGCCTGAATGTATCTAAACACCGTTTAGATGCAGAATTTAGCAGCCCAGAAGAAGCAATTGCTATGTCAACAATGTATGCTGCTAACCACCTTAAAGGGGTTAAAGCTATCATTGCAATGACTGAATCTGGTCGTACTGCTCGTATGATGTCTCGTATCAGTTCTGGCTTACCTATTTTTGCAATGTCTCGTCATGAAAAAACGCTCAACCAATGTTCTCTATACCGTGGTGTTACCCCAGTTTTCTGTAGCACCCACACAGATGGTATTGCGGCTGCTAATGAAGCAGTGACGCGTTTACGTGATAACGGCTATTTAATGAGTGGTGACGTGGTTCTTGTCACTCAGGGCGACTTAATGGGCACCGTAGGTAGCACGAATACTTGTCGTATTCTAGAAGTCGAATAATCTTTTAGCCCTCGCCTATGGGTGGGGGCTTTCTTTTATATTGGTGCTCTATCTAACCTTGAGCTTGTTTCCATTTGGTATATGCTTCGCTAATTACAGGGGCAATTTTATCATAATTTTCCCATGAATTTTCTATATGGTAAGTTGTTGGTAAATCACCTTTCAGGACACGTTCGTAATCTTCAAAATAGCCCTTCTCTTCCGCTGCATAGTAAAACTGAGTAAAAGCATTACCTTCATCACTCAAATCTTCATCTATAAATTTTTCATCACACATTGTCATCAAAAATTCACGGCCATCCAGTTTTCGGGCTTTAACTAATGCGAGTTCTTCCTCTGATTCTTCAGTATGAAATTCTCCTACTAAATTATTATGAATAATCCATGTTAAATAAAAGCCAATATGGGTGCCTCCATTCTCATTTGGTAAGTCTGATGGATAATCACCACCGTAATGCCAATCCATACGATCAAATGCCATAGTCGTCCTCAATCTATTCATCAATAAAAGCTAACTATAACTTACTTCAGGTTAGTGATGAATTAAGATAAAGTGCAAAATGATGGTTAAACAAGAAGTAATGCTAGATAGTAAAGCTAGATAGTAAAGCTCTGCATGTTATGTACAGAGCAAATAGAATTTAGTGATATTGTAGATTAAATTGTAACGTACCGTTTGCTTTCCCGGCAGTTGTTGTAGATTGAGTTTGGATATAAGCAGCTTCCAATGGAATGTTATATTGCCCTACATTATTTTGTTCAACGATAGGCATTAGCTGATTAAGCTTAATTGGTGCTCCTTTATATTTTACTTGGATTGCATAGCCCTTCGCTGTATTTTCATCGGCTAAATTATTGAGTGCGATTGTCCCTGGTGTTTGACTTGCATCTTGGGATCCAATAAACGTAATTTTTATCGGTGATATAGGGTCACAGTCTAATTGAATTTGAAAATTTTTCTTGCTCTCGGGGCTCGTTGAACCAACACCTGTAAACGACGATTTGCTGACTTTACCGAACGGCACATCTATTGACTTATTTTTAACTTCACAACCACTCGAAATAACATTAATTGGTCCCATAGCCACTTTGGGTTCGACTCTTCCATATAAATCTGACGTAATAAAGCCATTATGGAATAAAATTAACATCGCAGCATTAGTGGCTGGCAACGTTTGGCTTTTAACATTATTACCAACTTTATAAAAATCTGCTCTTAACTTTACAGTGTATGTTGCTGATGATGCATTAGAACCACAAATTAACCTATTACTAATATTTCCATCTTTCGTATTTACTCCATCAACATATGCAGAACCAGAGCAAGGGCTCATTACTGTTCCATGCAAAGCATAACCAACACCTGAACTATTCACTTCTCTCACATAACCTACACCAGAAATGTACCTTGAATTCCCAGATCCGCTTGGTAAATATATGCCCACTTCTGTATTACCAGTTACATTCCACCACACCCAAGGGGAATGGGTTCCTAAATCAACCGAGCCAATAAAAGTACCTACTGGTAATGTGCGTGAGACATAAAGTGTTTTATTCGAATTAACAAGTTGGTTAGTAAATTCAGCCCTAAATTCTGCAACACCAAATTGTGAATATAAAAGTAATGGAATGCCGATTTTTAATCCTAAGTTATTCATGACGACTCCTATTCACAAGTTCGTTCTATAAACTGAATTTTTTCATTTTCTAACGATAATGAAAGTGGAACTGTACATTGTTGATTATGACTATTACCCCATTTTACAATGACGGTACTTTGCGCTGGAACACCGCTTAAATAAACTTCCCCATCATTTGCAACAATCCCCCCTGTCACTTGCTCTTCATTTTCTATAACAGAAACTTGTGTGCCAAATGCAATGGGTTTGCCTGCATACTGCAGTTTTAGTAATACTCTAGCACCGCGTTTTGCTTGAAAATTAGCTAATACAATAGCTCCTTGAGTAGGAACGACGGTTGTTGTATTAATAGCAACATCATTATTACCACTTAATGTTGCAGTATCGACACTAATTTTATTTCGTTCATAGCGTGTAACCGTAGGGATTACGGCAAATCCTGAAGAATTAGTATAGAGCGACTGCGCATTATTCACTTTTAAATTATCAATATCTTCAGCTTTTACCAGCACTGCAGAATCATGAATAGTACGTGATGTCGTTAACCCTCCAGAATGCAGTAATAACGCTCCTGTTGCACCGAGATCGACAGAATGATATTTAGGGTCATAATTATAACCTGCACTGTATTCCCCTGATGAAACGATATAGTTTGCACTAACGGAACTACTATATTCATCATGGCTGTGGTTATATCTTTGCGTAAGGTCATACTGCAAATTATTATCTTCTAATTGCGTACCATTAAAACTCAATGAGCTAATAGAGTCGCCATTTTTACTGGTATTATAGCTATAATTGATCCAATTATTTCTCCGCCCTAAATCAAAAGGAATACTTAAATTTAATGACAGCATCTGGTCATTGGTATTTAAATAATCTTGCTTTGTATAAGAATAAGCAACACTGTAATTCATCGAATTATAATTAGAACTAAAACTCATTGTTAAATTTTTATCTGAACCACTTTTATCCCAGTAATATTGCTGGTAACCATTCACTGATAAATAACCTATTCCGTTAAGTGATTGGGATACTGATGCTTGAAACTGTTGTTTTTTCCGACCGATGTTATAAAAGTAATTATTCGAATCAGAGAAGTCATAATAATTCTTTGTTGAATAGCGATATGATGCTAAAGAAAAAGAAGTGCCTGTATCTGGAATATATTTTGAATACTGAATTCGGTACGATTGGCCTTCTGCCTTCTTTTTATCAATCAATTGTGTTGATGCTTGTGTAATATCTGCCGATATCGCACCAATATTACCTAAATTTATTCCAGTACCTACTGTGTAAGCTTGATAGTCTTGGGAAACTAAAAAACCTCCATAAGCGGATAAGTTATATGGTAACCCATAAATTGCTGATGCTTGCGCAAAATTTGGTTTACGTCGTGCACTATCAACATTATATTTACCAATATCCACACTATATTTTAATGCATCTGCTCTTTGCATCATGGGGACTGCTGAAAACGGCTGAATAAAAGATCGGATGGTTCCATTAGCTTCTTCAATGGAGACCTCAAGGTCACCACTGTATGAAGTTGGATATAGATCATTAATTGAAAACTCACCAGGTGGTACAGTTGTTTGATAAATCACATTACCATTTTGCCTGATAGTAACAATCGCATTTGATTGTGCAATTCCTGTCACTGTCGGTGCAAAACCCCTTTCACTTTGGGGCAACATACTTTCATCGGAAGCTAACCTTATTCCACGATAAGGATTGCTTTCCATCACACCATTATCAGAGGATGTTTCACCAATCGTTAATCGGCTTTTTAAACTTCTGATATCTCGTTCTATATAGGTTTGTAAATTATTCCAATTTGTTTCATTTGTTGTATTACTATATGTGCTATAGCTACGTAAACGCCAAGCATTTATATTAATACCACTTCTTAAACCTAAGAATGTGTTATCTCTGTTGTCTCTATTTTGGTACCAATGCTTATTAAATCTTGCAGTGTAATTAACAAATGCCGCATTAATTCCATCATCCCATTCTTTTGGTTCAACGTAACCTCGGCTAGTATTTTCTAATCCAATTTGAGGAATACTTATTTGTAATTGTTGGATTTCGAATTTGTATTGATAATTAGCGCTAGGAATAATTTGAGCAATATCTTTCAAGTATTCATCATTTTCAATTACTGAGAATTTTTCGCTTGCTGAGTTTTTCACTCCCCACTCTAGTAGCATTTTTTTTGTTATTTCAGGGAGTAACCTCTTAGTTTTATCATCAAATAAAAATGTAATATTCTTATTATCTACCAGTTGATCATTAATATAAATATCAACAAAATAATCACCTGGCAATTGCCCACCTGCGGAAGACAAATAGCCCAAGCTATTCACATCGGCAACTTGACTTTCAATCCCTGTGTTGATGGCATTAATATCAAATATATCTTCAGCAATTGTATTATTGGCATACAATATTAAGCTGATCGTAGTAAAAATTTTAGAACACATAAGCCTATTTTTGGTATAGAGAACTGACATCTTAGATACTCTTACTTGGTTTTTTTCTCTATGATAGCGCCATAGTCATTAATAAACTGAATAACTATTGAATCACCATTATTTGTTTTTTTCTTAAGAATGTAGTCATTTTTAAATGGGTATATTAAGCTAGCACCATCAATGACCACGCCATTGATGAGGATATTTTTGATTGATAAATGATATGGTGTTTGGTTATCAATCATAATTCCATCTGGTTTTTCAACTAAATTAACCTTTTCAAAATCAAAGGGTTCAATATCCTTCGACCTTAAAAATAATTTAAATTGTGAATTTATAATTATTTGTAACTCATTTTCAATACTATTATCTTTCGGAGGTATTGATTTAATATTAAGCAAATAAATTTTTTCTTCATTTGAACCTATAGGTTCACCTATGTATGAGATCCTCGCTGAACCATTTGTATCTGGTTCAATACGGAACAATGGTGGTGTAGCAATAAATGGTGCTTTACCCTCACCATTAAATGGAGAAACCCAACTTTGAATTAAAAATGGTTTTTCTTTATCACTATTAAAAATCGGGATGTCAATTTCACGTTTGTTTTCTTCATAGACAAAACGCGTTCCACCTACACTAATACCTGACGCATGAGAGATGTTAGAAATAGAAAATAAATATATACAGATTGAAAAAAATATTTTTTTCATAAAACAGCCATGATATTGATGTGAAAAAGAGGGCAACTATTGTCACCCTCCAATTAATTAATGATATTGAATGCTATACACTGCGCTGCTATTAGCAGGGCCTGCAGTTGCTACGCCAGTTGCTTTATAACGAGCTACGTAATCTAAATCTACTGTTGCACCATCGAATTCAATTTGTTTTGAATCATCAAATAATTTGATTTGTGTTGTTGCGTCTTTTTCAAATAAAGCAATACCGACATTATTTGCAACACCTGCACCTTGGTTAATGGCAAGAATATCCCGGTCTGCAGTATCACGTGTACCACCAAAGCGTACAGTAACTTTTGAGTTTGCTGGACAATCAACAAGTTTAATCGTGAAGTCTTTCAATCCTGCCACTTCACCCTGTGAAGATAAACTTTTAGCTGATACCTTTCCAAGGTCAACATTTAAGTTTTTTGAGTTGCTATCAACTGTACAAGCTATGTCAGTTATTTCCCCGGTAAAATTAATTGTACCTGAAGCAAAAACAGTTGGCGCAGATGTTACAGCTAAAGCAACCCCTATTACTGCTAGGGATTTTTTTAGAATACTCATAATAGTTCCTATAATATAAATTTTTAATTCTTAATTACTACTATATGAATAAATCAATTATTCATATTAGGTGTTCGAAAGAAATATACCATTTACCTTTAGTTAAGTTAACTAATGGATACATTGAATTTTTTAAAATGACATCTAAAATATTTATGTTTGATTTTAATTATTCATTAATTGACTCATTCATTTATTTTTTTCATTATCAATTAGGTAGTATCTTAAAATTTCATTAGCCATTGAATTTTTATTCATATACATGTAGAAATTATAGAAGGATTTGTTATTTGCTGTTTTCAGCTCTTTTAATGAATTATTATTCAATTCCTTCTGGACTAAATTTTTTGGTAACCATAAATATCCAATCGAATTCTCAGCTAATTGAATTGCTAAATCCACATTAGGAACATGAATAGTTTGGATGTTTTTTATCCCATCCATCTCTGTAGATTCCAAAGCAATCAATGTTGTTTTTTCCATTAATTTCAATTTATTATCAGCATGGCAATGTTGAAGCTTATGATTTGGATTGGTTACAAACACCGCCTCAACTTGCTCGAGGAATATAGGGTTTAACGACTCAACGTAATGGTGAGTAATTAATAAATCATAATTTTTAACTCCGAAAACATCTGTTTTTTTTAATAAAATGCTTTTTAAATCAATATCATAATCCTTTTTGGAGCGACTTAAATTCCCAATTTTTTTCAGTATTTCATCACTTTGATATAGTGAATCAATAACAATATTAATTTTATTATTTCCTTCATAATTTAATGATTTAGCAACCTCTTCTAATGAAATTGCTTTATTTGTTACCTCTCTCGATAGCGCTAATAGCTGCTCTCCTTGTTTAGTTAATACTGCACGGCGTTTTTCTAAAGAAAATATTTCAATTTCCAATGTTTGCTCTAATTTACTAATGGTGTAGCTAATTGATGACTGTGTCCTATGCAAAATTTCAGCTGCTTGAGCAAAACCACCGTAGTCAACTACTGCCTGTAGAGTTATCCATTGATCTAACGTTGTTCGAGTTTTTTCCATAGAGTCTCCAAGTATTAATCTGGGAGTCATTTTTATTATATAATTAAAATATAGCAATATATTTTATAATCGTTAATAAGTGATTATACATAATGCTTAGTATTTACCCATATGTTTAAAATTATTTAAGTTCTTTTTTTTAGTATGTAAGGAATGATTTTTAATATAAAGATTAATTTTATATTTAAAATATAGTTTTTACACTTACTACATCATGAATAGAAATAATCAATAAATAATTTAAGTTTAAATTTAAAAAAAACAACAAAGTAAGAATGTAAATAAAAAAATCACCCCTAGCATATTTAATTTCAAATAAAAATAAATTATTATTATTAAATAAAAAATTAACAACCTCATAAATATTAAACAAAAATAATTTTTATAATGCATACAAATAATAACCATAATTGGCTAGTCATTTAACGATGACTTTATAATATTATCTACTGCATAGTTGGCTTTACATTGGATAAATAAAAAGGAATATCACAATACAGATATTGAAATAAAGTCAATTTAGTATATATACTAAGACTTAATTTCATGATTGATGTAACGCAGACTAATTACTGCTAATAATTACTTAAAACGATACGGTTTGATATTTATCAGTTCTAGTTTATCAGATGTTAGGTAAGTAATAATATGAACCCTCGTTCATTCTATAATTAATGCTTAGGATAGCGACCACCACTTTTTCTAAAAAAAAAATTATCAAATTGTTCTCATTTCCTTACTCATGTATCAAATTGACCTCCGAGCTTAAGATTAAACTCTACCGTCCAAAACATTTTAGCATACCTCAACTTAATTATTGTTAATTAAACGAATACATAAGTTTTTTTGCTCTTTTATCATGTTTATTAAGCATATCTTCCTTATATTGTACTTAACTTTCTGTCATGTAAGTTATGAACATCTAATGCAAAATTTATAATTAACATGTAAATCAATAAGTTAATTTGAATTTTGTTCTTCTCATTTTTATCAAGACTTTACAAAAATTAGATACAGCTCAAAAAATGAATGAAACATCTATAAATTACTAATGTACTATCCTAAATTTTTGTTATGAATAATCGTGTACCGTTTTTTAAAATCCCCCGTCATCAAGCGTATATTTCTATAAATACACACTTTTAAATAAAAAAAGCCATTACTTAAAAAGTAATGGCTTAAACACTATTCTGTAAAACTAAACACTAACGGTAGAGATCTTTACGCTGATAAGGCTCTATCTCCCCCTCTTTTCGCGTTTTTAATAGCTTTAATATCCATGTGTATTGTTCTAAATTCGGAGAAACCAAATATTCCAGTTCCTCATTCATTCTTCGTGCGATGTACTTATCATCCTTCCCATCGATATCATCCATTGGTTCGCGGATATAAATATGCAATTGGTGCGTTTTATGATCATAAACGGGAAATAGCGGTACAACTTTCGCCTTGCAAACTTTCATTAGCCTACCAATAGCAGGTAATGTCGCCTTATATGTGCCAAAAAAATCAACAAATTCACTATGCTCTTCACCATGATCTTGGTCAGGAAGATAAAAGCCCCAATAACCTTGCCTAACAGAAGCGATAAAAGGCTTAATCCCCGCCTCTCTTGAATGCAAGCGCCCACCGAAGTGGTATCTTGCTTTATTCCATAAATAATCGGCAACAGGGTTCTTTTGGTGATGAAACATTGCAGCCATTTTCTGGCCTTTTGCTGCTAATAGCATGGCTGGCGCATCAACAGCCCAGCCATGAGGAACCATAAAGATAACATTACTTTGCTGCTGTTTTAAGCGCTCTAAAATTTCTTGATTATGCCAATGTGTCCTAGCTAGCGTTTTACTCGCACCACGAAGACATAACTCTGCCAACATAACAAAGGACTGCGGTGCGGTTTCAAACATGCGGTCAACTAACTCTTCTCGTTGATGTTCTGTCAATTCCGGAAAACAATAGAGTAAGTTAATTTTGGCACGACGACGGCCACTTTTAGCAAGTCGCCCAACCCATTTTCCTATTTTAGCAAGTAAAGGGTCACGGATCTTAACCGGAATGAAAGCCAACCCCGCTAAAACACCAGCTCCTAGCCACACCCCCCAATACTTAGGTAACAGGTAAGAACGGTGAAAAGTTGGCACATAGCCTTTTTTATTATCAGTGTCTTGATCTTTATTCATGCTGTACTCAAGTGAATAATAGCCATCTTTCTATAGCTTATAATAATAGTTTACGGGAGCATTACAAAGAAAACTGGCAGATACAAGTACCTGCCAGTGATAAAAATAGAAACTTAAATTACTGTAGCTTGAGTTGTGGTTTCGTTTCTTTCACTAGCGCTAAATATTCTTTGCGCTCTTTTCCTGTTAAACCACCAGAACTTGGTAATTTTGCGGTGAGTGGATTTACCGCTTGTTGATTTACCCACATTTCAAAATGTAGATGAGGACCAGTCGAACGCCCAGTATTGCCCGATAACGCAATGCGATCACCACGCTTAACTTTCTGGCCTGGCTTAACTAATAATTGACGTAAGTGCATGTAACGAGTTGTATATTGGCGACCATGACGGATTGCAATAAAGTTACCTGCAGCGCCGCTGTATTTTGAAACAATCACTTCGCCATCACCAACAGCAAGTACGGGTGTGCCAACAGGCATTGCGAAATCCACACCTTTATGCGGTGCTACGCGCCCAGTAACTGGGTTAACTCGTCGAGGGTTGAATTGTGAAGAGACTCTAAACTGCTTAGCAGTTGGAAAACGTAAGAAACCACGTTCTAACCCGTTTCCTTCGCTGTCATAATAGCGCCCATCTTCAGCACGAAAAGCATAATAGCTTTTCCCATTCGTTTGTAGGCGAACACCAATAAGTTGGCTCTGTTCACTGCGACCATTAAGCATTTCCCTGCTCATTAATACACTGAACTTATCGCCTTTTTTCAATTTTTTGAAATCAACCTGCCATTGTAAGGCTTTAATTACCTCACGGCCTTCATTGCGTGTTAAGCCCGCTTTATTTGTGCTTTGTGCAAATGTACCGTCAACCGTACCTTTTAAAACACTGTTAGTCCATTCACCTTCGCGAATCTGCTTAGCTTCTTCAAATTTGTTTGTCGTCCCAACACGGGTAAATACGCGGGTCTCACGGCGAGAAACTTCCCATGTTAATGACTCTAACTCACCCTGATCACTTAACGACCAATTTAATGACTGGCCTATCTTCAGATTTCTCAGTGATTTATGTTGATTAGATAGTGTTGCAACATCACCAGCTTCAATACCGAATTGAGTTAAAATAGTCGTTAAGTTATCACCACTTGCAACCACATATTCATGGACGAGAGGCGCAGCCACGCCCCCCGTCTCTACGGCTTCTGCTTCGGTATCAGCGAGGCCTTCATCGGGTAGCTGCTCACTACTGTCTTGAATTATATCGTCGGTAGCATCACTTGCAGGTAATAATGAGAGCGGAATGATGGTATCCGGTGTACCATCATATTCAGCAGTTGTTGGTACATGAACTGGCCGCCAAATTGCGACGGCCATAGTCGCTACAGTGAGCGTACTTAATACAATTTTGTGTGTTCTAGACAGGCTACCGTATACCTGAGCCAGACTTTTGGCCATTTGCTGCACTAAACAATTCCTTCTATTTTTAATCCAGGCAGCTGGCATATTGCTCTGATAATTGAGTCAAAAACTGCATGTAGCTATCCGGCCCTATTGCCAGCCCAATTCCTAGTGGGTCGAGAGTTCCCATTTTCACCCCCGTATTACGTGCTACACTTTCAATCACAGCAGGCCTGAATTGCGGCTCAGCAAAAACACATTGCGCTTTATGCTCAACCAATTGTGTTCGTATTTGATGTAATTTCTGCGCGCCAGGTTGTATTTCTGGGTTTATCGTAAAGTGCCCCAATGGAGCTAATTGATAGTGTTTTTCAAAGTAGCCATAAGCGTCGTGAAAAACAAAATAACCCTTGTTTTTAGCTGGCTGCAAAATACTAGCAATTTTCTGATCATTTTGCGTCATATTTTCTTTGAATTTACGAAGGTTTACGTCTAGCTTATCTTTTTGATCAGGATAAAGCTCTACTAAACGTTCATAAATGTCTTGTGCAGCAAAATTTGCAATTTCTGGAGACAACCAGATGTGCATATTATACTCACCGTGGTGATGATGTTCGTGATCCTTGTCATGATTAGCTTCATCTCCATGTTCATGGTCGTGTTCATCTTCATGGGACTCTGCCATAAGAAGTGGCTTAATATTTTTCTGTTCAGCCAATGCTAGGCGTTTATTCTGCGGTAATGTATTGATTGGCTTCTGTAAAAACATTTCCATATCAGGACCAACCCATACGAATAAATCAGCCTGTTTAATTTTTTTCAAATCAGAAGGTTTAAGTGCATAATCATGGGGCGAAGCACCGTCTGGTAATAAAACTTGTGTCTCAGTGACACCATCAGCAATTCCCGCGGCAATAAAGGCCAGTGGGCGAATTGAAGCCACAACATCAGCATTCGCAGCTGATACCATTGTTGCACTTAATACGGAGCTCGCCACCGCCCCAAAAAGAAATTTGCAGGCAATGTTTTTCGATTTATGTATCATAGCAGTCTTTTTCCGTGATTTTGATTTTGAAATGTTATAATATAACACAACATGAATTCTGCAAGATGTTTTTCACATGCAACCATTACTGACTTTAAATAAGATTTCTGTTTCATTTGGCGAAAAACAGGTTCTCAATGATGTTACCTTTGAACTGAATAAAGGTGATATCGTAACCCTTTTAGGCCCGAATGGAGCTGGAAAATCAACAATTGTACGTGTTGTACTCGGGCTACTTGCCCCTACATCAGGTACTATTACGCGTCCTTCTTCTCTCGCTATTGGCTATGTTCCACAAAAACTTCATTTGGATACGACGCTACCCCTCACTGTTAAACGTTTTATGTTATTAAAACTTGGTGTTCGTAAAGAGCATTTATTACCTGCACTCGAAAGAGTCAAAGCAACGCATTTACTTGAACAACCGATGCAAAAGTTATCAGGCGGTGAAACACAACGTGTTTTACTGGCTCGTGCCCTACTCAATAAACCGGATCTCCTCGTACTTGATGAACCAGCTCAAGGCGTTGATATTACAGGCCAAGTTGCACTATATGACTTAATCAACCAATTAAGAACTGAGCTTAACTGCGCTGTATTAATGGTTTCCCATGACTTGCATCTCGTGATGGCAAAAACAGATAAAGTACTTTGCATTAACGGCCATATTTGCTGTTCTGGTGCGCCCGATGTTGTTTCAAACCACCCAGAATTTGTCGCAATGTTTGGTTATCGCGGTGCTCAACAACTTGGTGTATACCGCCATCAACATAATCATCAACATGATTTAGAAGGTAATATTATTGTTGGTCACCAACACAGCAAGGACTGCAAACATGATTGAGTTACTATTACCTGGCTGGATAGCAGGCATGCTACTTGCCATTGCGGCAGGTCCTCTAGGCTCTTTTGTAGTGTGGCGCCGAATGTCCTATTTTGGCGATACGCTAGCTCATGCTTCATTATTAGGAGTTGCATTTGGGCTTCTATTAAATATCAACCCATTCTATGCCGTTATTGCTGTAACCTTGCTACTAGCCTTAATTTTAGTTTGGCTAGAAAAGCGCCCACAACTTGCCGTTGATACTTTACTGGGAATTATGGCACACAGTTCGCTGTCTTTAGGTTTAGTCGTTGTTAGCTTAATGGCTAATGTTCGCGTTGACCTAATGGCTTACTTATTTGGTGACTTACTCTCAGTAAGCTATGAAGACATTATAACGATTTTTATTGGCGTTATTGTCGTTTGCGGGTTGCTTTTTTATCGTTGGCGGGCACTTTTGTCGATAACGGTTAGCCCTGAACTTGCTTTTGTTGATGGGATTAATATTCAACGACTGCGCTTATTACTGATGTTAGTTACCGCACTAACAATTGGTATCGCAATGAAGTTTGTCGGGGCATTAATTATTACATCTTTATTGATTATACCAGCAGCAACGGCTCGGCGTTTTGCTCGAACACCTGAGCAAATGGCCTTCATCGCTGTCTTAATTGGTATGATTGCTGTAACCGGGGGGCTCACTCTCTCTGCTTTCTACGATACCCCAGCTGGGCCGTCAGTTGTGTTGGTATCGGCTATTCTATTTGTACTTAGCTTAGCAATAAAAGCGAAAAATTAATTTAAGCTTTAAGATACATAATTTCAGTTATTACATACTATTTTTAATGCAAATGGCCCCAACATTGAAAACAATGTTGGGGCCATATTTATTCATTTAATATAATTAAATTTCTTTAGGCGTTAAACCAAAGTGGTTATATGCATGAACCGTCGCCATTCGACCTCGAGGGGTACGCTGAATAAAACCTTGCTGGATAAGATAAGGCTCTAAAACATCCTCTATAGTTTCGCGCTCCTCTCCAATGGCTGCGGCGAGGTTATCAACACCAACAGGACCACCCATAAATTTATCAATGATAGCAACTAGAAGCTTTCTATCTAAATAATCAAAACCTGCAGCATCGACATTTAGCATGTCCAAAGCTTGGTTAGCAATTAGCCCATTAATCGAACCATCACCTTTCACTTGAGCAAAATCCCGTACACGACGTAACAAACGGTTGGTGATACGTGGAGTTCCCCTTGAACGCATCGCAACTTGTAGCGCCCCTTCTTCGGTGATATCTAACCCCATATATTGGGCACTACGCTTGACAATATGTTGTAAATCATCAACTTGATAAAATTCTAGGCGTTGCACAATACCAAAGCGATCACGTAATGGTGATGTGAGCGACCCTGCACGAGTCGTTGCGCCAATTAATGTGAAAGGCGGAAGATCAATTTTAATCGAGCGCGCCGCAGGCCCTTCACCTATCATGATATCGAGTTGGTAATCTTCCATTGCAGGATAAAGTATTTCCTCAACAACTGGAGATAATCGATGGATTTCATCAATAAATAGGACATCATGGGGCTCTAAATTAGTTAGCATGGCAGCTAAATCGCCTGCTTTTTCTAATACGGGCCCTGAAGTGGTACGCAGATTAACACCGAGTTCATTTGCAACAATCCCTGCTAGAGTGGTTTTTCCTAACCCTGGAGGACCAAAGATGAGCAGATGGTCAAGCGCATCGCCTCGCATTTTCGCTGCTTGAATAAATATTTCCATTTGGTCTTTAACCTGAGGCTGACCAATGTACTCATTCAATAGCTTTGGCCTGATCGCACGGTCAATAGCTTCTTCATCTGACTGTAATACTTCAGCAGTTATTAGGCGATCAGCTTCAATCATATTAAAATTCTCTCAATCAAAGTGCGGCACGAAGGGCATCACGGATCAATGTTTCAGAATCGCTATCCGGTTTTGCAACTTTACTTACCATTCGGCTTGCTTCTTGTGGTTTATACCCTAAAGCAATCAATGCAGCGGCAGCTTCTGCTTCAATATCGGCCATATTGGGAACTTTACTGTTTACATTTGGCAGATTAATGTCGCTGTTTGGATTAAATAAATCCCCATTGAGTCCTTTAAAGCGGTCTTTCATTTCGACCACTAAGCGTTCTGCGGTTTTCTTGCCAATTCCAGGTAATTTAACCAATGATGCAATCGCTTCTTGTTCAATCGCGGAAACAAATTGTTGAGCAGACATACCGGATAAAATCGCAAGAGCTAATTTGGGGCCAACACCATTTACTTTGATCAGCTCTTTAAATAACGCCCTTTCTTGCTTATCGTTAAAACCATATAGTAACTGGGCATCTTCACGAACAACAAAGTGAGTAAAAACAATCGCTTCTTGACCAATTTCGGGCAATTCATAGAAACAAGTCATTGGCATATGGACTTCATAACCGACACCTTGTAGTTCTAATAATACGATTGGAGGTTGCTTTTCTAAAACAATACCACGTAAACGACCTATCACATTGAAGCCCTCTATTACTAACTAAACCTTGAGCAGGTTGGTTTATTATCATCAATACTGTTGTTTATACCACAAAAAATGCTGGATGCATATCCAGCTACACGCTATTTATTAATAAGCAATTCTGTTTAAGATAAACTCTCTATTTTAAACGTCCACGAGTTAAAACTAACCGTGGATCGCCAACTTTTAAAAGATTTTGATTGAAATGGCAATGTGTAATCGCAATTGCCAAAGCATCTGCTGCGTCAGACTGTGGGCTCGCTGACAATTTTAGAATTGATTTAACCATATGCTGTACTTGGCTTTTTTCTGCGGCCCCCGTACCTACAACCGTTTGTTTGACCTGACGAGCTGCATATTCAAATACGGGTATATTCATGTTTGCAGCAGCAACAATAGCTGCGCCTCGAGCTTGCCCAAGTTTTAATGCTGAATCCGCATTCTTCGCCATAAATACTTGTTCAATGGATAATACATCCGGTTGATATTGTGTGATAATTTCCGAGACACCCGCGTAAATTCGTTGCAGACGACTTGGTAAATCATCAACTTGTGTACGAATACACCCACTACCTAAATACAGTAGTTGCCGGCCTTGCTGGCGAATAACACCGTATCCCGTAACACGAGAACCGGGGTCAATACCTAAAATAATCGCCATATAAATTTATCTATACCTCTTTATATTGATCAAGTTGTTCTAATAAGCTTCATAATACTATCCATTTCATAATACTATCAATTTCAACTAAATAGCTATTTGAATCACTGATAAAAACTAAAAGCGAGTTAGCTCATTGATATAAAATAAAGTATAGCGGATAAAGGAAAGGAAAGAGTAGAAGGCGTTAGAGAAAACAGGCTGCGCCAGCCCGCTTTCTCTACGCGGATTATGCTAAATGACTATGCTGTCATTTAGTGCCTCACTATTTACAGTGTGGCAGCGACTTCGTCAGAAATATCACCGTTGTGATAAACTTCTTGAACGTCGTCTGAATCCTCTAACATATCGATAAGACGCATTAATTTTGGTGCGGTTTCTGCATCAAGCTCTGCGGTAATCGATGGGATCATCGAAACTTCAGCCGCCTCACTGGTAAAGCCAGCTGCGTCTAATGCATCTTTTACCGTACCAAACGTTTCAAACGTGGTGTAAACATCAATAGCACCATCGTCATAAGTCTCAACATCATCAGCACCGGCTTCAAGTGCTGCTTCCATCAATGCATCTTCATCGACACCCGGTGCATAAGTAATAACACCACGTTTGGTGAATAAATAGGATACTGAACCATCTGTTCCTAAGTTACCGCCAGTTTTAGTGAATGCATGGCGTACTTCAGATACGGTACGGTTACGGTTGTCACTTAAGCACTCAACCATCACGGCTGTGCCACCAGGACCATAACCTTCATAAATGATGGTTTCCATATTATCATTTTCATCATTACCCACACCGCGTGCGATTGCACGGTTTAAGGTGTCACGAGTCATGTTATTTGATAATGCTTTATCCACTGCGGCACGTAAACGTGGGTTAGTACCGGTATCACCACCACCTAAACGTGCGGCGGTGACCAGCTCACGAATAATTTTTGTGAAAATCTTACCGCGCTTAGAATCTTGGGCTGCTTTACGGTGTTTGGTATTGGCCCATTTACTATGACCTGCCATGAAATATCTCCAAAAACGTCAATACAATAATTAATTAGCAAATTCTAAAATAGCCTGACCGTTACTCCATGATTTCGTTAACTTAGCCGCTTCCTCAGGGGCTAACCAATGATATTCACTGTGTTCCGTCAGTAATGGTATTTGTTCTTCGCTTAGCACCAATTTAAACCAATGCTCTTTGCAATGGCTCACATCAGGTGCATAACGATGCCTGAAATGCGGGAAAATTTCAAAGATGATACTGTGCGATAAATCTTGCAGCTGGTTTTGTTCAACCTCAAAACCTGTTTCTTCTTTTATTTCACGACATGCCGTTTCATACGGCGTTTCATCAGGCTCCAAACTTCCAGTCACTGATTGCCAGAAGTCTGGGTCGTCTTTACGTCGTAACATAAGCACCCGTCCACTACTTTGAGCCACTATAATGACTAATACCGATTCCGGGCGCTTATATTTTTTCATTGAGCTTACTCTTCGTCTTTCGCAACCACGGCGATAGCGAGCTCCGTCAATGCATCAGGGTTCGCATGGCTTGGAGCATTCGTCATTAAACACGCTGCCGCTGTTGTTTTCGGGAAAGCAATAACATCACGAATATTATCGGTTCCTGTTAACAGCATCACTAAACGGTCAAGACCAAATGCTAAGCCAGCATGTGGTGGCGTACCATATTTCAATGCATCTAATAAGAAGCCAAATTTTTCGCGTTGGTCTTCTTCATTAATGCCTAAAATACTAAATACTGTTTGTTGCATTTCATTGCGGTGAATACGTACTGAACCACCACCAACTTCGTAACCATTGATGACCATATCATACGCATTAGCAACGGCTTCTTCAGGTTTATTTGCCAATTCTTCAGGTGAAAAATCTTTAGGAGAAGTAAATGGATGGTGCATCGCAGTTAACCCGCCCTCACCATTATCTTCAAACATTGGGAAATCAATCACCCACAGTGGCTGCCAGCTATTTAAATTGGTTAATTCAAAATCACGGCCGACTTTCAAACGTAATGCACCCATTGAATCGGTTACGACATTTTTTGCCCCCGCACCGAATAACAAGATATCGCCATCAACTGCACCTGTACGGTCTAGTAATTGGTTAATCACGTCTTCGCTCAAGAATTTTGCGACTGGGCTTTGAATACCTTCAAGGCCTTGAGCGCGTTCGTTGACTTTCATCCAAGCCAAACCTTTCGCACCATAAATACCAACAAATTGACCATATTCGTCGATTTGCTTACGCGTCATAGCAGCGCCACCTGGGACTTTCAGAGCCGCAACACGGCCTTTCGGGTCGTTCGCTGGGCCTGAGAACACCGCAAATTCAACATCTTTTACGATATCCGCAACATCCACTAACTCCATTGGGTTACGTAGGTCTGGTTTATCTGAACCATAACGACGCATAGCTTCTGCAAAGGTCATGATTGGGAAGTTACCTAAATCAACCCCTTTTACCTCTAACCATAAATTACGGATCATACGTTCCATAATTTCACGCACTTGCTCTGCGGTCATGAATGAGGTTTCAACATCGATTTGGGTAAATTCAGGTTGGCGGTCTGCACGTAAATCTTCATCACGAAAGCATTTTACGATTTGGTAATAACGGTCAATACCAGACATCATCAGTAATTGTTTAAACAATTGTGGTGATTGCGGTAATGCGTAGAATTTACCTTTATGAACACGGCTTGGTACTAAGTAGTCACGAGCACCTTCCGGTGTTGCCTTGGTTAGCATTGGCGTCTCAACGTCCAAGAACCCTTCGTTATCCATAAAATTACGAACAAAACTGGTGATTTTGGCGCGTGTGCGCAGACGCTCAGACATCTCAGGGCGGCGTAAATCTAAATAACGATATTTTAAACGACGCTCTTCTGTATTCGTTTGGTTGCTATCTAATGGCAGCGGCTCTGACTTATTGAAAACATTCAGTTCTTCAGCAAATACTTCAATTTCGCCCGTTGCCATATCTTTATTTTTTTGGCTATCTGGACGTGCGCGTACTGTCCCTGTGATTTGGATACAGAACTCATTACGCAGCTCTGACGCTTTTTCAAATATGTCTTTACGATCGGGATCGAAGAAAACTTGCACGATACCTTCACGGTCACGCATATCGATAAAAATCAAACCACCTAGATCGCGGCGGCGGTTTACCCATCCACTAAGAGTGACCTTTTGGCCTTCGTGAGCGATGTTTAACTGCCCACAATAATTAGTACGCATACAATATCCTTTTACTCAGCTTGTTGTGCATTTGCTTGCTGCGGAAATTTGGCATTTTGCTGAACATTGAGCTGAAAATTCAGAATGTCAAAAAGGCAGACATTATACAGGAAATTCTGTTAGACAAATAGTTACGTATTCTACATAACACGTAAACCATTTTGTTTTTAATCATATTTTCATCAATTATTGTCGTGCTAATCAACAATAATAAAATTGAATGGCGAGATAGACGTCTATCACGATGATCCTATCGATTTTAAGGGACTATCCGCACCATGTACATATTGCAGCAGAGGTTTATTTTATTAGTTCGATGTCTTTTTGAGCAAAGTAACATCACTTAATGTTTTCCAATTCAACTATTGATTAATAAATACCTCTTTAATTATAAATCTTTCTATTTCAGAATCGTTACCTTTTTCAGTTTGCTATAATCACAACATACAGATACAACGCTGAATTAATCACCATCTGCAGTTTAAGGATTGCCCATGAAAAAATTTTTACTTGCCACTTCCATGTTCGTACTACTCGCTGGATGCCAAAACATGAAACCCGCAGAGACTGATAATACAAAAACTTTTTACATTGATTCTTCACTTGCTGATTGTATGGGAGTTGCCCCAATGAAGTGCATGAAAGTGAAAGAAAACCCAAGTGATGACTGGCAACTTTTTTATAGTTCAATTCAAGGCTTCGAATACCAACCAGGCTTCTCTTATACCTTGCAAGTGAAGCAATTTGATGTACCAAACCCACCCGCTGATGCGCCAAGTATTCGTTATGAATTGGTAAAAATCGTTGAGAAAAAATAATTTTTAAACAATATAATTTAAGTCATTAAGTAATTTTATCATTTTACTTAATGACTCACTTACAGCAATAATTCTCTTATCATCGTTAAATAACAGAGTGACCATATTATGAGTGCTAAAATCATTGATAAACTGGGGTTAATTACCTTATCAGATCACAAAATTGCGATGGTACGTTCCCATAATAAAAGTTTGTTTTACATCCCCGGCGGAAAACGTGAGCAAGGTGAGACTGATGAACAAGCACTCTGCCGTGAGATTACCGAAGAATTAAAACTTGAGCTAGATGTCGCTTCTATCCGGTTTTATGGTGAGTTTATTGGCCCTGCTGATGGAAAAACAGATGGAACGCAAGTCCGCATTCGTTGTTACTTTGCAGACTATCAAGGTGAGCCACACCCTGCCGCTGAGATTGCTGAACTAGATTGGTTTAGTATTGACGATTTACCACGCTGCTCAACCACGGCGGTGACTATTTTAACTCGCTTAAAGAAAGAAGGTTTGATCAAATAGCGCGTTAGGATTACCCAAAAAAAAGTTGTGATTTCATTTGTCTAACGGCTTTTTAGGATTTACAATTCACAAAATATTGTTAATACCCATTACTATAACTTATATTTTTAGGTGTTTTCATAGTTTGATTCGTTTTATGGTGGAGTAAAAAATGGTCAGCTCTTTGTATGCTGTACTGGGTGCCTTACTGCTGCTTAGATTATCCTTAAATGTTGTGAAGCTGCGTAATCAATACCGTATAGCTTATGGTGATGGCGGTTTTTATGAGTTGCAAACCGCAATCCGCGTTCATGGTAATGCCATCGAATACATTCCCATTTCATTAATTTTATTGCTTTTAATGGAAATGAATGGCGCACAAGTGTGGATGATTCATATTTGTGGCCTGATCTTAATTGCTGGTCGAATACTGCACTCTTATGGTTTGAAAAATCACGATTACTCATATCGCCGTTCAGGCATGGTCGCAACTTACCTTGCAATGGCACTGATGGTTATCGCCAATACGTATTACCTACCTTGGCTGCAAATCGTTTCATTTAATCTATAGTTTTTACTCTCTGTAACGGCACGTGTTATTAATGTGCCGCTCATTATTTCATTGCTTATGGATTGATTTTCAGTAGACAGCCTTTCTGATACAATCCTTTACTACTTTTGTTTTTGCTTAATACAGAACTTATGTCAAACTCAGATCCAACCTCAAAAGATCGCCTTTTCTCTGCGCCTATCGCTAACCTTGGTGACTGGCAATTCGATGAAAAAGTGGCTGAAGTATTCCCTGATATGATTCAACGCTCCGTTCCAGGGTACTCTAATATTATTACGATGATTGGCATGCTAGCGGGTCGTTTTGTCAAACCCAACAGCCATGTTTACGATTTAGGCTGCTCTTTAGGTGCAGCAACCTTATCTATAAGGCGTAATATTACAGTAGAAAAAAGCAAAATTATTGCTGTTGATAACTCTCCTGCTATGGTTGAACGTTGCCGACGCCATATTGATGCCTATCGGGCGGATACACCGGTTGACGTTATAGAAGGTGATATTCGTGATGTAAATATCGAAAATGCTTCCATGGTTGTGCTCAATTTTACTTTACAATTTCTCAACCCAGATGATCGCCAATTATTACTCAGTAAAATTTATCAAGGGCTACAACCCGGCGGTATTTTAGTCCTTTCCGAGAAGTTTAACTTCGAAGACAAAGAAATCGGTGAGTTATTATTCAATATGCACCACGATTTTAAACGAGCAAATGGCTATAGCGAATTAGAAATCAGCCAAAAACGTAGCATGTTAGAAAACGTAATGCTCACAGATTCTGTTGATGCACATAAAGCTCGTTTAAAAAGTGCCGGTTTTACTCACTGTGAAGTTTGGTTCCAGTGCTTTAATTTTGGTTCACTGTTAGCCATCAAAGAGGTCTAGGCATGATTGATTTTGGTCGTTTTTACCAACAAATTGCCGTTGGCCCGCTAAGTCATTGGCTTGAAACGCTTCCAGCACAACTTTCAGAATGGAAAAAGCAAGGGTTACATGGTGGCTTTTCTTCATGGGAAAAAATGCTAGATAACCTGCCAATTATGGTTCCTACTGATTTGGATTTACGTCATAGCGTGACAGCGACACGTGAACCCGAGCTCACTGCAGGCGAAACTCGGCGCTTAAATAATATTCTTCAACAATTAATGCCATGGCGCAAAGGTCCATTTTCTCTCTATGGTGTCAATATTGATACTGAATGGCGCTCCGATTGGAAATGGGATCGCGTACTCCCCCATATTTCATCACTAAAAGACCGTTATATCTTAGATGTCGGTTGTGGCAGCGGTTATCATATGTGGCGTATGTTAGGGCAAGAGGCCAAATTTGTCGTTGGGATAGACCCAACGGAATTATTTTTATGCCAATTTGAAGCAGTAAGAAAGCTATTAGGCGATGACCAACGTGCCCACTTGTTACCTTTAGGTATTGAACAACTACCTGAATTGAAAGCATTTGATACTGTGTTCTCAATGGGTGTACTTTACCACCGCCGTTCACCACTCGACCATTTATGGCAACTTAAAAACCAATTAGTCAGCGAAGGAGAATTGGTTTTAGAGAGCCTGGTTATTGAGGGGGATGAGTTTCAGTGTTTGATCCCCGGTGAGCGCTATGCCCAAATGCGTAATGTCTATTTTATTCCTTCCGCTAAAATGCTCAAAGTTTGGTTAGAGAAATGTGGTTTTGTCGATGTCCGAATTGTTGACCAAGAAGTAACTTCTTTGGAAGAGCAACGCCGCACACAATGGATGAAAACAGATTCATTAGCTGAATTTTTAGACCCCAATGATAAAACTAAAACTATCGAAGGTTACCCCGCACCACTACGTGCAATTTTAGTTGCGCGTAAGCCATAAAGATAAAATGCCTATGGCAATCAAGTCATAGGCATTTATTATCATGGTAGTTAACAAGCGATTACATTGTTATTTGCCATAAATTATAGAAGGCAATTCGGCCAGATAACTCGGCTAAAATAACCGCTAGCGCACATAGGCCTAATAGTACGGATGAATTTCTTCCTCGATATAGCAGAGCCGGATAAACAAACAACATCACCGCTAAGACGACTAATTGGAAGCTCCAAAAACCAGCTTGCTCGGCACTAATCTCTGGCCCTGTCTCGCCTAAAAATGATACATAAGCCGCGCGAGTAACAAAAATAATAATTGAACCAATCAAAAATGCCATCGCCCCTAACCGCTGAGCGCCGAATAGAATGGCTAACGCGCCACCAGCCACTAACAGTGTCATCCACATTTGTAATGTCGTGAAAACAGTAAACCAATTGGCTACTGTGGCAATATTATAAACTTGAGGAATTGACCATACGAATGCCAAACCAAAAATCACCGTGGCAATATTACACAGTTCACTCAACACTTTATTTTTAATCAATAAGGTGAATAATAAAGTTGCAGCCCCAAAAGCGACAAAAATACCACTGAGTAAAGCTTCATTACTCATTGGTGAGCGGCCTACGCCTAAAAGCATATTAAAGAAGCGTAGAGGCTGCCCAACGTGTAATCCACCAATGACTAGCGCAATGATCATGATGACAAATGCCGCTATATTGGTATGACGCAATTGGTTCTCGCTCAACATCCCCAGTTTTCGGCTCGCATACGCCAATAAATATAAACCTGCTGCCGATTGCCCCAATACGGTGAAAAAAACGAGTGGAAGTTCGTGCATGTTATACCTCTGCTGGGTTTTGTAATTTCCCGCTCTTGTCACCACAAGGTTTAGCATCTTTATGCGGCTTAATGACAATATTAGGATTAGTAAGAGATGGGTTTGGCATGGGAGCAATCCCACTAATATTGCCATGGCGCTCGCGAAGGATGTTGATATCATAAAAGTCCAATGCGCGTTGTGGGCAAGATTCAACACAAACGGGTTTCATCCCTTTTTCGACGCGTTCATAGCATCCATCGCATTTACTCATCAATTTTTTCTTTTCGTCATACTGTGGTGCACCGTATGGGCAACGTAACTCGCAGTAGCGACATCCCACACAAATGGTTTGGTCGACCACCACTAGTCCGTCTTGTTCACGTTTGTGCATCGCACCAGTTGGGCATCCCGCAACACAGGTTGGGTTAGAACAATGATTACAGGAAATCGATAGATAGTAGTTATAAACATTCTGTTGCCATATCCCCTCTTGTTGTTGCCATGCTCCACCACCAAACTCGTATACCCGACGAAATTTAGGCCCTAAATCAAGGTCTTTTTCATCCTTACAACTCACCTGACACGTTTTACACCCTGTGCATTTTGTTGAGTCAAAATAAAAACCATACTGTTTCATTCGTCACTCCTTATGCACGTTTCACGTCAACTAAGTTAGTATGTTGTGGATTTCCTTTAACAAGAGCGGAAGGCTGTTGTGTCGTTAGTGTATTAATACAACCACCAATATCGACCCCCTCCTCATTGACTTCTCGCCAAGCACCTTGCGGGACTGCAATCACACCAGGTAATACGCGCTCCGTCACTTTTGCTTTAATATGCATACGCCCACGGTCATTGAAAATTTCAGTAATATCACCATCCTGAATGCCACGAGCCGACGCATCAATTGGGTTAATCCAATACTGGTGAGGAACGGCTTCGCGCAGCATTGCAATATTAAAATATGAAGAATGCGCATGGCCTTTATCATGATAGCCTGTCATTTGCAGTGGATATTTTTGTTTAGCTTGCTTATTTTCAACGCCTTCAGTATTTACACAATATTCAGGTACAGCAGGGATCCGCTGGTCAGCAGGGTATTCCCACTCTTTCGCTATCTTAGCGAGCCTTTCTGAATAAATTTCAATTTTACCCGATGGTGTTGGCAATGGCGCGGTTTCAGGTGAATCTCTGAATGGTTTTAATGCTATATAATCTGCACTGTTTGCCAATTTTCTATCAACAATTCCCATGTCATTCGTTTCTTCGAACGAGGGCAAATGGGGATTTTTTTCTCGCATCAGGTTATAGCAATGTTCTATCCACTGCTCATGAGTACGACCTTCGGTAAATTGGTCTTTAATACCCAGTTTTTCAGCAATATCAGTTAAAACATCATAAGATTGGCGACACTCCCATAATGGGGTAATCGCATTTTGTAGGCGAATAGCATAGTGATAAGCACCGCTGGCATATGAGTTATTAATTAAATCATTTGATTCAACACTGGTCACATCAGGTAAAATTAAATCCGCATATTTAGTCGATGCCGTCATATGCGTATCCCACACCAAAATAAATTCGCATAAAGACTCATCTGTTAGAATTTTGTGGGTTTTGTTTAGGTCAGAATGTTGGTTACCCGTGACATTACTCGCATAGTGCCATAAAAATTTCACATTCGTTTCAAGACGTTCTTTACCCAACAGAGTTGAATTTGTCGCAGTCATTTCGGTTCCACGCACAATCGCATCTGTCCACATAAAACACGGAATCTTGGTTTTAACTGGGTTTGGAATAGCAAAACCTGGCACAGAATACGCCACGTTTCCTCCCCATCCTCCGGCATTCGTTCCTGGACGTCCAATGTGCCCCGTGACAATCGGTAACATCATCACAGCCCGTGCAGCTTGTTCACCCGATGCCGTCCTTTGTAATCCCCAACCTTGAGAAATCCACGCGGCTTTCGCATTACCTAACTCACGAGCCAGTTGAATAATTCGAACTGGTGAGACGCCTGTAATTTGGCTAGCCCACTGCGGTGTTTTTTCAATACCATCATCACCTAGCCCTAAAATATAATCCTTATATGAGCCATTTTTGGCTGCGGACTCAGGGAGTGTCTGGTTATCCCAACCCACACAGTATTTCGCTAGAAAGTCTTCATCTGTTAATTGTTCTTTAATCAATGTATGGATAATCGCAGCCACAAGCGCACCGTCAGTACCCGGATAAATCGGGATCCATTCAGCGCCTAGCGTTGTCACGCTATCGGTGCGACGCGGGTCAATAATAATGACTTTAGCTTGGCTTTTTTCTAATGCTTTTAGGGTTTCGTAGAATTGGCCGCCACCGGACATCCGTGTTTCCGCGATATTATGGCCAAACATCACCACTAAATCGCTATTGGCTATTTCAGACAACAGTGAATCATCCAACTTGCCATAAACATATGGAATAACGCCGTTTATTTGTGCAGTCGAGTAGGTTCCATGTTGGTCAAGAAACCCTCCGAGTTGGCTTAGTAACCGCTTACAGGCATTACGCCCTTGTAAATTAGCACCGGTAGATCCTGAACCATACTGATAATAAATCGCTTCATTGCCATATGTATCAATGGTTGAGCGCAGTTTTTGTGCCACAATCGTCGTGGCTTCATCCCAACTGATCCGTTTAAATTTTCCTTCTCCCCGTTTACCTGTACGCAATAACGGGTATTTCAAGCGGTCTGGGTTATAGGTTTTCCAGCGAACAGAACGCCCTCTTAAACAAGGGCGTATTTGGTGCAAACCAAACTGTGTGTCGTCATACATGGTTTCATTCGATATACGAGTAATGACATCATCTTTTACATGTACTTTGAGTGGGCAGCGACTGCCACAATTGACTAAGCATGCGCTGTATTTGATTTTTTCGCTGACTTCATCGGGTTGGATTGTGATGGTTGGTGTTGCTTGAGCGGAAAAAGGTAGTGAGATGGAGCTGACGATAGCCGTTGTCGTAGCGACAGAGGCAGAAGCCTGAATAAACTGTCGCCGACTCAGCGCTTTTTCCCTGATTTTATTGATCATTACATTGCTACCTTATTAATTATTATAAATTGAATTACTTAGTATTCTTATAGTAATTAGATAGTAGCCTTATAAAAATAAGGGTTAATTGACATGCATCAACACAAGCAATAATTAAACCATTAATGATAAATAAATCATATTTTTAGTCTTCTTATTGGCTATTTTAATGACATTAAACTAATTGATGACTAAAAAACAATAAGGAAAACCAACGAATTGATTTTCCTTAAAGAATAACAAGCTATGTAAAATTTCTATATCAAAGCCGTGTATTGAGGCCAGCAGCAATTAAACAGAAACTTTTTCTGTAATAGAAATAAAGTCCTTCATCGCTTCGACCGTAGGACCATCCACACAATAATGAGTAAATTCATCTGATTCACTATTAGAGGCCATTGTCACGCCCACTTTGCGGTAACTCATGGTTGATGGTACCGTTTTCCCTGCGGAACTGTGTACCTCAGATAAGCCGATTTCCATAAATTTACTTAAATTGGCCAAACGTACGCCCGCACCCGCCATTATTTGTGGGCCATTAATTTGCTGGCTTTTTTCATGTAGCTCTTTCAAAAGCGGTAAACCTAGCTCCGCGCTTTGTTGCTGCCCAGAGGTTAAAATGCGAGCTACGCCGAGTTCCTTTAATTGTTCTAAAGCTAACAATGGGTTAATACACATATCAAATGCACGGTGGAAGGTAATATTCATCCCCTGTGCTATTTCCATCAACGTGTGCATCCTGTTGATATCAATGCGCCCTTCGCTATCCAATATACCGATAACAGCGCCTGGAAAACCCATTTCCTTAATCATAATTAAATCTTCACGGATCACGTCAAATTCACTGATGTTATAGCAAAAATCACCACCACGAGGACGAATAATAGGATGAACTGGAATATGCAGTTTTTCTTTTGCCAGTTTCAGGTAGCCATAACTGGGTGTTAAGCCACCATCAGCGGCGCCAGAGCAAAGCTCGATACGATCTGCACCATACTCTTGGGCCACTTGGGCGCATTCAATTCCAAAACAACAGATTTCCAGTTTTGCCATCACAACCTCCGAAATAGAGCAATAAAACACCTACTTTATGTGCCCAAAAATAATGAAAAGATTTAATGTTAAACGTTAACAATTCGGCTAATAATGCCATTTATTAAAAAATGTTATCGGATGGATATCACACCGCCAAAAGTTAACGAGAACTATTGAACAATAACGTTAATTACATCACTTATTTTTCACTTTCAATTATCTTTTTTAGCGGGAATGGATGGTATTTTACGGTTATTTCACCATTTGACACTGCTAATGTTGGATTTGGCAACCTTTCTTGCTGCCCTTTAGGCTGGCTCATCTTCAGTCGGTATCCTTGGGGTAAAGGATCAAGCAGCAACTGGAATGCCGCGGTTTCTAGCTCACTTGGCTCAACATCAATTACCATTTCAATATGTTCCCAGCTTTCTTTCGGGTAAATTTTGTCTTTTGGGAAAGGTAATTCAATCATAAATACATCTTGACCTACGATGTTTAACGGCTCGCTTAGCTCATATAAACGAATCGGCCGACCATTAATTACATTGTCAGATAAAAGTTGCGCACATTGCAGTAATCCTTGGTGCCAACGTTCTGCAGTTGCAAGATGATGACAGCGCACTGAAATATGGTCTATCGGAAAGGATGACAATGATAGGTTTATCTCCTGCGCCATCTGTTGTAATTTACGAATAAATACAGGTAGGTCATCCCATAAATCTTGTAATTGCGAAATTTTGCTAAACTGTGGCACTTAAAGCCCCCCTTTACAAAAACTTATCTGCTAAACAATGACGCAGACTGTAGCATGAGAGCCCCAAAATGTGGTATAAAACCTGCCGATTTTTCTCTTCCACCTTTTAGTTATGCGCATGTGATGGCACAATGCGGTAACTATGTTCGTAATTTAAGGTAATTCGGTGAATATTCAGGCGATTCTTTCAGATAAAATTAGTGCTGCGATGTTAGCAGCGGGTGCTCCAGAAGGCAGCGATGCACTTGTGCGTCAATCCGCTAAAGCTCAGTTTGGTGACTACCAAGCTAATGGAGTGATGGGCGCGGCTAAAAAGATGGGGCTAGCTCCGCGACAACTGGCAGAACAGCTTGTTAATCACTTAGATTTAGAAGGGATTGCCAGCAAAGTTGAAATTGCAGGCCCTGGCTTTATTAATATCTTCCTTGAGCCAACTTGGGTTGAAAAGCATGTTGAAGAAGCATTAGCTTCACAGCGCTTAGGCATCGCGCCAGTCGAGTCTGAAACGATTGTTATTGACTATTCAGCGCCTAATGTCGCAAAACAAATGCACGTGGGTCACTTGCGTTCAACCATTATTGGTGATGCTGCGGCACGTACTCAAGAATTTATTGGTCATAAAGTCATTCGAGCCAATCACGTCGGTGATTGGGGTACGCAATTTGGTATGTTAATTGCCTATCTCGAAAAAGTACAAAATGAAGATGCCACGGATATGGCACTTGCAGACCTCGAAGAATTTTACCGTGAAGCCAAAAAGCACTACGACGAAGATGAAGAGTTCGCGGTACGCGCACGTGGTTATGTGGTGAAATTGCAATCCGGTGATGAGTATTGCCGCCAAATGTGGCGTAAATTGGTTGATATCACCATGCAACAAAACCAAGAAACCTACCGCCGCTTAAACGTCACCTTAACTGAAGATGACGTGATGGGTGAAAGCTTATATAACAGCATGCTACCGGGTATTGTTGCAGATTTAAAAGCTAAAGGTTTAGCGGTTGAGAGTGAAGGCGCAACGGTTGTTTTCCTTGATGAATTTAAAAATAAAGAAGGCGAACCTATGGGCGTGATCGTCCAGAAAAAAGATGGTGGCTTCTTGTATACAACAACCGATATTGCCTGTGCTAAATACCGTTATGAAACCTTACATGCTGACCGCTCACTTTACTATATTGACTCACGCCAACATCAACATTTGATGCAAGCATGGACCATCGTCCGTAAAGCAGGTTATATCCCTGAATCAATGGCGCTTGAGCACCATATGTTCGGTATGATGCTAGGTAAAGATGGCAAACCGTTTAAGACTCGTACTGGTGGTACTGTTCGTTTATCAGACTTGCTTGATGAAGCGGTTGAACGCGCTCAAGCATTGATCCGTGAGAAAAACCCGGATATGCCTGAAGATGAATTACTTAACGTCGCAAATGTGGTCGGTATTGGTGCGGTTAAGTACGCTGATTTATCCAAAAACAGAACGACGGATTATATTTTTGATTGGGACAACATGTTAGCTTTCGAAGGAAATACCGCTCCGTATATGCAATATGCGTATACTCGTGTGGCTTCTATTTTCAAGAAAGCCAATTTAACCCATGCAGACTTAACTCTGCCTATTTCATTACAAGACCCTCGTGAAATTGCACTTGCGACACGTTTATTACAGTTTGAAGAAACCATTCTAACTGTCGCTCGTGATGGTACACCTCATGTTATGTGTGCTTATTTATATGAATTAGCAGGTTTATTCTCTGGTTTCTATGAGCACTGCCCTATCTTGTCAGCTGATGACGAAGCACAGCGCCAAAGCCGCTTGAAATTGGCTGCATTAACCCAAAGAACGTTAAAAACGGGCTTAGACACACTGGGTATTGAAACCGTTGAAAGAATGTAGTTCAAATCAATAGGTTGTCTGTTAACGGTTCACTTCGGTGAGCCGTTTTTGTTTGTGCTACAAAGCAAGTATTAACGCCAATTTCCACCCTTCACCTAACTTTTCATTGCAAGATCACCCAGAAGCAAATTCCAAATAAATCAACCGCCATCAATAACTTAAATGAATAGATCTGAGAGACAAAAAAAGCCCAAAATTTTGGGCTTAATGTTTATTGATGTGCTTATTATTCGTTACGCAATACTACGTTTCATAAAGTCACGAGGGCGGAACCCAAGCACGTATAAAGCAACGAAATAGCTTCCCGCACCAACAATTACGACACCTATCAAACGTAGCATACGCATCAGCATATTACCTTCTTGCCAAGATGGCATAAAATGTAAGACACCAAATAGCACGACTCCCATTACAATTAAGGCTATCAATAATTTAAATATAAACCCTTTCCAACCCGCTAAAGGCTGAAAAATATCTTGCTTGCGCAATTGCCAATAAAGGACTCCTGCATTAAAACAGGCCGCTAACCCAATAGACAAGGCTAAGCCAGCATGTTGCAATGGGCCAATAAAAGCTAAGTTCATCAATTGCGTTAATATTAAAGTGACAATCGCAATTTTCACAGGCGTACGAATATCTTGGCGTGAATAAAAGCCCGGTGCCAAAATTTTCACCAAAATCATCCCCGTTAAACCGACACAATAGGCAATTAAAGCATATTGCGTCATTAATGAGTCATGCGCGGTAAAATTACCGTATTGGAATAAAGACACCGTTAATGCTTCAGAGAGTATTGCCAACCCTAACGCACATGGTAAGGCTAATAACAAACAAAGGCGTAACCCCCAGTCCATCAATTGGCGATACTCATTTTGATTACCGCTCGTGAAGCTTTTCGCGAGTGAAGGCAATAAAATCGTTCCGAGAGCCACACCAAGTACTCCAGATGGCAATTCCATTAGCCTATCGGCGTAATACATCCATGATACTGAACCAGATTGCAAAAAAGAGGCGAATATTGTATTGATAATTAAAGAAATTTGAGCAACAGAGACCCCAATAATGGCAGGCCCCATCATTTTCATTACACGCCAAACCCCACTATCACGAAATGACAAGCGCGGTAACACTAACATACCCACCTTTTTAAGGTACGGGAGCTGATAGACTAGCTGTAAAACACCACCAACCAGCACCGCCCATGCCAATGACATAATGGATGGATTAAAGTATGGGGCGGCAAAAGCGGCAAAAATGATCATACTGACATTGAGCAATGTCGGCGCGAATGCCGGAACCGAAAAACGGTTCCAAGTATTGAGAATTGCCCCAGCGAGGGAGACCAGTGAAATCAGAAAAATATAAGGGAATGTGACCCGTAAAAGGTCAGTAGTCAGCGCAAATTTATCAGCGTCGTCGGTAAATCCAGGAGCGGTGACATAAATGATCCAAGGAGCAGCTATCATGCCAAGGATAGTCACAATCGCCAAAGCAAGGGTTAGCATCCCAGCAATATAGGCGACAAATGTACGGGTAGCTTCCTCTCCCTGTTGGTTCTTGTATTCCGCAAGTATGGGAACAAACGCCTGTGAAAACGCCCCCTCGGCAAAAATTCGACGTAAAAGATTCGGTAATTTAAATGCGACAAAAAAGGCGTCTGCAGCCGCTCCTGCACCAAAAACCCGAGCGATAATGGCGTCACGAATAAAGCCAAGCACACGAGACATCATGGTCATGGAGCTTACTGCCGCCAATGATTTTAATAAATTCATGATTGATAGACTAAAAGAATACAATCGCATCAGTTTAACAGTGTGCACTGCAACTGACTACGATTGAAAAGTAAATTAGGAATTTAGGCTTTATTCAGCACCCACGTGTTATCTGTCAGTGCCGTCAATACATGGTCACGCCATTCACCGTTGATTTGTAAGTATTGCTTTGCATAGCCTTCTCGTTCAAAGCCAAGCTTAGTCAATAAATTACCACTACGCATATTATGAGGCATATAATTTGCCATAATTCGGTGCATTTTTTGGTGTTGCTGCATATAACGGATAGCTTGAGTTAACGCCTCGTGCATTAGGCCTTGGCCTTGCCATTTTTGACCCAGTGAATAACCTAGATAGCATGCATGAAATGAGCCACGCAATACATTACTAAAGTTCGCTACCCCCATGACTTCGTTTTCTTCTTTGTCTAATAGTAAGAAATGGAAGGCACTTCCTTCTCGATGCATTTCATTCATGACTTGTAACCGATTCTGCCAGCCCGCAGGCTGGTAATGTGAGTTATCCCTGATGGGTTCCCACGGAATTAAAAAGTCTTTGTTCAGGCTGTAATAATCAGCTAGTCGATAATTATCACGCTCATAAGTCAAACGAATAACCATTCTATCAGTGACAAGGCGCACTTTCGGTACATTTGAACGATAACCAAACATCGTTAACCCTTAATTAATAAAAAGCCAGATATTTTCTCTAGTTCCAAGCCAATAACTTAGAAAGTTAAAGTGTAGCTTACAATGCGCTGACGAAAAATATGTTCTGAAAATTAAAATGTGAATACATCGCTAAAATCGCCAACAGTATATGTTTTGATAATTAATAATATTCTAAATAATTCGCTCTGTGA